>JBKEBN010000181.1:0-43949 GCA_047973175.1 Leucobacter sp.
CCTATGTGGGGGGGTATCCCTCTCAATGGGTTTCTCACCCCGCCACTTGCATTTCTGTCACGAATATCCGCGGGACACTAGGCTGTTCGTGAGCGGCGCGACCTTTGAGGTTATCGATCGTCGGCTGTTCACGCGAGTGAGGATGCGGCGTGCAGGAAGACCAGAAGACGAATCTCTACCGAGCGTTGGAGATCGTGGGGACGATTGTCTTCGTGATTGGGGTTGTGTACTGGTACAGCACTCCCGGCTATGTTGTTGCGGCTCCCGCCACCGTGATTCTCGTGGGAGCCGGAACCTTCTCGGCAGGATACTTCTTGAAGCGGAACCAGGGAAGCAGCCAAGCGCAAGACCTGGCTGCCCGTGCTCGAACTGCTCGAATGAACATGCTCCAGAACGCTGGTGCCGCGCAAGAGAACACTGAGGTAGCCGTCGCTACGTTCGAGCCGGCCCATCCTGTTGCGACACCGGACGCCGCTGCACCCGGCCGCGCTGCCGGAGCAACCCACCCCGAGAGGTCGGAGCCTGAAACGGTCGATCTCTACTCCGCCGCTGTGCTGGTTGCTGATCCAACGACGTCGGCTCAGACACTCGCTCAGATCGCCGGTGCGCACCCACAGCTCCTGGGGCACATACGGCTACACCCCAATACCTACCCTGAATTGGTGCAGTGGATCGACGCCGTTACGGGCAATCACACGGCTTCTTGATCGGATTGACCTTTCCCACTGGAGACGGAGCGAATCTTGGCCAAGGAACACAAATATCACCACTCACGTGTGGAGATTGACACCGCCCTCTCTGCACAGCTGGTGTTGCAGTACGCAAGGCAGACCGTGGACACGCAGAAACTGCTGCGTCTCGATGACGAATACGAGAGTGCGTTCAGTGTACTGGTCAAGAATTGGGCCGGCGTGACAATGGTGCACTTCACCGTTGAAGCTTCGGCTCATGGAAACCGCACCCATGTGGTCACCTGCCTGCGAGAGTATCGCACGAGTCAGACCACCTACTTTTTCGTGCCAGTCGCTCCGAAAACCGTGGAAGGCTACGCCGAGTACCGGTCGTTTATGCGGGCGTTCGCCGCCGTGATTGAAGCGGCTGACCCGAGCGCGATACACGCGATCATCGAGCTGGGGGCCGGTGGTGGGATTCTTGACGTTGGGCTCACGAGAAAGGAGCTTGCGGAACCGTCGACCCCTCATGCTGAACCCGTCGAGTCTTCTGAGGTCAACGCGAACACTTCTGCACCCGACCAGGTGGGGAAGTACGAGCCGAACCTAGCTGCGGAGATGGTGCTCGATCCGGCAACGGGAGCGGCTGATTTGGCAGATATCGCTGCAGCTTACCCGCGACTGCGCTGGTTTGTCAGTAGACATCCGAATGCCTATGTCGCTCTGATCGAGTGGATCGAGGCTCAGGGAGCCGCCGACGTGGGCGCTGCCCCGGCGGGAAGGGAGCAGCAAGCCGTGAGTGCGATGCGGAAGGTGCTGAACCCGTCGACCCCGGCGAACGAATTGGCCGAGATTGCGGCAGTGCACCCGGAGCTGTGGAGCTTTGTCCGTCAGCACCCCAATGGCTACCCAGAACTCACAGCTTGGATGGATCAGATCGAACAAGCGAGGCCGAGTGTGCCGCAAACGACAACGTGACCGCTCCTGTTTAGTGAACCTGCTTAATGAACCTGCGAGAATCGATGCCAGCGATTTGGATTTGTGGGTCTGGAGTCGGATCGAGGTCTCATAGACTTTTCTGCGGAGGCGCGGGTGTTATGGAGCGCGACAAGCAGAAGGAGGCGGGGTCGAAGCGATGAGCTACGAACCTTGGAACTCGACGGCGAACGGAGCCGACGCGAGGGGCGGCCTGTCTCCCGACCTTCTGCCCGAGCAGCTGGCGCAGCTCGCCGACGAGCGCGAAGATCTGTGGCCCGCGATCGCCGCGCACCCGAACTCCTACCCTGCCCTGCGGCAGTGGATCTCCGAGCAGTCGGGCGGGGAGCTCGCGCATCCCGCGCCCGAGACGATGCAGCCCAGGCCTCCTACTGCGGATCAGCCGACCACCCCGATGCCGCAGTCTCTGGCAACATCGGCCGTGACTCCTCAACTGCCTCCCTCGCCCGAGGCGACGCAGCCGTACGTGCCGCCCTTTCCTCCGGCAGCTCCTCACCTCGCACAGCAGCAGCCACAATCCCCCCAGCCCCAGCCCCAGCCCCAGCCCCAGCCCCAGCCCCAGCCCCAGCCCCAGCCCCAGCCCCAATTCCAGACCGCGCCGCAGGAGGAACCCAAGCGCCGCAGGCTCGGCCTCCTCATCGGCCTCATCGCGGCGGCCGTGATCCTCATCGCGGTCGTGGTCGTCGGCATCGTGCTGCTGAACTCTGCGAACCTTCCGGAAGCGGCGAGCGCTGATCCCGAACCGCAGAAGCAGGCTGAACCGCAGGTCTCGGCGGCCGAACCCGACGCCGTGGTGCGCGAGTATCTCGACTATCTTGCGGCCGGTGATGCGAGCGGTGCCGATGCGATGGTGGATCCTGCCGCGACCGGCGCGACGCTGCTGGATGACGCGCTCAGCGGCGCGGACGAGCGGATTCGGGTGCTCGCGGTCGAGAACGTCGACGAGTCCGACGGGTCGGCGAGCGTTCGCGCGACGCTCTCGCTCGGCGGCGAGCAGTTCGAGCACGTGTTCACGCTGACGAGCGGCGGTTCTGCTGCGGGCGGGTCCGGGGACGATGGATCCGGCACCGAGAATGGCACCGAGAAGAACTGGCGCATCGACGAGCCGCTCCTCACCGAGATCGAGGTGCGCGGCGGCGGCGTCGACCGCATCAAGATCGGCGGTGCCGAGGCCAAGCTCAGCGCGGGCGGCAGCGTCTTCGCGCTGTACCCGGGGGAGTACCTGGTCGAGGCCGTGTCGAGCGGATACTTCGACGCGGCCTCGCAGCAGGTGCGCGTCGCGGCACCCGGCAGCCGTCCGCAGTCGGTCTCTCTGCTGCTCGAACCAAACGCCGGCTTCGAGCAGGCGGTACTCACGCAGGTGCAGGATCGGATCCAGCTCTGCACGCAGGTGCCGGGCAATATGGACCCGGAGTGCCCGTCGATCACGCGCGATACGCGCCTCGAAGAGCTGAGCGTATCCGCGCAGGCGGGCGGATTCGAGAGCTTCTCGGAGACCGGCTTCGTCTCGCAGCCCGCGGTGATCACCGTCACCAGCGTGGCGACCCCGGGCAACCCCCACCCCTCGCCCCGTAGCTCGACCTTCCAGCTGTACGGCAGCATCCAGGTGATCGACGGGGCACCGCAGATCACCGGGGTGACAGCGCGGTAGCTTGAGCCCGAGCATCCTACCCACGCGCGTGCGTGTGCGTGCGTGTGCGCGCCTGCGTCTTCCGGCGTGGATTCGAGTAACGGCGTGCCGAATCGGCGGAAAACTCACGCCGTTAGTCGAATCCACGCCGCTGGCGAGCGGCGTGCGGAGCGAAGGCGGCTGGCCGGAGCGGAGGGAGCTGGCCGGAGCCGGGTTGCGCCGAAGCCGGGTTGCGCCGGAACCGGGTTGGGTTGGAACCACGCCGGAACCGCGCCGGAACCGAATCAGAACCGCGCCGGAGCGGGGTCTGGCGGGCAGGCAGGGCGTGCGAACGACGGGCTGTGCGGAGCGCGCGCCGATCCCGCGCGGATTCAGCAGATGAAGGCGGAAGAATGTGGCCGCGATGGCACTTGAGTCGCGGCGAGTCACATACTATTGACTGTATGTTTTCCGACGGGTGTTCACTCACGGCGATGAGTCATGTCTAGCGCCGCCGCGGTGAGCCCCCCGCAGATATCGGGCTTCAACTATGTGCGCCCTCTGGGTTCTGGCGGCTTCGCGCACGTGTTCCAGTATGAGCAGAACATGCCGCGCCGTGTGGTCGCGGTGAAGGTGCTGACGGGTGGCAGCCGCGGTGCGACCGTGCTGAGTTCGGCCGAGGATCGCTCGGCCTTCGAGGCCGAGGCCGACGCCATGGCGCGGCTCTCGAGCCACCCCTCGATCGTGTCCATCTTCGCCGCGAGCGTCTCGACCGACGGTCGCCCCTACATCGCGATGGAGTTCTGCCCCGAGTCGTTCCGCTCGAAGTCGGGCGGTGATGTGAGGCCCCTCGACCAGGTGCTCGACGCCGGCGTGCGGCTGGCGGGCGCGCTCGAGACCGCGCATCGCGCGGGGATCCTGCACCGCGACATCAAACCGTCGAATGTGCTGCTCGCCACCACGGGTCGCCCCGTGCTCGCCGATTTCGGCATCGTGTCGCTGCGCGGGCAGATGCGGGGCGAGGGTACGAGCGAGGCGATGTCGATTCCGTGGGCCGCCCCGGAGGTGATCGCGCGGCAGACCTCGGGTACCGTCCCGAGTGAGGTCTGGTCGCTCGCCGCGACACTCTACACTTTCGCCGCGGGCCGTTCGCCCTTCGCCAGGCCAGACGGCGGCAAAGACACTCGGCACGCGATGAGCGACCGCATCGCCCGCGCCAAGTACGTGCCGGTGCCGGGGGCCCGGGGTTACGAGGCGTTCGACGGCGTCATCGCGTGCGCCCTCGCGAAGGCACCGGAGCAGCGTTTCCCCTCGATGCAGCGCTTCGGCGAGGCGCTGCAGCAGCTGCAGCGCATGCACGGCTACGACGTGACCCCGCTCGACGTGGTGCGCTCGGAGTGGATACCGCCCGTCGCAGCGACCGGAGGGGAGCGCGGCCCGGTGATCTCGAGCGTGCAGCAGTCGGGGCGGGCGCAGAAGCGCGCCGAGTTGGCGAGGCGGCACGAGGAACTCACCGAGAGCGGCCGCGGCGGAGCCGGGTCGGTGCTGAAGCCGGTGCTCATCGGCGTCGGCTCGGCGGTGGCGGTGCTCTCGGTGGGCGGCGGCATCCTGTTCGCGCTGTTGGGAGGCGGTTGATGGCTCGGGCTTCTCGCGTCGGGGGCGCGGCCCGGCGGCGTCAGACGCCTGACCCGGGGCGTCGTTCGCGGCTGGTCACCTGGATCGCGGGCGGCGTATCCGTCGCGGTGATCGCGACGATCGCGGTGGTCGCGGCGGGTTACGACGCCCGCGAGACCCCGCGCGAGGAGCCGTCGGTGTGGGCCGTTCGTAGTTCGGGCCAGTACGCGCGGGTGAACACGCTGACGGCCGAGATCGATACGGTGCGTCAGGTGGAGGATCCGAGCGGCGTGCTGCAGTTCGGAGCTCAGAGCGCGGTGCTGAGCCACGGCAACGGCCGCGTGTGGACCGTCGATCCGACGCTGCCGAAAGATCTCGGAGACAGCGACGCCGCGGGCGAGAAGAAGAGCAAGAAGAAAGATAAGGACGACGCCGACGCGCAGCCGGTCGCAGGCGCGGCCGGCGACGATGACACCCCCAACGCGATGCGCGCGCCCGAGGGCACCAGGGACATGATCGTCGCGGGGGATTCGGTGTTGTTTCGCACCGACGACGGCGAGGTGTATCTCTCGCGCTTCGGCGACGTGGCGAGCGGAGCCGAGGCGGGGCTGAGCGACCCGATGCTGCTCGACCCGTTCGCCGAGGAACGGGCGCAGCAAGACGACCCAGACGCGGAGGACGCCGAAGAAGACGCGCTCGCGTTCTTCGCAGACGCGGCGGCGATCGACGCCGACGGCCGCGTCGCGATGTTCTCGGCGGAGGCTGCCGAGCTTCGCTGGTACGACGTGGGCGAGGGTCGTTTCGAGGGCGCTGAAGCGGTGCCGGAGGGTATTCCGGCCGAGGACGCGCAGCTCGCGATCGTGAGCGGGGCGTGGGCGCTGTTCGCCCCCGAGAGCGGTGCGCTGTGGGTTGAGGGGGTGAACGGCCCGATCGAGACCGGGGCCGCTGCCGAGGCGCTGCTGCAGGCGTCGAGCACCGAGGAGGCGGGCGGCGACGTGCTGATCGCGGATGCCGAAGGGCTGCTCCGCGTCGAACCGAGGGGGAGCGAGACGCGGGCCGAGCGCGTCGCGGAGGCCGACGGCGCTCCGACGCAGCCGACCCAGGTGGGCGAGCAGCGCTATGCGGCCTGGCTGGGAGCGCGCGAGGGTCTGCTGTGGTCGTCGTCGGGCGGCCCGATCCCGCTCGATCTCGACCCCGACACCAAGATGCCGGGCGAGCCGGAACCGGTGATTCGCTCGAACGGTTCGAGCGCGCTCGTGGCCGAGCAGCGCACCGGCATGATGTGGACGGTGCCCGACGGCAAGCTCATTCCGGTAGAGCAGTGGTCGCTCGTCGACCCGCCGAAGGAGCGCAGCGGCGTGGTCGTCGTGACCGACGTCACCGAGCAGGTGCCGCCCGTGGCCGTGGACGACGCGTTCGGGGTGCGTGCCGGTGAGCCCGCCTCGCTACCGGTGCTGCTCAACGACTACGACCCCAACCGCAGAGACGTGCTCACGATCGTTCCCGAGGGGCTGGCGGGGGGCCTGCCGTCGGAGTTCGGACGCGTGTCGATGCTGCCCGACGGGCAGTCGCTCGTCATCGATCCCGAACCGAAGGCGACGGGATCGGCGAGCTTCACGTATCGCGTCACCGACGGCGTCAACGTCTCCGAGCCGGCCACGGTCAGGCTCACGGCGGTGGATCCGGGCACCAGCACGGCACCCGAGTGGTGCCCGGTGGAGGGCTGTCAGCGCGAGTGGCCGAGCCCCGAGTTGGCACCCGGAGGCACGCTGGTGCTGCCGGTGCTCGAGGGCTGGGTCGATCCCGAGGGAGACCCGATCATGCTCGAGAGCGCGACGGCCGCGCAGGCCTCGGGCGAAGAGCAGCCGGTGCGCGCCATGGTGACGGCAGACGGGCGCATGGCGGTGCGGCACGCCGACCCGAACGCGCCGGACAGCGACGTCGCGGTGACCGTCACCGTCGCCGACGCGCGCGGCGAGAAGACCGAGCGCGACATGACCGTGCAGGTGCGCTCGAACGCGAAGGCCGAGATGGTGCCGCTCGCGGGCACGGTGCAGATCGACCAGTCGATGACCTTTCGGCCGCTGAGCCGCATCGTCGGCGGTTCGGGATCGTACGAACTCGTCGACGCGAACGTGCAGAGCGGCCACGCCGGCGTCGTCGCCAACGTCGCCGCCGGAACGATCGAGGCGACGGCGAAGCGAGCGGGATCGACCATCGTCGCGCTCACGGCTCGCGATGTCGGCACGGACACCGAGATCGCGGGCGTGCTGCGCGTCACCGCGGTCGACGGGCAGCCGGATCTGGGCTTGCCGCCCCTGCGCGCGTTCGTGCGTCCGCTCGCCGACACGACGGTCGACGTGCTCGACGCGGTGCCGGGCGCAAACGCGCGAGCGCTGACGGTGCGCTCGGCGAAGGTGCTCGACGGCGAGCTGCGCGCAGACGTGCTCGAGCACGCGCAGGTGCGCGTGTCGGGCGCGACCCCGGACGGGGCTCCCGGTCGCATCGGAGCCGCCGACATCGTGGTCGAGGAGGGTGCCGAAACCGTTGCCGGACGTCTCACGGTGTTCCAGGTGCCCGAGTCGGGAGACACCGGTGCGATCGCGGTGGCCGACAACATCACGGTGCGCGCGGGTGCCATCGCCGATATTCCCGTGCTCGACAACGACGTTTCTCCGCCCGGCCAGCGCCTCGTGCTGCACCCCGAGATCGGGGGATCGGGCACCAAGGGCGAGCTCGCCTTCGCCTCCGGCAACACCCTCCGCTACCTCGCGCCGACGAAGCCGGGCAACTACAACCTCACCTACACGACCTACGGTGCGAGCACACCCGAGGGGAGCGACGTCGGCCAGGTGCGCGTGACCGTGATCCCGCGCGAGGGCAACCGAGATCCGCAGCCCCGTGCGCTCACCGTGCGGCTCGCTCCGGGTGAGCGCAGCACGGTGCAGGTGCCGCTCTCCGGCGTCGACCCCGACGGAGACCGTGTGCGACTGCTCGGCGTGAGCGAGCCGAGCGACCCGCAGCTCTCGGCCACGCTCGCACCGCGATCCTCTGCCATTCAGGTCGAGGCCGCCGGAAACGTGAAGCCGGGCGTGCAGGTGATGAGCTACGCCGTGCGCGACGAGTTCGGCGGCGAGGCCGAGGGGCGGCTGCGGGTGATCGTCACCGACGCAGACGGCGGGGCACGCGCGCCGGTGGCGTTCAGCGACTACGTGCGGCTGGTGAAGGGCTCGAAGGAAGCCGCGGTGGTGCAGCCGCTCGACAACGACATCGACCCGAGCGGTGGCAAGCTCCAGCTCGTCGACGTGGTGCCCAACGTGCCCGGCGGCGAGAACTCCGAGCAGTACCGCGAGCTGCTGTCGCGGCTCGACGCCTCCGAGCTGAAGAAGTGGCGCGTCAGGGTCAAGGGCAGCGATGACCTGGGCACGGCGTCGTACCGCTACACGGTGCGCTCCCCGGAGTCGAAGAGCACCTCCGACGGCCTCATCGTCGTGCAGGTCTCGGCGCGCGTCGGCCAGCAGGCTCCGACCGTGCGCGACACGGTGCTCTCGGCGCGAGACCGCGTCACGCTCGAGCGCGGCGGCGTCGACGTGGTGACCGATCGCGTGCACTGGGCCTCCGGCGACGTGAGTGCGCTGCAGCTCTCGGTGTGGGGTAGCGCGCGGGATCGCTTCACGGCCGACGGCACGCACATCTCGGGCACGTACCGGGCAGAGGGCGACCTGGTGCCGTTCCGCCTCGCGGGCAAGGATCTCACCGGGGCCGAGGTGCAGAGCTTCGGCTTTCTGGTGGTGCCGCCGCTCGACGAGCTGCGGCTCACGCTGAAGCCCGGTCTGCAGGCGCTGCGGGTCGACGAGGGCGAGTCGGTCGATGCGTCGCTCGCCGACGTGGTGGATCTTGCCGCGGGCGACCGAGCCGAGTTCAGGGTGGGGCGGTTCCAGGCGCAGCGCGGTCAGGCATCGTGCGAGGCGACGAGCGCCACGACCGTGCGCTACAGCGCGGGCAAAGAGGCACCCTTCACCGACACGTGCACGGTCTCGGTGAAGCTCACCGAGCAGAACGCGTGGACGCAGCTCGCGGTGCCCGTGGAGATCGTGCCGAACGAGCCGGTCGCCGAGCTCGAACCGCTGACGCGCACCATCGCGCCCGGCACCTCGGAGACCGTCGACCTCACCGAGATGGTGCGGTGGCAGGGCGGTCGAGAGGGCAACGTCGGCGACCTGCGCTTCGAGGTCGGGTCGGGCGGCCCCAACTTCAGCCTGGATCAGGGCGGATCCCGCATCACGGCCACGGCGAACGCCGACGCCGTGCCCGGCCGCGAAGACACGGTCATCGTGCGGGTGCTGAGCGGAGAAGGCAGCCAGGCCGCGCTCACGCTGCGCGTCGGTGAAGCCGCCAGGGACACCCCGCGCGGCGGCTCGGTGCGGCTCGACTGCAATGTCGGATCGGCCTGCCAGGCGCAATTGATCGGCGCACCGGGCGAGTACGATCCCTTCCAGGGCAAGAGCGGGGCGGGGCTGGAACTCGTCTCCGTCGAGGGGGGCAGCTGCAACGTCGCCTCCTTCCAGGCATCGGGCAACGCGGTCAGCGTTGCCTGGCCCAGCGGCGGGAAGGGAGCAGGCGGCCAGTGCACGGCGACGTTCACCGTGAAAGACGCGCAGAATCGCACGGGGCAGGGGCGCATCGAACTCGACGCGAAGGGCGTGCCGCGCGCGCCGACCGGGGTCACGCCGGTCTCTGCTGACGGTAGCTCGGTCAAGCTCTCGGTCGCGCTGAGCGGAGAGCAGTCGTACCCCGCGACGACGGGCGTCGAGCTCGTGGCAGACGGTCGCGCCGTCGGCAGCTGCCAGATGGCCTCCAGCCAGGCGACCTGCACGGTGACGGGGTTGAAGCCCGGCGACCGCCGCACCTACTTCGCGCGCGCCACGAACGCCGCGGGAGAGTCGGAGCAGAGCGCCAACGGGGCCGAGACATGGGCCTATGTTACGCCGACGGCACCGAGCATCAGGGTCGAAACCGTGCGCTGGCCCGAGAACTCGAACCCCGACCGGGGCAGGGTGCGAGCCGTCATCGGTGAGAGCACCGCGGCCACTCGGGTGCTCTCGGTCGACGGCTCGGAGACCTCCATCGCGGGAGACGGCATCTACACGCTCGCCGCGGGCAGCCCGCACACCTTCAGCGTGATCTCCGCCGACAGTTCGAGCATGATCCCGCCCGGCTACACCGGCAAGGACGGCGGCCGCGGCGAGGCCAGCACCGCGAGGGTCACGCCCATCGGCGCGCCGACCGCGGGAAGCGCCGAGCTGCGGCTCTCCGGCAGCAGAAACACCGACTGGGAGATCGCTACCTCGGGCTTCGACTCGAGGGGCGGCGACAGCCTGAGCTACACATACGCCATCTCGGGATATTCGGGATCTCGGAGCAGCGGCAGCGGTCTCGAGGAGCACGAGGTGTATCGGGGGTCGGTCTCCGCCGCCAACTCCTACGGCGTCACCGGCACCGTATCGACGAACGAGGTGACGACCGGCAAGCGGTTGCCGACGCTGACGGGAACGTATCGGGTGCTGCGCCAGGCGACTCCGGACGCGAGCGGCCTCGCGGTGTGGAACCCGGGAGAGATCTCCTGGAGCCCTTCGCCCACGGGCACTCTGAGTGACACGTCGATCAGCATCGCCGCTCCCGAGCGCTACGACGTCGTGCAGTGCGCGCGGGGAGGCAGAAACTGCTCGGAACCGGGCAGCGTCACGCCGAAATCGGGCAGTCCAAGGCCGTTCTCACTGCAGCGGGGGGCCGCGTGCATTCCCCTGGGAGCGGGCAACGCCCCGCCCACGGCGGCGGCGATCGAAAGCTCCTTCACGCGCAACGGCGATCCGGGCATCGGGCTCCTCTATCAGGCGAGCGGCAGGGACGTGATCGTGAAGTGGTCCGACACGGGCAACACGGCCGCCACCTTCGCCGGTGCCATCTGCGAACCGGAACCCGAAACACCGGAGCCGCCCGACCCCGGCGACCCGGAAGAACCCGGTGATCCGGATGACGGCGGCGATCCACCCTCGGAGCCGTAGACCGCGGCCTCAGATCAGGCGTTCGCCAGATCCGCAGCCTTCCAGCGAACCCCCGCGAGAGAAAGAAGCACAGATGACACCCGAGCCGAAGCTGACGGTCGACGCGGTCGGCCCGCTCACCGATGAACGCGCCCGCTGGGCCAGCGACGCCGTGCGCACCGTCGCCGACGCGATGGAGCAGGCGATCCAGGGCAAGCGCCGCGTCATCGAACTGGTGCTCGCCACCTCGATCGCGGGCGGTCACGTGCTGCTCGAAGACGTGCCGGGCACCGGCAAGACGGCCTTGGCGCGCGCGCTCGCCAAGGCGATGCAGGGCACCTCCTCTCGCATCCAGTTCACGCCCGACCTGCTGCCGGGCGACGTCACCGGCATCACGGTCTACGACCAGAAGCAGGGCATCTTCGAGTTTCACGCCGGGCCGATCTTCGCCAACGTGGTGCTCGCCGACGAGATCAACCGCGCCAGCCCGAAGACGCAGTCGGCGCTGCTCGAGGTGATGGAGGAGCACCAGGTCACGGTCGACGGCCAGACCCACCCGGTGAGCGAGCCCTTCCTCGTGATCGCCACCCAGAACCCGGTGGAGCAGGCGGGCACCTACCGCCTGCCCGAGGCGCAGCTCGACCGCTTCATGATCAAGACCTCGATCGGCTACCCCGACGACGCGGCCATGCTGCGCATCCTGCAGCAGATCGTGCAGGCACCGGTGGTGCCGACCGTCATGAACGTCGGCACGCTGCAGCAGCTGCAGCAGTTCTGCCGCGGCGTCGCCGTGAGCCCGCTCATCGCCGAGTACGTGTCGCGCCTCGTCGAGGCGAGCCGCCGGGCGGGCGAGGTGCGGCTCGGCGCGAGCGTGCGCGGCGCACTGTCGCTCGTGCGCATGGCGGCGGCCTGGGCGCTCGTCTCGGGGCGCTCGTACGTGACGCCCGACGACGTGCGTGGGCTCGCCATCCCGGTGCTGGCGCACCGCCTCGTGCTCGAACCCGAGGCGGAGTTCGACGGCGTCACAGCCGAAGCCGTGATCGGGCAGATCCTCATCGACACCCCGATCCCCCAGGAGAACGGCACCGCGTGAGCACCGAGGACACCCGCGGTCGGCTGTTCCGCGCCGGCAACCGGGGGGCGGCGACTACCGCGGGCGGCCGCGGCGGCACTCACAGCCGCGGCACCGGATCGCGGCTCAGCGACACGCGCACCCGCACGCGAACACGCACCTCGACGCGCACGCTGGCACCGGCGCAGCGCCGCCGCGTCGCCGCGCGCAGGTGGTGGCGTCGCACCCGCCGTCGCGCAGCGCGCACGTGGGTCGCCGCGACCCAGGCGGTGACCTCGCTCGGCTGGCTCGTGCTCGCGCTGACCGTCGCGGGCGCGGTGCTGGGGGCGGCCTTCTCGTGGATCGAGGCCTGGTACGTGGCAGCCGTTGGCGCGCTCCTCCTGCTCGTGGCGCTGCCCTTCCTCATCGGCAACCGCGCCTACGAGGTGAGCATCGCGATCGATCGCCGCAGCGTGACCGTCGGCGGCGAGGCGCACGTGGTGGTGCGCATCGAGAACAACAGTCCACGCCCGGCGCTGCCCGCCGTCGCCGAGCTTCCGCTGGGCCCCGCGCTGCGCGAACTCACGATCCCGTTCATCGGCCCGCACTCGAGCGTCGAGCTGCCGCTCGCCATTCCCGCCGTGCGCCGCGGGGTGGTGCGCGTCGGCCCGCTCACGGTCGCGAGGCAGGATCCCGTCGGCCTGCTGCGCCGCGAGGTCACCTGGCCCGAGCGGCACCTGCTCTACGTGCACCCGGCGACCGCGCAACTGCCGCCGAACACGGCCGGTCTCGTGCGCGACCTCGAGGGCACGGCGAGCCGCCGCCTCACCGATTCCGACCTCTCCTTCTACGCGGTGCGCGAGTACGCCACCGGCGACGCCATGCGGCACGTGCACTGGAAATCGACCGCCAAGACCGGCACGCTCATGGTGCGGCAGTACGAGGAGTCGCAGTCGGCCCGCGTCGCGGTGCTCTTCGACGCCCGCCGCGAGGAGTACCTGAACGACGACGAGTTCGAGCTCGCCGTGAGCGTGGCGGCCTCGATCTCGGTGCAGGCCGTGCGCGAGGGGCGCGAGCGCTTCATCGCCTCGGCCTGGTCGCCCGGCCGGGTGCGCCCCAGCGTCGACGGCCTCGAAGAACTGCCGTCGCGCGATCCGCAGCAGCTGCTCGATGCCTGGTCCGAGCTCGAGGCCGCCCCCGAGGGGCTGCCGTTCGAGGCGCTGGCGCACGGCCTCGCGCACTCGCGACGCCCGCTGTCGATCGTTGTCGTCGTCACGGGATCGGCCGTCGACGCCACCCGCATCCGCCGCGCCGCGGTTGCCTTCACCCCCGACGTGCACGTGCTCGCCGTGCGCTGCGAGCTGCACGCCGAGCCGCGCGCGCAGCGCATCGATCCCCTCACCGTGTTCACGGTGGGCGCGCTCGGCGACCTGCCGCAGATGCTGATTCGGAGCGCGCTGTGAGGCGGGCTGAGGGGGCGAGCCGGATGGGCGGTGGAGTGCCGGCGAGCGGTGCAGTGCCAGCGGCCGGTGGGGTACCCGCGAGCGGTGCCGCCCCGGCCGGCGGCGCGGCACCGACGATGCCGGCCGTGCCCCCGAGCGCCGCAAGCCCGCTGAGCGCTGTGCGGCAGGCGACGCGCCTCGTCGGGGGCGCGGTCGCCGCCGCGCTCGCGCTGAGCCTCGGCGTGCTGGCGGCGTGGCCAATCTACCAGACGGCCTGGCTGTGGCTCGTGGCGGGTGTCGCGCTCGTCGTCGGTGCGGGAGCGGCCTGGGCGCGCGGGCGCTGGCGACTGAGCGCGCCGGTGCTCACCGCGATCGTGCTGGGCGCGTTCGCGGTGACGGTGGTGCCAGTCGCCGTGCCGCAGGCGCTCGGGAGCGGATTTCCGGGCGGCCTTCTCGACGGTCTCGCGGCGGTGGCGCTCGGCTGGAAGCAGCTGCTCACGCTGTCGCTGCCCGTCGGCACCTATCGCACCGTGCTCGTGCCGGTCTACGTCGTGATGCTCGTGACGGCGCTCCTCATCGTGCTGGTCGCGCAGCGCTCGCCGCGCGTGGCAGCGCTCGCCGCGATCCCGATCTTCGCCCCCGTCGCCTTCGGCACCGTCTTCGGAGCCTCCCAGCTGAGCGCGCCGCTGCGCCTCGGCTCGCTGACGATCGTCGCACCGCGCGAGATCGCGCTGTGGCTGGGGGCCGCGCTGCTGGCCGCGGCGTGGGTGGTGTGGACGTCGGGGGCGGATCGCCGAGCCGCGCTGCGACTCGGCCGAGTCGCCGGTGCCTCGGGGCGTCGCGGCGGCACGGTGCGCGGGCTCGTGGGTGCGGGGATCGTCGTCGTGGCGCTCGCGGCCGGTGCGGTCATCGCTCCCGCGCTAGACGCAGGTGCGCGGGCGGTGCCGCGCGACCGCATCGATCCCGTGATCGTGGTGCGGGATCGGCCCAGCCCGCTCGCCGACTACCGCAGCTGGAAGCGCGACGACGCCATCGACCTGACGCTGTTCAGGGTGTCGGGGGAGAGCGGCCTGCCCGGGCGACTGCGGCTGGCCGTGCTTGACGCCTACGACGGGGTCGACTTTCACGTGAGCGCGGATGCCGCCGGACGCTTCACCCGCTTTCCCAGCGGAGACAGCGTCGCGCAGCCGAGTCGCGTCACCGTCGAGGTGGGCGAGGGGTACGCCGACATCTGGACGCCGATCGCGCGGCTCGGGCAGCCGCCGAGATTCACCGGGGAGCGGGCGAACGAGCTCTCCGACGCGTTCTACGTGAACCGCGAGACCGGTGCCGCCATCAACGTCGCGGCAGGCAGAGACAGCGGCGACGGCGGTGGCGACGGTGCGGCCGCCCAGGCGAGCGCTGCCGAGTCGTTCGGTCTCGTCGCGGGCGACGGCTACGTCGCCGAGATGGAGACCGCCGCCGACGCGACGCCCGACAGACTCGGCGCGCCGGCATCGGCGTCACCGCTCTTCGACGCGGACGCCGCGCCCGAGCTGGCCGCCTGGATCGAGCGGCAGGGGCAGCCCGCCGACGCCGACGGCCTGGCCGAACTCATCGACCGGCTGCGTGGGCGCGGCTACCTCAGTCACTCCATGCAGGAGCGCGCCGGCGAGCAGCTGTGGCTCGAGCGCCTCGGCGAGCAGTACGGCACGAGGTTCGAATCGAGCCCGGGCGGTCACTCGCTGGCTCGGCTGGAGGTGCTCTTCGGACAGCTCAACGCGCAGCAGGCCGCCGCCGGGGAGAAGCCGAAGGCGGCGCAGCTCGTGGCCGGGATCGGCGATGACGAGCAGTTCGCGGCAGCCGCGGCGCTCGTCGCCCGCGCGCTCGGCTACGACTCGCGGGTCGTGGTCGGGGTGCGCCTCGGGGGCGAGGATCGCGGCGTGCCAGGCGTGCCCGCCTGCGCCGGCGACTGCACGGGGGAGCACCTCGCGGCCTGGATCGAGGTGCGCGGCGACCGCGGGGAGTGGGTGCCGGTCGACGTCACTCCGCAGGTCGAGTTGCGGCCGGAGCGCCTCGAGGAGGGCGAGCAGCTGCCCGAGTTCCCGACCACCCCCGAGGAGCGCGACGCGCGCGAGGTCGACCCCCCGGTGGGGCTCGGCGATCAGGGAGAGAGCAGCGAGGAGCAGCAGGAGGCGGTCGCCGCCGCGTGGCTCGGGCCACTGCTGCGAGCTGTCGGGCTCTCCCTCGCGGCGCTGCTGCTCCTGGCCCTGCCGCTGCTCTTCCTGCCGGTCGCGAAGCGCCTGCGCGCGCGGCGGCGCAGGGCTGAGCGGGTGTCCGAGCTCAGCGCGCTCGGTGCCTGGGAGGAGATGCTGGATCGCGCCCGCGACGCGGGCGTCGAGACGCCGCCGAACGCCGCGCGCAGCGAGATCGCCGCCGTGCTCGGCACGAAGCCGGCGCTCTGGGCCGCCCCGCAGGTCGACCGAGCGGTGTTCTCGCCGCAGGGTATCGGGCAGACGGAAGTCGAGCAGCTGTGGCAGGCCGCGGCGGCGGATCGGGCGGAGCGCACCGCGGGAATGGGCTTTTTCGCGCGCGTGCGCGCCGCGTACTCGCTACGCTCGTATGGTGTGGGGATGAGGCGGCGCAGACCGGCCTTCCCGGAGAGTGAGCAGGCGTGAACGGGTCAGAACTGAGCGAGGCGCTGGATCGGGCAAGCCGCTTGCACCGCGGAGATCGCATCGTGATCGAGGCCGCCGCGCGCACCGACGTGGGCGAGCGGCGATCCATCAACGAAGACGCGGTGCTGGCGCAGCGACCGGTGTTCGTGGTGGCCGACGGCATGGGCGGTCACTCGGCCGGTGACCGCGCGAGTGCTGCCGCGGTGCGGGCCTTCGGCGAGCTGGCCGAGCGCGGCGCGGCGCGGGCGCTGACGATCGCCGACGTCGATGCCGCGCTCGACGAGGCGCGAGCCGCGGTCGAAGAGATCGCCCGCGGCACCGAGCGCGGTGCAGGCTGCACGCTGAGCGGCGTCGTGCTCGTGGAGAACGAGGGCGCTTCGCAGTGGTACGTGCTGAACATCGGCGACTCGCGCGTCTACCAGCACCGCGGTGCGAGCCTCGCCCAGGTGACGGCCGACCACTCGCTGCGCGCCGAACTGACCGCGGCGGGGCACGCCGATGCGGCGACGGCACCGCGCAACGTCATCACGCGGGCTCTCGGAGCCGAAGACTCGCGGCACGACGCTTGGTTGCTGCCCGTGCGCACCGGCACGCGCCTGCTCGTCTGCTCGGACGGCCTCACGACCGAACTCAGCGATGAGGAGCTGCGCGCCGTGCTCACCATCGGGGGCCGCCCCGATACCGTTGCCGACGAGCTGGTGCGACGCGCCTGCGAATCCGGGGGCCGCGACAACATCTCCGTGATCGTGGTCGACACGGTCGAGGGCGGCCTGGTCGACGTGCGCGGTCGCCACGCTGCGAACGAGGCCGATGAAGACGACACCGTCGACGAGACGACGCTCGACGTGACGAAACCGGTGGACTCGTGAGCGAGCGCGACGAGCGGATCGATGACGCACTCGACGATGCGACGGTCGTCTCGCCGCTCTTCCGCGAGATCGACGACGCGACGGTCGTTTCGCCGCTGCCGCGCGAGGCCGACGAGATGACGGTGGTCGCACCGCTGCCGCGCAACGTCGACGACGCGACGGTGGTCGCGCCGCTGCCGCGCGAGACGGATGAGGCGACCGTCGTGTCGCCCCTGCCGCGTGAAGCGACGGTCGTGTCACCGCGGCGATCCGCACCGCCAGCGCCGCCGCCCGCTCCGGCACCGCGATCCGCTCCGCCGGCTCCCCCCGAGCCGGCGCGCTCTCAGTCGGCAGACTCGCGACCGGCAGGCTCGCGGACGGCCCCGCCGCTGCCGCGGCCCGATCCCGCCCCGCCCGCCGAGCGCGGTGCCCGCCCGCCCGTGCCACCGCCGGTCTACGGCACCCGCGCCGTGGTGCAGCCGCTGCCGCCCGGCATCGACGGCGTGCAGCAGCGCATCGGGCCTCCGCCCGCAGACCACCCCGTGGCCACGGTTCAGCGCCCGCCGCTGCCGTCGCTCGCGAGGCGCTTCAGGCGCGAGCGCATCGTCACGGTCTCGGCCTACGCCGGAGCTGTCGTCGTCGCGGTCGTCGGCCTCTGGGGAGTCGCGAACCTGGCATTCGCGTAGTTCGTCCGCGGCGCTTGCCCATGGCCCCGGCCCGTGCTGGGCCCGTGCCGAGCACGGGCGTGCCTCCAGATCCCGCGTCGCTCGAAGCTGGTCGCCCTTTGTCCTACTAAACCGCTCACCTTAAGCGGACAAAGGGCGACCAACTTTTGCGTGCGGTCGTACGGAGGCGTGACCAGTGAGTGGGGCGAGGGGTCGGTCAGTGTTGTTCCTGCGGCAACAGGATGAGGCCGGGAGCATTCGTATAGATCTGGTCGCCGCTGAGCAGGGGGAGGCTCTTCGCGATGGAGCAGGCCGCGATCCAACGATCAGCATTGTGTACCTTTGCCTGTAGCCCGTGGCCCTCTGCACGGCAAGCGGCTGTGAGAGTCGCGAACGCATCGATCACTGTCGGCTCGGCGTGGATCGTGTGCGTAGCGATAAGGGTGGCGCGAGCCTGCTCAAGGCGCTCTTTCCCCCATTTGCTCATCGCCAACCCTGCGAGCACCTCGGCTCTGCTTTGAAAGGAGATGATCACACGTCTACCCTGAAGCGTGCGCCGCCAAATATGGAGCGGCAGGCCTCGACGTTCGGCACCCGCTGGATCGATGAAGAGGGAGCTGTACACGTCAGTGTCGACTACAACAAATTCACTCGCAAGCACTTACATCAGCCTCAATGCTTCGAAGAACGCGTCCGACTCCTCTTCGGTCAGGGTGATCCCGGTGCTGGGTACGGGACCCGGAGGTGAGGAGCGAAGGTCGTCGAGGTTCAGTTCGGGCAGCGCCACGGTAGTGCCGGGTGTCGCAGCGGCTGCTTCGACGTGCGCCTCCCGAAGCTGTGTCAGTTCACCCGAAGCTCCATACGTCGGTAGACCGACCACGGTGACGTAGGAGTTGAGCAGACGACCGGCCTGTTCGTCATCTCGCACTCTCGGGAGTGCGACTTCATTGCCGACATCGTCGCGAACCTGCAATCGGTGGGTCTTGAGGTTGACCGCGAAGAGGCGTCCGGTGAAGGTGACTTCGCCGGGATCCTGCTGGGTCGGTTGCTCCCAGATCTCAAGCCGCAGTTTTCCGGTCTCAAATGCGCAGCGTGTCTGCCCGCCGACGGTGAACTCCACGTGGGGGGCTGCATGCTTCAGCGCGGCACCGAGATGACTTGCGGCAAGGGCCAGCGAGTCGTCAACCCAGCCGGGCCGCTGCTCAGCAGCAATGCTCTCGACAATCGACTCGAACTTCTGGTCCCATGCCTCTTCCTCGGTGCTGTCGAACTCGAGTGCGTCCGAGACACCTGCGCGACGAACCTGCAAGGTTGTGCTCCCGGAAGTGAGCCCGATGGTAAGTTTGGCGACCTGCTGGGTTCTACGGGGTGCCCGCCCAAGCGACTCCGCATCGGTCTCGGTACGGCCGATCTTCGTCGCGACCTCTTTCAGGCTGGTGAGGATCGCAATCAGATTGTCGGCGTCCAGCTCGCCTTCGAGTGCCTCGGCACCGACCAGGTGAAACTCGAACTGTGTTGCCATGGTGATCACCTCGATTCACGCGTGCCGCTCTGCCGTTCACATTTCGTGGAGCGTCGCAGAGAAGAGATCCAGCCCGCACCGGAAGGCCGGGCGGGCTGAACTATTGACCCTAGTGTAGCGCAGCGTTTATTTGGTATCCCGCGTCGCTCGAAGTCGGTCGCCCTTTGTCCTACTAAACCGCTCAGCTTGAGCGGACAAAGGGCGACCAACTTTTGCGCGCGATTGACGGCATACGCTGTGCGATCCGTGGCAGAGTGGTAGTCGGTAGTGCCGACAGCACCGAGAGCATTGGGGACCGAACATGAATGATGTGACACCGCCCTTCGATCCGGCACCGTTGTTCGCCCTGGCGGGGGTGTGGAGCATTGTCGGGCTGCTCTTCTTCGTCTGGTACCTGTGGTCGCTCTCGATGCTGTTCCCGCGCATCGGCCTGCCGGCGTGGGCCGGCTGGGTGCCGATCTGGAACGTGTGGCAGCTGCTGCAGCGCACCGGGCTGCCCGGCTGGGTCGTGCTTCTGGGCCTCATCCCGGGGCTCGGGATCGTGCCCTTCATCTTCTTCGTCATCGCCGCGCACCGCCTCAACGTCGAGCACGGCAAGGGCGGCGGCTTCACGGTGCTCGCGGTCTTCATCGCTCCGCTGTGGGCCATGCTGCTCGCCAACCACATCGGCAAGCGCGTGGCCCCCGCTCCGCTGGGCGCTCCGGCGCACGCGGTTGCCCAGGGCTACGCTGCACCGCAGCCGCAGTACGCGCCCCCGGTGCAGCAGACCGGCTTCGAGCAGCCGCAGCACGGAGCCGACGGCCAGTACGCGCAGCCGCAGCAGTACGCTCAACCTCAGTACGAACAGCCTCAGTACGACCAACCGCAGTACGGTCAGCCGCAGGTCTCCTATCCGCAGCAGGCCCAGGCCCAGCAGCCGAGCTACGATGCGCCCGCCGCTCTCCCCGAAGACCCGATCGAGCGCATGTTCGCAACCCCCGAGCCGCCGAGCGCCGCGACCCCCAACCCGCCGCTCTACCGGCCGCCGGCCGAACAGCCGACCGCCGCGGGCTGGCAGGGCATGCCGCCGGTGCCGCCCCAGGCACCTCCGGTGTCCGAGGAGCCCCGGGCGTCTGAGCAATCCCGGGTGCCGGATCCGCCGCAGGCAGCGGCTTCCGAGTACCCGTGGGACGAGCCCGCTTCGTCGCCGGCCCCGTCGGCACAGCCCCAGCCGCCGGCACAGGTGCCGCCTCCGCCCGCGGTGCAGGCCCCGATCCCGCCGCTGCCGCTGCCCTCGACGCTGCAGGACGAGTACGAGCGGCTCGCGGCCGTGGAAGATCCCGCCCCTCCCGCGCCGCTCGGCCCGCAGCGACCGCCGGAGCGACCGTTCTCCTGGCCGGTGCCCGACCCCGTGGAGGAGTCAGACTCCGATAGACCGCTCGTGCTTCCCGAGCCGTCCGGCACCGGCACTGCCACCGACCGGCGCGAGGCCGCTCCCGAGCCGTCTGCGCAGCCCGTTTCCGCGCGGCACGACCGGGCCGACGCGACCCACGCGGATCCCGCCCCCGACGCGCACTCGATCTCGGAACGCCCCGAGCAGTCCGGCCCCGAGTCGGCGGCCGGGCAGAGCACCGAGCCGGTTGCCACGCAGTCGGCCGAGCCGGCACCCTCTTCGGCCGGGGAGCATGCCGCGGCTGGCTCGGACTCGGGCTCGCGGTCGCGAGCCGAGGAGAATCCGGGTGATCCCGGTGCCGGGCAGGTCGACGCGGTGCCGGCCGCTGCCGAGCCGGTCGCTGCTGATCAGATTGATGCCGGGCCGGTGGATCCCGCACCTGCCGGTTCCGAGGCAGCCGGCGCTGCGTCGGCAGGCGTCGAGTCCGACCCGTCCTCGGCTGCGGAGACGGCTGCGCGGCCCGATCCCGAACCGGCCTCGACCCCCGGTCACGCCGCAGTCGCGGCCGCAGCTGCGACCGCGGCCGACGCGGCGCAGCACGGGCAGCAGGATGATGACGACGAGGACTTCGACCGCACGGTCGTAGTGCCCCGGAAGCCGCGCTGGGGCCTCGAACTGCCAGACGGCGAGGTGCTCCTGCTCGCCGGTGACGACGTCGTGATCGGACGCAAGCCCGAAGCGCCGGAGGGCGTGACCGAGATGCGCATTCCCGACCCGACCCGCACGATATCGAAGTCGCACGCGCGCATGCGCCGCCACGGAGACATGTGGACCATCGAAGACCTCGACTCGACCAACGGGGTCGCGCTCGTCGATGAGAGCGGTGCGCAGCAGCAGCTCGAGCCGGGCCGCGAGACCGAGACGACCGAGCAGATGGTGATCGGCACCCTCGAGGTGACGCTGCGGCGACTCTGAAACAGCGTCTGCGCCCGGTGGGTGGGTGTCCGGTGGGCGGGGCCTCGCGGCTTCGCGGAGGCCCCGCCCACCGCGATGGGTTCGGGACCGCCGCAGCGTGCGATGATCCCGAACCCTGAGATGGCCTCGAACCGAGGCGGCCCCGAACCGCGCTACTTCTTGCCGGAGGTGATCAGTACCGGCATGGTGCTCGTGTCGATGTAGGGGTTCTCATCCTGCGTGTCGACCAGCCGCTGCGCCTCCTCGCGGCTCGTGACCGTGGGCACCGAGCCGAGCAGCGGGCGCATGCCGGTCTCGTGCATCGCGAACACCGCGAAGATCGCGATGACCGAGAACGCCATGATCCAGATCGCGGGCATGAACGGGCTGATCGGCGAGCCGTGCGTCGCGTTCACGAGCAGGTTCGCGAACAGCGGCGTCGTGCCGCCGAACAGCGACACCGCGATGTTGTAGGTGATGCCCATGCCGCTGAAGCGGGCCGCGGTGGGGAACAGTGCGGGCAGCGCCGAGGCGGTCATCGACACGAAGAACGCCACCGGGATCGCGACGAGGCCGAGCGCGACGAACACGATCCACATGCCGAGCTGCGGTGCCAGCTGCAGGATCGCGAAGGCGGGGAGCATGAGCACGAGCGTCGACCCCGTGGCGATGAAGTACACCCTGCGGCGGCCGATGCGGTCTGACCAGCGGCCGATGGTCGGCAGCAGGAGCGACATGACGACGAGCACCGGCACGGTCGCGATGGCGGCGTTGAGGTTGGAGACCTGCAGCTCCTCTTCGAGGTAGGTCGGCATGTAGCTCGTGAGTGCGTAGCCCGCGGTGCCCTCGGCTGCGACGATGGAGATGCCGATGAGGATCTGCTTCCAGTAGACGCGAATCAGACTGACGAGGCTGTGGCGGTACTGGAGATCGTGCGGATCGGTCGGCTGGGTGATCTGCTGGAGCTCCTTGGTCTCCTCGAAGCCGGGCGGCCCGGGAATGCGCATGCGGAAGTAGATCGCGATGGCACCGAGCGGGATTGCGAGCAGGAACGGGATGCGCCAGCCCCAGTGGAGCATGGCATCGTCGATACCGAGCAGGTACTCGGTGATGAGGGTGGTGAGCGCGACGACCGTGGCACCGGCGGCGAAGCCGAGGTAGGAACCGACGTTGAGCTTCGACGCCCAGAAGCCGCGATCCTTGTCGGGCGAGAACTCGCTGACGTAGGTGGTCGCGCCGGCGAACTCGCCTCCCGTGGAGAAGCCCTGCATCATCTTCAGCAGGTAGAGGGGGATGATGATCCAGAACCCGCCGGCCTGCGCCGCCGACGGCAGCATGCCGATGAGGGCCGTCGCGATCGCCATGATCGCCATGGTGAAGTAGAGCACCTTCTGGCGGCCGATGCGGTCGCCGATGGGGCCGAGCACCAGGCCGCCGAACGGCCGCACGAGGAACGAGACGGCGAAGCCGAGCAGCGTGACCGTGAGGCCGAGCTCCTTCGGCATGCCCTCGGTGAAGACCTTGGTCATGGTGACGGCGAGGTAGCCGTAGATGCCGAAGTCGTACCACTCCATGAAGTTGCCGACGAACGCGCCGCGCAGCGCGAGCTTCATCTTGGAGGGCTCGACGACGATGATGTCGTCGACCTCGAGCCTGCGCGCTGGTGGACGGGTGGGAACCTCGTGGGCCGGTTGTGTGGGCATTCGTATCCTCCGGTGTCGTGAGCCCGCGGGTGCGGTCTCAGTGGTGTTGCAGGTTTGGTGAGGTCGGTGAGCTTCTTGCGGGCTCGGGTTTTGGGCGCGATCGGCGGCGAGCGGCCGGGATCGGGCAGGATCGGGTGTCGGGCCGAGGCTCGGCCCGACACCCCGCGCGATCAGTTAGACGAGGCCGTCGGAAATGCTGCTGGGCGTGCCGAAGCGGTGGGCCGTGATCGATACCGCTTGCTCGCGCAGGTGCGGCAGCATCTCGACGCGACCGGCCGAGACCACGTCTCCGCCGTAGACGGCGATGTCGGGCTTGCCTCCGGTGGCCTCGGTGATCGCGGCGAGCGCGGCTTCGCGCGAGTCGGGGGAGTCGCCGGCGATGAGCCGGATCCGCGCGCTCGCGTGGGGTCCGTCCTGAGCGGCGAGTCGGCGCACCCGCGCGCTCCACGCGCCGTCGTCTTCGAAGTGCACCGTCACCCGGGCCGCCGCGAAGGCGTCGAGGATCGGCTGCGGCAGGGCGACCGGGGTCGAGAGCGTCGGTGAGGATCCGGAGGCGAGGCCGGCTGCGATGACGCGCACGGTCTCCCGCACCGGAGCATCGGCGGTCGCGCGAACGGTGACCGGGACCGGCAGGTAGCGGAGCAGGTTGCGCTCCACGCCGAGCTCGGAGGCGTCGCGCGCGATCCCGAACTCGGCCTCCCATGCGTCGGCGTCGCTTCCGAGCGCGGCGCGCAACCAGTCGAGGTCTTCTTCCGAGAACCCGGCGCGCTGTGCAGCGGTGATGAGCGGCGCGGCCGCGGCGCGAGGCGCGCTGCGAGGCTCTGCGACCGGGGCGTCGGCCCAGTCGACAAGGCCGTGCAGGTAGCTCGGGCCGCCGGCCTTCGTGCCGGCACCGATGGCCGACTTCTTCCAGCCGCCGAACGACTGGCGGCGCACGATCGCGCCGGTGATGCCGCGGTTGACGTAGCAGTTGCCGGCCTCGACGCGACGCAGCCACAGCGCGAGCTCGTCGCGGTCGAGCGAGTGCAGGCCGCTCGTGAGGCCGTAGTCGATCTCGTTCACCATGTCGATGGCCTCGTCGAGGGTCTTCGCAGTCATGATGCCGAGGATCGGGCCGAAGTACTCGGTGAGGTGGTACTCGGAGCCGCGCTTGACGCCGTCGCGCACGCCGGGGCTCCAGAGCTTCAGGTTGCCGTGCCTGTCGCGCGCGAGGGGGCTGCCGTTGTCGACCGGTTTCGGCTCGATGAGCCACTGCTCGCCGGGGCTCAGCTGGGTGAGCCCCCGCAGCAGTTTGCCGCTCGGTGCCGTGATGATCGTGCCCATCTGGGTGTCGAGGTGCTCGGGGGTGCCCACCCTGAGCGAGCGGACGGCGTCGAGCAGCTGGCCGCGGAAGCGCTTCGAGGTGGCGACCGAGCCGACGAGGATCACGAGCGACGCCGCCGAGCACTTCTGGCCGGCGTGACCGAAGGCGGACTGCACGACGTCGCGAGCCGCGAGGTCGAGGTCGGCGTTCGGGGTGACGATGATCGCGTTCTTGCCGCTGGTCTCGGCGAGGATCGGGAGATCGCGCCGGAACTCGCGGAACTTCACCGCGGTCTCGTAGGCACCGGTGAGGATGAGGCGGTCGACGCGCGGGTCGCCGACGAGCTTCGAGCCGAGTTCGCGCTCGTCGAACTGCACGAACTGCAGCACCTCGCGGGGCACGCCGGCCTCCCACAGCGCCTCGACCATGACGGCACCGGATCGCGCCGAGCTCGCGGCCGGCTTGATGATGACCGCGGCTCCGGCGGCGAGACCGGCCAGAGCCCCGCCCGCGGGAATGGCGACGGGAAAGTTCCACGGCGGAATCACGGCGATGAGCTGCTTCGGCCGGGGAGTCGCGCCGTCGGTCTGTTCGAGCAGCTGGCCGAGCATCGCGTAGTAGTTCGCGAAGTCGATGGCCTCGGAGACCTCGGGATCGCCCTGGTCGAGCGTCTTGCCGCACTCGGAGCCCATGACCTCGAGCAGGTTTGCGCGGCGGGCCTCGAGGCGCTCGCCCGCGCGGTAGAGAATGCGGGCGCGCTCGTCGGCACCGAGCGCCTGCCAGGCCTCGGCTGCCCGCACGCCGCGGGCGATGACCTCTTCGAGCTCGGCGTCGTCAGCCACACGCGCCGACGCGACGAGATCGGCACCCAGCCGCGAGCCGACCATGCGAAGCGCAATCGCGCGGCCCCAGGCCTGGTTGCCGGGCAGATCCGGATCGGAGTCGGGGGCGTTCTCGAACGCGCCCTCGCGGCCGGCGACCACGCGGGCCTCGATCCGGGTCTCCGCTTCCGCTTCCGCCGTGTCGGCCGTGCCGCCCGCCGCTTCGGCCGCGGCCCGGCTCGTGTGCCGGCGATCCTGCGTGCGATTCGGTTTCGGCACCTCGTACGACTCGACCGAGCCGTCGCCCGTGATCGCGGCGAGATCGTCGAGCGACGCGAGGAAGCGGCGCTTCTCGCGCTCGAACAGCGCCTCGTCGCGGTCGAGCTCGAACACCGCGGACATGAAGTTCTCCTGGCTTGCGCCCTCTTCGAGGCGGCGGATGAGGTAGGCGATCGCGACGTCGAACTCTTCCGGGTGCACGACGGGGGTGTAGAGCAGCAGCGAGCCGACCTCGCGCTTCACCGCCGCGGCCTGGCCTGCCGCCATGCCGAGCAGCATCTCGAACTCGACGCCGCTGCGCGCCGCGTCGGTCTCGCGCGCGCCGTTCGCGCCGCCCGTGTCGGCACCGGTGCCCCCGCCCGCCCCGGCGACCCCGCGCGCCTTGGCGACCCCGCGCGCCTTGGCGAGCAGCCAGGCGAGCGCGATGTCGAAGAGGTTGTGACCGGCGACGCCGATCCGCACGTTCTTCACCCGCTCGGGCGTGAGCGCGTAGTCGATGACGGACTTGTAGCTCGTGTCCGACTCCTGCTTCGTGCCCCAGGTCGCGACGGGCCAGTCGTGGATCGCGGCGTCGACGTGCTCCATCGGCAGGTTCGCGCCCTTCACGATGCGCACCTTGACGGGTGCCCCGCCCTCGCCCACGCGCTCGGCGGCCCACTCCTGCAGCCGCATCATCGCGCCGAGCGCGTCTGGCAGGTAAGCCTGCAGCACGACGCCTGCTTCGAGGTGCTTGAACTCGGGGCGGTCGAGAATGCGCTTGAAGACCGCGATGGTGAGGTCGAGGTCTTTGTACTCCTCCATGTCGAGGTTGATGAACTTCTTCGGTGCGCCGGCGTTCGCGAGTTCGAACAGCGGCACGAGGTGCTGCTCGATGTGGTCGATGGCCTCGTCGAATGCCCAGTGGTTGTGCGGTGCCACGGTCGATGACACCTTGATCGAGACGTAGTCGACATCGGGGCGCGCGAGGAGTCGCTGGGTGCCTGCGAGGCGGCGCTCGGCCTCGTGCTCGCCGAGAATGTACTCGCCGAGCAGGTTGATGTTGAGGCGGATGCCGTCTTTCTTGATCTTCTTGATGGCGGGGCCGAGCTTCGCGTCGCTCGCGTCGATGATGAGGTGGCTCACCATCTCGCGCAGCACCCTGCGGGCGATCGGCACGACGACGCCGGGCATCGGCTTCGCGAGTGCGCCGCCGAGCCCGATGGCACCGCGCATCGGTGCGGGCAAGAACTTCGGGGTGAGCGGGGTGAGTTCGTGCAGCTTCTTCGCCGCCGCGCCGAGATCTTCGGGGCGCACCACGCCGTCGACGAACCCGACCGTGAAGTCGAGGCCGTTCGGGTCGCGCAGCACCCCTGCCAGGCGCTCGGCCGAGGCGTCGGCGGGGTGCTCGGAGGCCTCGCGCAGCCAGCGGCGCACGAGCGCGATGGCCTCGTCGGCGAGGTCTTGGGGGCGCGCCGAGGGTGCCGCCGCGGGGTGCGCGGGGGTTTCGGCGGGTGAAGAGGTGTGCACGTGAGCCTTTCTGAATCGGGATCGCGGCCGGAACTTCGGGACGGCCTGTCGGGCTGTCGGCCCGTCGGCCGGTCTGCGAAAACGGGGATATGGACATTCTGTGCGCTCGAAAGAGTGAAGTAAAGCGACTGATTCTGTCGTATAAAATAAAGAAAAACTTCACTATTTTTCCGCGCGAACATCGAGGAGCCGCCATGCTCGAGATGAAACGCCTCCGGCTGCTGTGGGAGCTGCGCGCCCGCGGTACGGTCGCGGCGGTCGCGGAGGCGCTGAACTACAGCCCCTCCGCCGTGTCTCAGCAGCTCGGCATCCTCGAGCGGGAGGCCGGTGTGCCGCTGCTGCGCAAATCCGGCCGCAACCTCGAGTTCACGGCGGCCGGCAGCGCTCTGGTCGCCGAGGCCGAAGCGCTGCTCGCCGGGCTGGAGCGCGCAGAGGCCGCGCTGCATCGCGTGCGCGCAGAGGTGACGGGCACGATCCGCGTCGCCGCCTTCCAGACCGCGATGCTCGCCATCGTGCCGGGAGCGATGCGCCGGCTGCGCGAGCAGTACCCGGGCCTTCGCGTCGAGGTGGTGCAGTACGAGCCGGGGGCCGCGCTGCAGGAGACCTGGGCGCGCGGCTTCGACCTGGTCGTCGCCGAGCAGTACCCCGGGCACTCGGCCGCCCACTTTCGCGGCCTGGATCGCGAACCCCTCGCGAGCGACTCCATCAGGCTCGGGATCCCGCCCGTCGGATCCGGCGACCCCCGCTTCGACCGCGTCACCGAGATTCTCGACCTCGCCGAGCTGCCCTGGGTGATGGAACCGCAGGGCGCGGCCACCCGGCACTGGGCCGAACAGGCCTGCCGCGTCGCCGGATTCGAACCCGACGTGCGCTACGAGACGGCCGACCTGCAGGCCCACCTGCGCCTCATCGAATCGGGCAACGCCGCAGCACTGCTGCCCGGGCTGGTGCACGTCGGAGTGCCGCGCAACATGCGCCTGGTCGACCTCGAAGACGATCCGCGCCGCACCATATTCACCGCGACCCGCTCGGCACTCGGATCCCACCCCACACTCATCGCGGTGCGGGCGGCGCTCGCCGCCGAGGCGGCCGGACTGCGCCTCGAATAGCGGTCGAAAAGATAGCGCGTGTCTTCAGCCCGAGAGGCGTAAGGTGGTTGAGGCGGACGTCTTCCGGCGCGCGGCGCGCGGCGGAAAACGATCCCGAATCGGCCCCAGGGAAGGGAACGCATGAAGGTCATCAGCTACAACCTGCGCAAGAATCGGGCCGTCAGCGAGCTCGGGGCGCTCGCCGATGAACACGGGGCCGATGTGCTCTGCCTGCAAGAAGCAGAGGCGGTGAGCCTGCCCTCGCACCTCGGCCACATGGCGCTCGTGCACGCTACTGAGCGCAACCGCCTCGGCCTCGCGATGTACGTGCGCGAGGAGCGGTTTCGCCCCCGCGCCGCGCACACCTTTCAGCTGAAGAAGTCTCTGCACGACCGTCTGCTCGCTCCGGCGCACGAGCGGCTGCTGGGCGCGCGCCTGCACGACCTCGAGACGGGGCGCGACTTCGTGGCGGCGTCGTTTCACGCCGCACCGCTCACCGCGCTCAACTCGCTGCGCCGATATCAGATCCACACGGCCCTCGCCCAGCTGCGACAGCTGGGGCCCGGCCTGCCCGCGCTCATGGTGGGCGACTACAACTACCCGGTCTTCAAGGGGCGGCTCGACACCGAGATGCGCGACCACGGCTACGAGCTCAGCCTCAGCGACAAGCGCACCTACACGCGCTACAAGATGTTTCGCGGCCACTTCGACTTCGCCACCTCCTCTGGCCTCGAGATCGCGAGCGTGCGCACGCTCGACCGCGGCACCTCCGACCACCTGCCGATTCTGATCTCGGCGGCGATGCGCGAGCAGGCACCCGTGCCGGTGTACGAGCACGAGCACGCCGGCGTCTGAGTCTGCGCACGTTTGAAGCTGCGCGACGAAAAGACACGGACCGATCGAAATAAACACGGTGAACCCGCGAGCGCGGTGAGACGGTGAGCGGCGAGGATCTGTGAGAGCCCTCGGTCGACCGAGGGCTCCTCAGCCGACCGAGCAGAAGAGGTCCGACCATGCCGACCATGCAACTGTCACCACAATCCCACGCGATCGTCGCGGCCACGGCCGAGGTCGTCGCAGCTCACGCCGACCAGATCACGAGCGTCTTCTACCCCGACATGTTCGAGGCGCACCCCGAGTTGCTCAACGTGTTCAACACCGCCAACCAGGCCATCGGCGAGCAGCCCAAGGCTCTCGCGGCCTCGGTCGTGGCCTTCGCGGTGCAGCTCATCGATCCGAACGCACCCGACTTCACGCCGGTGATGCAGCGCATCGCCCACAAGCACGTCTCGCTCGGCATCAAGGCCACCGAATACACCATCGTGGGTCACCACCTCATGAAGGCGGTCGGCACGGTGCTGGGCGACGCCGTCACCCCGGAGGTCGCGGCGGCCTGGGAGGAGGTCTACTGGCTGTTCGGCACCTCGCTCATCGCCGAGGAGGCCCGCCTGTACGCGCTCGGCGGCACCGACCCGGAGACGCCCTGGCGCGAGTACCGCGTCGTGGAGCGCTTCGAGGAGTCGGACGGGGTGTTCTCGCTGCTGATCGCCCCCGTCTCGGGCGAGGTGCCCTCGCACCACACCGGCCAGTACGTGGCGGTCAACGTGCTGCTGGCCAGCGGGCAGACGCAGCCTCGCCAGTACACGATCTCCTCGGGGCCGCGCGGCGACTCGCTGCGGCTCACGATCAAGCGGGTGCGCGGCGTAGACGGTGCCCCCGACGGCCTGGTCTCGGGCTGGCTGCACGAGAACGCGCGACCCGGCACCATTCTCCAGGTCTCGCAGCCCGCGGGCGACGTCGTGCTCGACGAGTCGGATGCGCCGCTCGTGCTGGTGTCGGCGGGCATCGGCATCACTCCGGTCGCGGCGATCATGGAGGATCTCTCCCGCCGTCAGCCCGACCGCACGGTGCGCCTCTTCCACGCCGACCGTTCCCACCAGAACCACGCCCTCTACGACGGGCTGCGACGCCAGGTGCTCGCGATGAGCGATGCCAAGGCCCAGAACTGGTACGAGGAGGAGGCAGACGCCGCGCCGACCCTGCACCCCGCGCGCAGCGGCTTCATGGACCTCTCCGACGTCGAGGTGCCCGCCGAGGCGCAGGTGTTCATGTGCGGCCCGCTGCCGTTCATGCAGATCGCGCGACGCACGCTCATGGATCGCGGCATTCCGAGCGAGAACATCCACTACGAGGTCTTCGGACCCGACCTGTGGGCGGGCAGTCCGGCGTAGTGCTACTGCGGCTCGCTTGTGCTCCCCGGTGCTTCCGTCGCTGCGCGGTCGTGCGGGGGAGTGGCCGTCTCCTCGCCCTTGATGCCGAGCGATATGAGGCAGTGCTCGGGGCCCGCGAAGGGCTCGACGCGACGCAGCTCGGCCGGGCCGGGAATTTGAGACAGGTGGTGGTGGATCAGCCGAACGTGCACCGAGCAGACGATGCGGCGGTGCGACTCCATCGCGCTGAAGTATCGGCACGGCGTCAGGCCGATGGTGAGCTGCGACTCGTCGAGCACGGGCTCGAACCCGGCGTCTTCGAGGTGCTCGTAGAGGGTGTCGATCTGGTGGGCCGCGGCTTCGCCGAGTTCAGAGGTGCGGTCGAGCTCTGGGGAGACGCGCCGCAGCAGGTCGCCGCGTTCGCGGGCTCCGGCGACGCGGCGCTCCGCGGCGGGGTTGTTCTCGGCGGTGGGTGTGTTCTCCACGTCGCCGACCGGGTAGAAGACCTTGGGCGGGCGTCCGCGGGTGCCGGTGGTCAGCCTGAAGCTCTGCACGAGGCCCTCCTGCTCCATCAGCTCGAGGTGCTCGCGCGCGGTGTTGAGGTGCAGCCCGACCTCGTCGGCCAGCTCGGGCAGCCGCCGCCCCGGCACTCGCTGCACCGCGTGCAGCAGCCGGAGCCGACTCGTGTGCGTCAGCCCCCGGAAGTCACTGACCCGGCGCGGCATGCCTCTAGGGTAACACCGCTCCCGGGAAGGGTCGGGGTGATCCCACCGCGACGCCGCCCGCGGAGATGCCCGCTCCAACCTTTGGCGCACGGGGTCCGACTTTCGGCTCACTCACATCAGACCAATAGTGTCTCTGCTCCTCGGAGAGGGCTAGACTTGTGGTCGGGGGAAGCGTCGTAGCAACACAGCTCGGCCGGCAAGTTCATTCGACGGACTTGAGTTCGAGTGAGGGAGGAAATGAGTACGCCAGCCCTGCGTTTCCGCGCTCTCCGTCGCGGGCGCATTCGTGATCGCATCGGAGCTTCGGCCGACGCGCTCTCGCCTCTCACGCTGCTGCGGGCTCCGGCGGGCTTCGGCAAGACCACCGCGGCGACGCACTGGACCGAGGATTTGATCCAGGCGGCCGAGGTCGACGTTCGCTGGGTGCGTTCTCCCGAGCCCGAGAACGACGCGCGCCTCATCTGGCATCGAATCCGCGAGGCGCTGCGGGGCGATACCAAGCCCTGCGAGCTGTCGCGGGTGCGAGACGACATCGACCGCGCGCTCGTCGCACTCGCGCGACCGACCGCGCTGGTCATCGACGACTATCAGCACGTGACCTCCGGCGATCTCGACATCGCGCTGTCGCGACTGCTCGACCGCAGCAGTCACCTCTACCTCGTGGTGCTTTCGCGCCGCTTCACGGCGCTCGACGGTCCGCTCGTCAGCAGCCGCGTCAGCGCATCGCTGCTCACGGACGACGAGCTGTCGTTCACCGAGGCCGAGAGCCTGCAACTCGCGGAGTTCTACGGGGTCACCGATCTCGACTACGTCGCCCAGCTGCACCGCGAATCCAACGGTTGGCCCATGATGATGCGGGCGACGCTGCAGGAGTCGTCAGACGGTGCCAGCCCGCGCGACAGCGCGCGCACCCTCGGAATCTTCGGGCGTCACTACCTGGGCGAGGTGACGGTGCCCGGGGCGAGACGCGCGCTGCTGGGGGCGGTGCTGTGCCCCGAGATCAGCATCGAGATGCTCGCCGAACTCATCGGCATGGACATCGTGAGCGTCGAGAGCGTGGCGCGCGAACTGTGCGAGCACGGGCTGCTGCAGGAGAGCTTCTGGGAGCACACCACGCGCTACCGCTGCCACGCCGGATTCGCGGCCTCGCTCGAAGCGCTCGCGCTGCAGGAGTTCGGCGACGACGCCCGCGAGATCCGGCAGCGCCACGCGGCCGATTTCGGCCGCGACGATCCCGTCGCCGCCACCATGCAGATGCTCGACGCCGAGGAGTACGACGCGGTCTCGCGCCTGATGGCCCGATACTTCCTCGGAATCATGCGCCCGGGCACCGGGGTGCTGCAGCGTCTGAACCAGATTCCCGACCCGATACTCCGGGAGTATCCGGTGCTGATCGGGGCACTGCTGTACGCGGACACCCCCGAGCACGAGATGTCGAATCAGCGCGTGGAGCACCTGTACCAGTGGCTGCGCGCGGCCATGCGCAGCGAGCTGCGCGAGGGCAACTACGAGCAGAACATCGCCGCGGTCGGGCTGCTGCTGACGGCGGAGCGCATGCGAGGCGACGGGGCGGAGGCGCTGCGCATCAGCCGCGACGCCGAGGCGCGGATCGAGCGGGTTCCAGAGAATCGACTGGCGAGCTATCGCTTCACGTTCCCTCTGCTGTTCTCGGCCCTGGGCTTCGCGGGCCTCGTCGCGGGCGATCTCGAACTGGGGGAGCGCAACTACCGTCGTTCGGTCGAGACCGCGCAGCGCTTCAACAACCGCCTGGAAGAGCTGCGGGGCTGGAACGGGATGGCCGCGGTCGCCGTGACCGCGGGAGATCCGCGCGCCGCCGAGGAGCACCTGCTGCGGGCGCGGGAACTGAGTGAGCGCGCGGGGATCGACGCCCCGCAGTTCAGCGGGTTCAACGCGTTTCTCGCAGAGGCGGTGGTCGCCGTCGAACGGGGCGCTGCGGAGCGCGCGCTGCGGGTGCTTCCCGCGGATCGAGGGGTGCTCCGCAGGATCGAGTAGTGGCCGCTGTTCCTGGTTGCGGAGGCGCGGGCGCGCGAGCTGTGCGACGGGCCGCACGCCGTGATCGAACTCCTGGAGCAGCGGCAGGCGGAGATGCGCGGCGGCCTGCCCTCGACCCCGTACCTGCGCTGCACGCTCGCGGCGCACACGGTGCGCGTGCACGCGCGTCTCGGCAACTACGCGGAGGCCGAGCGCATGCTCGCGTCGCTGCCGGATCTGCACCCCGACGTCGCCGTGGCCGAGGCGCTGCTGCTGCTCTACCGCGACGACAGCGCCGGGGCTCTGCGAAGGGTCGAGGGGGTGACCGGGTTCAGGCTCTCGCCGGGGCAGCGCGTCGAGGTGGCGCTCATCGCCGCGGCGGCGCACTGGATCGCGGGTGACGCCGATGCCGCGATCGAGAGCTTCGCCGAGGCCGGAGGGCTTGCGCGGGAGCGGGGCCTGCACCTGATTCTGAGTTCCGTGCCCTACGACGCACTCGAGGAGGTGGCCGTCGCGGCGCGAGACGCTGGAGCGATCGACCTCGTCGACGAGGTAAGAACCCTGCCCACTACGATGCGGGTCGAAACCTTCGAGCCCCTGACCAAGGCCGAGCTGCGCACGCTCGAGGTGCTCGCGACGGGGGTGACGCTGTCGCGAATCGCCCAGGAGCTCTTCATCACCGAGAACACCGTGAAGTTCCACCTCAGAAAGATCTACCGCAAGCTCAGGGCGAGCGGTCGCGCCGAAGCCGTCGAGCGCGCGCAGAAGATGCGGCTGATCCCGCTCGAGGAGAGCGAGTAGGAAGCCGGCTCAGGCCTCGTCTCCCGCCCCGCCCTGCTGATCGTCGCGGTGATCGCGGGTGCAGCGGCCGGCCGGCCCCTCGACCTGGAAGTCGTGGGCCGACGCGTTGAAGCGGTGCAGGCCGTCGCGCAGCAGTTCGAGGTCGCGAACGCTCCAGCTGTCGAAGCGCTCGTGGTAGGCATGCGCCCAGCGCTCCCTGATTCTGTCGAGCAGCTCGCGCGCCTGCGGGGTGGGCGTCAGCAGCACCACGCGGCGATCCTCCGCCGAGGGCTCGGTCTGCACGAGATCGAGCTCGCGCAGTCGCGAGAGCTGCCGGCTCACCAGGGCCTTGTCCATGTCGAGCATCTGGCTGATGCCGGTGGCGGTGACGGGGCCCTTCTTGATGATGAGCTGCAGCACCATGATTCCGACGCCCTTGAGATCGGGATGCACCTCGTCGGCGTAGCTCGCCCAGCGGCTGCGGGCGAAGGCGAAGACCTCCGAGAACTCCGAGATGACCTCGGAGATTCGCTGCTCCTGAGCGGAGGCGACCGCACCGGCCTCGGGAGGAGGCGGGGTGCGGTCGCTCTGCATCTGCATGACCCCGAGCTTAGCGATTCGCGGGGCTTCCGGCTTCTCGGGCGGCCTGACTCGTCGCACCGCTTCCGACCGGGATCGAGTCGGTCGCGGCCTCCACGGCCTCCTCGAAGAAGTGCTCGTCGACGGTGCCGATGGCCTCGGATCCCGCCGCTGCGCTGCGCTGCAGTTCGGCTCGCTGCTGCGCGGCGCTCTTCGAGCTGAGCGGCACGTTCGGAATCAGCATGATCGCCACGATGGCGAGGATCGCCACGGGCGAGGCGGCCAGGAACACGTCGCCGATGGCGTGACCGTAGGCGTCCTCGACCATGAGCCGGATCGGTGCCGACAGCTCTGCGAGCTTCGGGATCGTGCCGCCCTGCAGCTGATCCGCCCCCGCCATGGCCTCGGGATGCGTCTGCGCGAGCTTCTCGAGATTCTGCTTGAGAAAATCGGCCACCTGGGTCGCCAGCATGGCGCCCATCGCCGACATGCCAGCCGTGCCGCCGATCGTGCGGAAGAACGTGACCGACGAGCTCGACACCCCGAGTTCGTGGGGCGAGACCGAGTTCTGCACCACGAGCACGAGGTTCTGCATGCACATGCCGACGCCCGCTCCCAGAATGAACATCGCGGCACCGACGTACCAGAACGAGGTGTCGTAGCGCAGCTGTCCCATCATGAGCAGGCCGACGAGCAGCACGAACGATCCCGCGACCATGTAGCGCTTCCACTTGCCGGTGCGCGAGATGATCTGGCCCACGACCGTCGACGCGAGCAGCACGCCGGCCATCATCGGAATCGTGAGCAGCCCCGACTCGGTGGGGGTCTTGCCCCGCGCCAGCTGCATGTACTGCCCGAGGAAGACGGAGGTGCCGAACATGGCGAGGCCCACCGCGAGCGAGGCGATCACCGACATGGTGAAGGTGCGATTCTTGAAGAGCGTGAGCGGGATCAGGGGTTCTTCGACCCTGAGCTCGACGAGCACCGCGAGTGCGAGCAGCAGCAGACCGCCGCCGACCATCGCGAGCGTCTCCCACGACCACCACGCGAACTGCGAGCCGCCGAGGGTCACCCAGATGAGCAGGCTGGCGAAGCCGGTCGATATGAGGGCCGCGCCGAGGTAGTCGATCTTTACCCTGCGCTTCTCGGTGTGCAGGTGCAGGGTTCGCTGCAGCACGAGGATCGCGACGATCGCGACGGGCACGGCGACGTAGAAGTTCCAGCGCCAGCCGAACGCGTCGGTGATGGCCCCGCCGAGCAGCGGGCCGCCGACGGTCGCGACCGCCATGATCGCTCCCATGATGCCCATGTACTTGCCGCGTTCGCGGGGGCTGATGATCTCGGCGAGCACGATCTGACCGAGTGCGCCGAGACCGCCGGCACCGAGCCCCTGCAGCACGCGGAAGGCGATGAGCCAGCTGGGATCCTGAGCCAGTCCCGCGAGCACCGAGCCCACGGTGAAGATGACGAGCGAGAGCTGCAGCAGCACCTTCTTGCTCGTCAGGTCGGCGAGCTTGCCCCAGACCGGCGTGGAGATCGCGCTGGCCAGCATGGTGGCGGTGACCACCCAGGTGAAGGCGGCCTGGTCGCCGCGGAGGTCGGCGATGATGATCGGCATCGAGGTGCCGACGACGGTCATCGAGAGCATCGACACGGCCATGCTGAGAAAGAGGCCGGTGAGCGCGAGGTTCTTCGCGCGGCCGGTGAGCACGCCCTCCTGCGCGGCGGGTCGCGGTGCGGTACCCGGCGAGGGAGTGGTGGCCGACGGTGCGGCGTCTGGTGAGGAGATGCGGGTTCGAGGCATTCGGTGCGTTCTTTCGCTGGACTCGGCTGGTGGGTGCGGGGCGACGGTCGCGGGCTCGCCCTGCGGGATCGCGCAGTGCCGGATTCGGCACCGCGCTTCTGGGCAATCGCGCGGAGGAGACCGCGGCGGTGACCCGCACAAATGGTTGACGAAAGTCAACGATATATCAATGGTTGATACTTGTCAACTAGTTTGCTCTTCTGCCGGTGCGCTCGGGCGAGGTAGGGCAGAATGGAGGGCGGAGATCCCGAGCCCGTCGCAGGCACGCGAAACCGCGGGTATCCGGAAACGACGCCCAGAGACGGCACCCAGAGAGAAGAGTGGCTTGACGAACAACGGCAGCATCAGCATCGGTGTCATCGGCGGCGGACAGCTCGCCCGGATGATGGTGCCGCCCGCGATCCACCTCGGTCTGCGCATCAGCGTGCTCGCGGAGGCCGAGGGCATGAGCGCGGCGCGCGCGGCCGACGCGGTGGGCGACTACCGCGATCCCGAAACCGTCTACGCCTTCGCCGACACCGTCGACGTCGTCACCTTCGACCACGAGCACGTGCCCGGCGAGATTCTGCGCGAGCTCGAACGCCGCGGCAAGGCCGTGCACCCGCGGCCCGACGCCCTGCAGTTCGCGCAGGACAAGATCCTGATGCGCGAGAAGCTCGGCGAGCTGGGCGTGCCGATTCCCGACTGGGCGGCCGTCACCGACGAGGCCGAGCTGCAGAGCTTCATCGACGCGCACGGCGGCCGGGCGGTCGTGAAGACCGCCCGCGGCGGCTACGACGGCAAGGGCGTGCGGGTGGTGTCGCAGGCCGACGAGGTGCGCGACTGGTTCACGGCGCTCGCCGAAGACGGCCGCGGGGGGCACCTGCTGGTCGAGGAGCTGGTCGATTTCGTGCGCGAGCTGTCGCAGCTCGTGGCGCGCCGCCCGCAGGGCGAGATTCGCACCTGGCCCGTGGTCGAGACCATCCAGCGCGACGGCATCTGCGCCGAGGTGCTCGCGCCGGCCCCCGTGCAAGACCCCGCGACCCTCGCCGAGGCTGCGAGCATCGGCGTCGCGGTGGCCGAGGGCGTCGGGGTGACCGGCGTGCTCGCCGTCGAGATGTTCGAGACGCGCGACGGCCGCGTGCTGGTGAACGAGCTGGCGATGCGCCCGCACAACTCGGGCCACTTCTCGATCGAGGGATCGGTCACCAGCCAGTTCGAGCAGCACCTGCGCGCGGTCGCCGACCTGCCGCTCGGCGACACCTCGATGACCGCCCCGGCCGCAGTGATGGTGAACGTGCTCGGCGGCCCGGCCGAGGGGCCGATGCCGGTGCGCTACGCGTCGGCGCTGGCGGAGCACCCGCGCGCCAAGATCCACAGCTACGACAAGCTGCCGAGGCCGGGCCGCAAGGTGGGCCACGTCACGGTGACGGGCGACGATCTCACCGCGGTGCGCGCGGAGGCGCAGGCCGCGGCCGCCGCCTTCGAGTAGGCCGCGCCCCTCAGCCGAGTCGGGTTCCGTTTCGCACTCGGCTGGGTGCACTTCAGTGTTCAGCCCGCTCGCCGAGGCAGCCGCACCGCGCCGGTACGATGGAGCGCATGAGTGATAGCGCAGCGCCCCTCGTCGGCGTGATCATGGGTTCCGATTCCGACTACTCCGTGATGGGCGACGCCGTGCAGGTGCTGCGCGACTTCGGCGTCGCGCACGAGGTCGAGGTGGTGAGCGCTCACCGCACGCCCGAGAAGATGGTCGCCTACGCGCGCGAGGCCGCGGGTCGTGGCCTGCGGGTCATCATCGCGGGTGCCGGCGGTGCCGCGCACCTGCCGGGCATGGTCGCCTCGATGACCACGCTGCCCGTGGTGGGCGTGCCGGTGCCGCTCGCCAAGCTCGACGGCCTCGACTCGCTGCTCTCGATCGTGCAGATGCCGGGCGGCATTCCGGTCGCTACGGTCTCGATCGGCGGGGCGAAGAACGCCGCGCTGCTGGCGGTGCGCGTGCTGGGCGCGAGCGATCCCGAGGTGGCGGCGAAGCTCGCCGACTACGTGGCCGAGCTGACCGCGATGGTGGATCACAAGAACGCCGCACTCCAGGCCCGCATCGCCGCCGAGTAGTCGGCAGGCATGTCAGAGCGCGCCGAAGCGGGCAGCCCTCGCTACCGCCGCGCACTCGTCGCGCTCTTCTGCGCCGGTCTCGCGACCTTCGCGCAGATGTATTCCCCGCAGGGCATACTTCCGGATCTCGCCGCCGACTACGGCGTGACGGCGGGGATCTCGTCGTGGGCGGTGGGGGCCACCACCATCGCCGTGGCCGTGGGCGTGCTGCCGTGGGCGCGGCTCTCCGACCGCATCGGACGGGTCACCGCGATGCGCGCGGCGATGAGCGCCGCGATGCTCATCGGTCTCGTCACGCCCTTCATTCCCGGCTACGGCTGGTTCATCGCGGCCCGCTTCGCGGAGGGCCTCGCGCTCGCCGGGCTGCCGGGTATCGCCGTGACCGCGCTCGCCGAGACCGTGTCTGCCCGCGCCCTGGGCGGAGCCGTCGGCACCTACATCGCCGGCACCACGATCGGCGGTCTGCTCGGGCGCATCGTCGCCGCCACCGCCTCCGAGTGGCTCGCCTGGCGCGGAGGCATGGCCGTCGTCGCGGTGCTCGCCGCCGCAGCTACCGTCGTCTTCCTGCTGCGGATCCCGCCCACCGCGGTGCCCGCGCCGCCCGGCATGCCGATCGTGCGAGCCACCCTCGCCAACCTGCGCACGCCCGGGCTGATGGTGCTCGTCGCGCAGGCCTTCCTGCTGATGGGCGGTTTCGTCGCGGTCTACAACTACCTCGCCTTCCGGCTGCAGCAGCCTCCCTTCGACCTCAGCCTCGCGCAGGTCTCCTGGCTGTTCCTCGCCTACCTCGCCGGAGCGGTCTCGTCGTGGTGGGTGTGGCGCATCGCGTCGCGAGTGCCGCCCACGGCCGTGCTGCTCGCCTGCGTCGGAATCATGCTCGCGGGCCTCGCCCTCACGCTGCTGCCGCGGTTGCTCGCCGTGATCATCGGGCTCGTGCTGTTCACCGGTGCGTTCTTCGCCGCCCACTCCATAGCCAGCGGGCTCATCGAACGCCGCTCGGGCGAGGGGCGCAGCCTCGCGCCGCCGCTCTACAACTTCGGCTACTACTCCGGGTCGAGCGTGCTCGGGTGGGCCGGCGGTGCGGTCTACGGAGGCGCGGTGTTCGGCATCGGAGGGTGGGCCGCGACGGTCGGTTTCGTCGCCGTCGCTGCGGGGGCCGCGGGTGCGCTGGCCTGGTGGTACGCGGTGCGCAACGGAGGCATCGCGGGCGTCGATGCCCGCTGACGGCTATTTACTGGAGGGCACTTGCCTCGGTTGCCTCGATCAGAGGTTGGCGTGGGTCTCCCAGAGCTGCCAGGCCGCGCTCTCCCAGCTGAAACCGCGGCTGCGATCCCGAGCCAGCACGGCCAGCGTCTCGAGCGCGCGCTCCTCGCGAAACAGGCGGCTGAGTTCGAGTGAGAAGTCTTGCGCCGACTCGGCCGAAGCACCGGCGTCGAGCACGGTCTCGGCGGTGGCTGGCCGGCCCGCGTGCAGCACCGGCACGTTCGCGCGCAGGGCGGCGAGCACCGTGTAACCGGTGTCGGCGAAGGCCTGCGGCTGCAGCAGCAGCGAGGCACCCGAGATGACGGCCCCGATGTCGGTGAGGTCGCGCGGGCGCACCACCGTGACCCGCTGAGCGATCTCCGGCGGAATGGCCGCGGTCACTGCGGCAGCGGGGTCTGCGGGTTCTTTCGACTTCGTCACCACGACGGGATCGACGCCCTCCAGCACCACGAGCGAGGGCAGCGCCGGATCGGCGCGCATCGCGTCGAGCACCCACTCGAGGCGACCGTGATCGCCGGGCATCGCGGTGGTGAGGGCGTAGTCGCTCGGCAGGCCGAATGCGGCCCGGCGCTCGAGGTGGTCTGCCGGCTGCAGGTACTCGCTGGGCGGGGCCAGCTGCAGCACCTGCACCGGCAGGTCGTCGCCGTAGTGCTCGCGAATGACCCTGGCGGTGGCGTGAGTGGGGGTGAGCACCACGTCGGCGAGCCTTACCGCGCGTCGCGTGTAGCCGCGGAACTGGCGGGATCGGGCGGCCCCCAGCAGTTCCGGCGCTTCCCAGGCGAGGGCGTGGGGAATCATCACCGATGACTGCGAGCCGTCGTCTTCGCCGTGCGACCGCAGCGGCACCAGCGGGGTGTGCGCGTGCACGAACTCGCCGTCGAGCGGGCGAGCCGCCGGGCCGTTTCTCCACATGAAGGGCAGCGACGAGGCTTTCATCGGGAGGTGGTCGACGCGAATCAGCGGTGAGGCGAACTCGGGCACGGTGGATCCGCGCGCGACCAGGTAGCGGGCGCTGCAACTGCGCGGCGCGGTGGCCGCGATGGCGCGCGTGAGGTCGCGAATCGCTGCGGCGTGCGTCTCGGCCTGCCAGTCGGGAAAGGGTTCGGCGATGAGCGTGATCGCAGTCATTGGACCCCCTCAGACGTTGTGCTGCACTGATACCAGACACATTTCTGCGCTACGAACTTCAATTGTATGGATTCAGGATCGTGGAAAGCTGTACGGACGCACCGATCCTCCCATCGCGGAGCGGGTGTGGCTGAAACGTTATCTCCGACGCGGTCTGCGCGCCCCTCTGCGCGGGGTGGTAGCGCCCGTGCGACGCGGTGGTCGCGGCACCGCGGTCTGCTTGCAGAGCATTACCCGATGCGGGCAAGTACCCTATTACCCATGCGTGTTCTCCTGACGGGCGGTGCCGGCTACATCGGTTCCCATACGGCCCTGGTACTGCTCGAGCGCGGCCACGAGGTCGTGATACTCGATGACTTCTCGAACAGCAGCCCCGAGGCGGTGCGCCGGGTCGAGCAGCTCAGCGGCGCGACGATCCCGGTGATCGAGGTCGATCTGGCGGATCGCGCCGCCGCGACGACGGCGCTCGACGGCGTCGATTTCGACGCCGTGATCCACTTCGCCGGTCTCAAATCGGTCGGCGAGTCGGTAGCCCAGCCGACCCGCTACTACCGCATCAATCTCGACTCGACGCTGGCGCTGCTCGACCTGATGGCCGCCCGCGGCACCGACAAGCTCGTGTTCTCGTCGTCGGCGACGGTCTACGGCGATCCGCAGTACGTGCCGCAGGACGAGGAGCACCGGGTCGGCGTCGGCCTCACCAACCCCTACGGCTGGTCGAAATTCATGAACGAGCAGATCATTCGCGACGCGCAGGCCGCCCGGCCCGAGCTCGCGGCCGTGCTGCTGCGCTACTTCAACCCCGTCGGAGCGCACCCCTCGGGCCGCATCGGCGAGGATCCTTCGGGGATCCCGAACAACCTCATGCCCTTCATCGCGCAGGTCGCGGTGGGCAAGCGCGAGAAGCTCGGCGTCTTCGGCGACCAGTACCCGACTCCCGACGGCACGGGGGTGCGCGACTACATTCACGTGATGGATCTCGCCGAGGGCCACGTCTCCGCGCTCGAGCGCATCGCCGCGGGGGTCGCGGTCTACAACCTCGGTTCCGGCACGGGATCGAGCGTGCTCGAAGTCGTGCGCGCGTTCGAGGCCGCCTCGGGAAGACCGGTGCCGTACGAGGTCGCCCCGCCCCGCCCCGGCGATGTCGCAGAGGTCGTGGCCGATCCCGCGAAGGCCAACGCCGAACTCGACTGGCGCACCACCCGCGGTCTCGCCGAGGCGTGCCGCGACTCGTGGGCGTGGCAGTCGGCCAACCCGGGCGGGTACGCCTCGTGACGGCTTATGCGGCCCCGGCGATCGACACGATGGACGCGATCGACCTCGAGCGTCCGCTGCGCAAGCCCGACGTCTACTCCGAACCGCTCATGCGGAAGCGGGCACTCTGGCTCGTCGTGATCGGCTTCCTGCTGCCCGGCAGCGCGCAGGTGCTCGCCGGCAACCGCAAGCTCGGGCGCGTGGGGCTCGTCGCCACGGCGGTGTTCATCGTCGTCGGCCTCATCTCGGTGCTGAGCCTGCTCGTCGCGCGCGTCGCGGCCTTCACCTTCTTCACGAACGGATTCGTGCTGCTGTGCGTGCAGCTGCTGCTCTTCGCCTACGCCGTGCTGTGGCTCGTACTCGGCTTCGACACGCTGCGGCTGACCAGACTCGTCTCGATCACCCCGAAGTGGCGGGCGGCGGTCGCGATTATCTCGATCCTGCTCACGCTGCTCCCCTCGGCCGGAGCCGCCTGGGCCGCGACCGCGGTCGGTGCCGGGCGCAACCTGCTGGGCAGCCTGTTTCAGGGCACGGCAGCGGTCGAACCGGTCGACGGCCGCTACAACATCCTGCTGCTCGGCACCGACGCCGGTGCCGACCGCGAGGGGCTGCGCCCCGACAGCATCTCGCTCGTGAGCGTCGACGCCGAGACGGGGCAGTCGGTCATCATCGGCCTGCCGCGAGAGCTCGCGGACGTGCCGTTCTCCGAAGACTCGCCGATGCACGAGATGCACCCGAACGGCTTCGGCGTCGGCCCCAACGTCTTCGGCGACGAGGGCGGCTGCGAGGTGGGCCGCTGCATTCTCAACGGCATCTACGCCGAGGCCGAGCTGTTCCACCCCGAACTGTATCCCGACGCCGTGTCGCGCGGATCGTCGCCCGGCATCGAGGCGACGAAGGACGCCGTGACAGGGGCCACCGGGCTCGAGGTGCAGTTCTACGTGATGGTCAACATGGACGCCTTCTCGGGCCTCATCGACGCCCTCGGCGGCGTCACGATCGACGTCAAGGAGCGCCTGCCGATCGGCGGCCAGCTCGACGAGTACACGGGCGAGCTCGTGGGCGTCGAGGGGTGGATCGAGCCGGGCAAGCAGAAGCTGAACGGCTTCAACGCGCAGTGGTACGCCCGATCGCGCTACGGCTCGGCGGCGGGAGACTACGCCCGCATGGAGCGCCAGCGCGAGCTGCAGGCGGCGATCCTCGCTCAGATGGATCCGGCCAATGTGCTGCTGCGATTCCAGGAGGTGGCGGAGGCCGGCACCGATCTGGTGCAGACCGACATTCCGGCGTCGATGCTGGGGCACTTCGTCGACCTGGCCTCCAAGGCCCGCGAGTTCACGCCGGTGACACTCAACTTGACCCCTCCCGAGGTCGATCCCGAGTATCCCGACTACGGGCGGATCCACCAGCTGGTCGCCGAGACGATCGCCGCGGCTTCGCCGGTTCCTGAGGAGGAGGCGGCCGAGTAGGGCTGCTGCCGTTACGCTCCTGCTCCGCTACGCCACTTTGCCACTACGCCGTTACTCGGTCGTTGAGGCGCTGACGCTTGGCGTCTCGCTCGGCACGCCGCTGATGCCCGCCCGGCCATCGCGCCACCCGCGCCCGGCGTCGAGCAGCTGGGGAGATTGTCCGCGGCGCAGGTGACCCACGCTCACCCGGAAGGCACGACGAAGGGCTGCGCCGAAGCTCTTCGGCATCGAGATGCCGGCCTTCTTCGAGAAGAGGGCCATGTTGCGCATGCCGAGGTAGGTGGGGTGTGATCCGGGCTCTTGGTAGGCGAGGGCTGCAGGGGCTATGAGGTTGCGCCAGCCGGCCCGGGCAAGTCGCCAGCCGGTATCGACGTCTTCGAAGTAGAGAAAGTACTCCTCGGCGATCCAGTCGATGCGCTCGAGCGCGCCGGCCGTGTACATCGTGATCGCGCCGTCGAGCCAGTCGACGGGATAGGGGTCGACCGAGAGAGGGACGCTCAGATGGAAGG
>JBKEBN010000079.1:0-4073 GCA_047973175.1 Leucobacter sp.
GCCTTGCGCTTGGCCTCGGCCTCGCGGGCTTCACGCGCCTTGCGCTCGGCCTCGACCCCGGCCTGGTACGAGGCGACGGTCTTCGTCGTGGTGTCTTTCAGCGCGGCCAGCTGCGCCTGGAGGTCGGCTAGGTGCGCGGTCTGCGCGTCGAGGGCCGCCTGTGCAGCGTCGGCCGCTGCCTGGGCCTCGGCCATCTTCTCCTCGGCGACCTTCTGCAACCGGTCGCGTTCGGCACGAGCGACCTCGGCCTGATCGCTGAGCGCCTGGGCGCTGTCGCGCGCGGTGACCGCGGCGGCGTACACGTCCTGGTTGCGCTCGAGCAGCTTGTCCATCGTGCCGAGGCGCGCGAGCAGGTCGTCGGCCCCCGCTGCCGACCCTGCGAACAGCAGCTGCAACGACGCATCGTCGCCGCCGTTGCGATACAGCTGCAGAGCGAGCCGAGCGGCCTTGTCGGCGGCATCCGTCGCGATCTGCGACTGCTCGTCGGCCTGGGCCTGAAGGTCCTCTGCCCGGTCGACGGCCTCGAAGTAGTCCTGCTGGGCCTGGAACAGCTCGGCGGCGCGCTGCTCGGCGATCTCCTGCGTGACGCGAACGTTCTCGGTGAGGGACTGGATGAGGCCTTCGATGCGACGGATCTCGCTCGCCTTGGCGGATTCGTTGCGCTTGGCCTTCTCGACGTCGTCCCACGACGGGTAGTTGGCAGCGTAGGCGGCAGGCAGGCTCGGCGCCCCGAGCAAGGCCGCCCCGGCGATGCCGAGGGCTCCGACGCCGAGGGCTGTGCGCCGGTTCACGACCGAGGGCCAGAAGGCGCGCTGTTCCGCGGGAGTGGGCGCGCAGCCGCAGTCCTCCGTGCTCGCTTCGACGCGTTCAGAACGCAACGCTTCTTCCTCTCTGAGGCAGAACAACGTCATTCACACTAGCAACACGAGTCACAGATGCAAGGGCATCCTGACAATCGGCGTGATCATACGGTGCTCCCCTCTCGGTTCGATTTGGTGCAACAAGCCGGAATTGCGTATGCTTGACCGTCGGTAAGCGTGAGCCGCGAGGTTCGCTCGGCCCCATCGTTTAGCGGCCTAGGACGCCGCCCTTTCACGGCGGTAGCACGGGTTCGAATCCCGTTGGGGTCACCCGGACAACTTAATATGCATGGCCCTGTAGCGCAGTTGGTTAGCGTGCCGCCCTGTCACGGCGGAGGTCGCGGGTTCAAGTCCCGTCAGGGTCGCTCCGAGCGACAGGCCCTTTTCCCGAGAATCCGGCAGAGGGCCTTTCGCATAGGCTGCGGGGCTGGCATCGACGAGGTCGCCAAGCTCCTCGCGCACAACGTTCCGGGTTTCGATCCGTTGACCGAGTTCCACGCAGTGGATATGTTCCACGGCAAGGGCGCATGGAAGACGGTACCAACGGCCTGGCGCGTGAAGGCTTGCGACCTGACAGCCAAGATTCTCTCTCGGTCAACAGCGAGATTCGTTTTCCGCGGCGTCGACCTCGAAGCCTTACGAAACCGGTATCGAGACCCGTTCCCGCCCCATCTACTGACTCTCGCACACACTCTCGAAGACGTTGACAAGCGACTCGCATCGCTCGATCCTTCAGATCGGCTCGGCCTGGTTCTCGCAGGCGACTCTGCTGCCGTGCCGCCGGTTTGCCGACTGACGAGTCACCCGCTGCGCGGGAGGTGCCCGAGGTGTCCGATGGCTTCGTCGAGCAGTTCCGCGATGTGGTCATCGAAGAGCGCGTAGTGGATGCGACGCCCGTCTCGGTCGCCTGCCACCAAGTCAAGATGCCGCAGTAGCCGCAGATGGTTCGACACCGTGGTCTGGCCGACCTCAAGTTGTTCGGCGAGCTCGGTGACCGTGCTGGGTCGCGCACGCAGTACGCTCAGGATGCGAAGGCGGACGGGTGATGCCAATGCCTGCATGATCTCCGCAAGCCGCTCGGCGCCGGAGACGGAGAGCGGGCCCGTGGCCTGTCGCACCATCTCGCTCACGTCCACCATTGTGCCTGCTGCACACGATAATCATTCACATCTACAACATATCATGATGTTGTGATGTATTGTCGAAACATGAGTACCCCGATTTCAACTCCTCTTCCGCCTGCCGATGCGAAGGAGCATGCGCACGGCTCCCGTCGATGGGAGTTCTGGTTCGCGATCGCTTCCGGCGTGACTTACGCGGCGGGGATGATCGCGGAGTATGCGATGGGGCTGCCGATGCTCGGATGGCCGTTGGTGTTCTTCCTCGCCACTTACTTCTTCGGCGGCTTCTTCACCGTGCGCACCGCGATCTCCTCGACGCTGCGCGGCAAGTTCGAAGTCGACTTCCTCATGCTCGTCGCAGCCTTGGGCGCTGCCGTGATCGGCCAGTGGGCGGAAGGGGCAGTGCTGCTGTTCCTGTTCAGCCTGGGTCACGCACTCGAGGAGTATGCACTCAGTCGCGCCAGCAAGTCCATCGAGTCCCTCGCCGAATTCGCCCCGCGCAGCGCGCTCGTGCGACGCGGCGATGGCGAGCCCGTCGAGGTGCCCGTCGAGCAGATAGCGGTCGGAGATGTCGTGGTCGTCCGCCCGAACTCCCGCATCCCCTCAGACGGGTTCGTCGTCTCGGGGCTGTCCGCCGTCGACCAGTCGGCCGTCACCGGCGAGTCCATTCCCGTCGAGAAGGAGCCCGTCGACGACACGGAGCGGGCAATGCGCACCGTCGACACACTCCCGGCAGCCAACCGGGTGTTCGCGGGCACCGTCAACGGTTCCGGGGTACTGGAGATCATTGTGACCGCGACGGCGGCGGACTCCACGCTGAGCAAGGTGGTCGAGCTCGTCCGCACCGCCGACCAGGCGACGTCGCCGACTCAGCAGTTCATCGACAGGTTCCAGCGATGGTACGTACCCGTGGTGGTCCTTGGCGTTGCCGTCACGCTGCTTGTGTCGATGTTCGCCTTCGCCGAGCCGTTCGCCGCGGCGTTCTATCTCGCGATGACGGTGCTCGTGGCCGCGAGCCCCTGCGCTCTCGCGATCGCGACGCCCGCAGCGGTCCTGGCCGGGGTCGCCCGCGCTGCGCGTGCTGGGGTGCTCGTCAAGGGCGGTGCACCGTTGGAGACCCTCGGACGTGTCCGGGCGATGGCCTTCGATAAGACCGGCACGCTCACCTGGGGCCTGCCGCGGGTGACTTCCGTCGCTCCCGCCGATGGCCCCGAGGGTGCCCTGCTGGTGCCGACGCTGGTGGCGGTGGAATCGCTCAGTGACCATCCCCTCGCCATCGCGATCGTCCGCGATCTCGCAGGGCAGGTTCCTGACTCCGGCCGGGTGGACGCGACCGATCTGACCGCCGTCACGGGCCGTGGTGTGCAGGCCACGATTGACGGAGAGCGGGTCGAAGTCGGCAACCTCCGCATGTTCGAGGAGCAGCAGCTCACCCTCCCCACGCCCCTCATGGCAGCCTACGAGAAGGCCCGCGACTCCGGTCAGACCTTGATGATCGTGCGACGTGGCGCCCGGTTCCTCGGGATCGTCGGGGTGATGGATGCCTCCCGCGCCGAGTCCGCGCAGGTTCTGAGCGCTCTCCGGGGTGCGAACGTCGACCAGCTCGTCATGATCTCCGGCGACAACCAGCGCGTCGCCGACGCGGTAGGCCGGGAGGTCGGCATCGACACCGCCCTCGGAGAGCTACTGCCCGAGGACAAGGTCGCGCAGATCGCCCGGCTATCTGAGACCCACCGACCGATCGCGATGGTTGGGGACGGCGTGAACGACGCCCCCGCAATGGCCCGCGCCGACATCGGCATCGCGATGGGCGCCGCGGGCTCGACCGTCGCGCTGGAGACCTGCGACATCGCACTCATGAGCGACGATCTCGGCCGCGTCCCGTTCGCCGTGCGACTCAGCCGTGCCACGAGCAAGATCATCCGGCAGAACCTGATCGCGAGCCTCGCCGTCGTCGGGTTCCTCGTCATTGCCACGTTCGTCGGTCTGAACATCGGCGCGGTCGTCCTCATCCACGAAGGCTCCACCCTGATCGTCGTCGCCAACGCGTTGCGACTGCTCAACTTCGAGCGCGGCAAAGAGCACCACGGCA
>JBKEBN010000097.1:0-29766 GCA_047973175.1 Leucobacter sp.
CCGCCCGATCACCTGCGACTAAGAGGTTCCGCCGATAGGGGCTGCGGAACGAGGATGTGGTGAACGGGAATCTGGCAAGGCGGAGGAGGAAGGCTTCACTGGTGGTGAAGATTCCGACGACAACGCAGTCAGATTCCCGTTCACCGCACCGCAGCCGCAGTCCCTATCGGCGGAACCTCTAAAATATAAAGAAGTTTGCTCGGTCCCTCGTCTTCCCTCCGTCCCAGAACCCGGAACCATGAACAGCCTGCACTTCTCTCCGCGCCGCAACTGGATGAACGACCCGAACGGGCTCCTCTTCCACGACGGCCGCTACCACCTCTACTTCCAGTACAACCCTCTCGGCGTCGGGCACGAGAACATGAGCTGGGGGCACGCGTCGAGCGCCGACCTCGTGACGTGGCAGGAGCATCCGGTGGCCATCAGCTTCGACGATGACGAGGAGGTCTTCTCCGGATCCATCGTCGTCGACGTCGAGGGAACGACCGGCTTCGGCACCCCCGGGGATCCTGCTCTCATCGCTCTCTACACCTCGGATTCGAAGCGCGAGAAGCGTCAGGCGCAGTCGATCGCCTACAGCCTCGATGCGGGAACGAGCTGGGCGAAGTACGAGGGCAATCCCGTGCTCGACCGCGGTTCGGCGAATTTTCGCGACCCCAAGATCATCCGGTGGGAGAGCGCCGAGGAATGCTACTGGGTGATGGTCGCCGTGGAGGCGGAGGATCGGCAGGTGGTGATGTATCGCTCTGACGACCTGCTCTCCTGGCGCTATCTCTCCTCCTTCGGTCCCGAGGGGGCCGTGGGCGGTGTCTGGGAGTGCCCGGATCTGTTTCCGCTGCGCATCGAGGGAACTGACGAGGAGCGCTGGATCCTGATCCTCAGCCTCTCGCCCGGAGGTCTCGCGGGCGGATCGGGCACGCAGTACTTCGTGGGGGAGTTCGACGGGCGGGTGTTCAAGCCCGATACGAGTCATCCGCCGGTCGACTCCTCGGATACGGACGGGATGCGGAGTCTCGACTGGCTCGACTACGGCCGCGACTGCTACGCGGGGGTCACGTTCGCGGGTCTCCCGAACGATCAGCGGACCCTCATCGCCTGGATGAGCAACTGGGACTACGCGAGGCAGTCGCCGGTGAGCGAGGAGGCCCCGCAGCGGGGGAGCATGACGCTCGCCCGCAGGCTCTCGCTCGTCTCAGCGGACTCGGCCGGCGGGCGGCTGCGGCTGCGGCAGACGCCGGTCGTGCCGCCGACCGCCGAGACCGCGCGCCTCGAGGGCGTCGCGGTGCAAGAGGGGAGCGACTTCGCCCTGGGCGTTCCCGCGCGCGGGCGCGTCGAAATCGCGATCGATGTGGACGAGGCGGCGGGCGTCGTTCTGCGGCTCGAGGAAGCCGGTGACTTCGCGGGGCCGGTCGGATCCGGGGACGTCTGCGAGGTCTCGGGAGCGGTCGGATCCGAGGGGGCCTGCGAGGTCGGAGACTCGGGCGCGCGCGCGGGAGCGCAGGATCCCCGACGCGACACCGCAGGTGCCGTCTTGATCAGTTACGACGTCGCGCTCGGGGAGCTCTCCTGCGATCGGCGCGGCAGTGCGCGAGGGTACCCCGAAGAGTTCGCGAGCGTCGAGCGCATGCCGGTTGCGCTGTCAGTCGGAACGCCGACCGTGGCGCAGAGCTCCGCTGCACAGAGCTCCGCTGCACAGGGCTCCGCGACGGAGCAGGCCGCGACCGGGCCGGATGCGGCGGATCTCCCGTCGGCCCCCGCATCGGAGCTCGTGCTCACGCTCTGGCTTGACGAGGGCTCGATCGAGATCTTCGCGGAGGGCGGCACCCGAGTGCTGACCGATCTCACGGCCCCCCTCCGTTCACCGCGCCTCACCGTCTCGGGCACCGCGGGAAGCGTGCGGATCGTCCGCCTCGTGGCCGCCGAGGCCGTCCGCACCGGAGTTTACCTAGGTGATTGAGCGGAGCGCGCAGCGCGCAGTCGAAATTACGACTTGGAGCTTTTCTGGAGCGGAACGTCTTCGTGGAGACGTCGCGTTCGTGGTTTCGACTCCGGCCTGCGGCCTCCGCTCAACCACCTGGCAGAGGTGATTGAGCGGAGCGTAGCGCAGTCGAAATCACGTCGCATCACGACCGCTTCGTGCGCGCGGTCGCCTCGGCGGTCCAGGGGTCTTCGGGCCAGGGATGCTTCGAGTAGCGTCCCCGCATTTCGCGGCGCACCTGCTGGTAGGGGCCGCTCCAGAAAGAGGCCAGGTCGCCGGTGATGGCGAGCGGTCTGCGCGCGGGCGAGAGCAGGTGGAAGAGGATCGGCACGCGTCCGTCGACCAGGCGCGGGGACTCGGCGAGGCCGAACACCTCCTGCAGTTTCACCGCAACGATCGGGGGCGCTTCCCGCTCGGCGGCGGTGTCGCCGTTGTCGTTGGTGCCGGTGCCGGCACCGGTGTCTCTGTCGCTGTCGGTTGCGTCGTCCGATGCGTCACCGTGGTCGGTGTCGGCTGCGATTTTGGACAGCGCGTTCACCTCGGGGTAGTCGATGCGCGCGGTCGATCCCGACGGCACCGCGAGGCGCTCGGGCACCAGCTCGTCCAGTCGGGCGGCCTCGGGCCAGGGGAGGAGTCTGCGCAGCGCTGACGCGGCATCGATGTCGCGCAGCGACGCGTCGGGTCGCAGCCGGTCGAGGTCGGGTTCGAGCCAGTCGCCGATGCGTTCGAGCAGGGCGGCGTCGCTCACGTCCGGCCACGGCTCGCCGAGTTCGCGGCGCAGCAGCGCAAGGCGCGCCCGCAGCTGGGTCGCCGACTGCGACCAGTCGAGTGCCGCGAGCCCCCTCTCGCGCAGGTGCGCCGCGAAGGCGCGGCCGGTGTCCTCGCGGCTCGGGGTCGCGGGAGTCGACTTGAGCAGGATCGCGCCGAGGCGGCGCTCCTCGCGCACGCGCACCTTCCCTCCCTCGACGCGTGCGAAGCGATCCCGAGCGAGGAGCGGAGCCCCGAGGCGCAGAGCATCCTGCTCAGAAAGCGGTGCCGCGAGACGGATCACAGCGCCGGTGCCCGCTGCGGCGCGGCCGGAGGCGAGCTGTACCTCGCGCACCGCGATCCACTCGCTGCTCAGCAGACCCGACCCCTCGGGCAGAGCCGCGCGTGTGCCGCTCGCGAACAGGTAGCTGCGGGCGTGCTCGCCGGTGCGGCGCGCGATCCACTCCGGCCGGGCGAGCGCCACGATGATGCCGGGTGCTGCCTCGCGGAGGGCGAGGGTGTGCGCTTCGGTATGCCCGCCACTCTTCTCCGAGGTCTCCACCTCCGAGCTTCTCGCCTCTGACTTTTTTGCCCCTGAGTTTTTCGCCTCTGAGGTCTCCGCCGCGATCGAGCCCGTGAGTCGCGCGAGGCGCTTCGCCTCGCGGTGCCAGCGCTGGGATCCCGGGTGTCGCCCCGTGCGCAGTTCGCGCAACAGCCGCGGCAGCTCGGCTCCGGTCTCGCGGTAGTCGTCGCTCACCGCCGCAACGATCTCGGCCGCGAGTGCGGTGCCGTCGAATGCCTTGCTGCCGCGTGTGGTGCTGCCGAGCAGCGACGCACCAGCGAGCAGTGCGCGCGCCTCGCGCACACCGACGGGCAGTCGTACGACGCGCGAGCCGAGCACGGTGAGGTGCCCCGCATCGTCGGTGAGTTCGAGCGTGCGCAGCACCTCGACAGCCGAGCGCATCGCCGCGGCCGGTGGCGGTGACGGCAGCGCGATCCCGACCCCGCCTGGGGTGCCCCAGGCCGCGAGCAGCAGCGCGGCGTCGGTGAGGTCGGCCGAGTCGATCTCGGGAGTGGAGGCCTGTGGCATGCGGGCGAAGTCGGCCTCGGAATAGACGCGCACCGCGTGGCCCGGGGCCTGCCTCGCCGCGCGGCCCGCGCGCTGCTCGGCACTCGCGCGCGAGGCGCTCACCGTCACGAGACCCGCCATGTCGCGGCCCCGATCGCGCCGCACCTCGCGCGCGAGCCCGGCGTCGACGACCAGCCGCACGCCGGGAACGGTGAGCGAGCTCTCCGCCAGCGCCGTGCTCACGACGATGCGCGCCGCCGGGCGGTCGCGCGTGCCTCCGGTTGCGTCGGTGCTCGTGTCCGGGGTTGCGGTGCGGGTGCCGCCGCTCGCGGTTCCGGATCGCCCGCGCACCGCACGGTCCTGCGCTGCGGCCGGGATGCGCCCGTGCAGCGGCAAAACCTCGACGGGGGAGACGCGATCCACCACCCGCTCGCGCAGCAGCCGAACGACCTCGTCGACCTCCCTGGCACCCGGCACGAAGACGAGCGCATCGCAGCCGCGGGCACCCTGCTCCGCGGCCGAGACGCTGGCGACGTGGGCGAGGTAGCCGCGCGTCACGCCGCGCTCATCGAGGCGCGGCCCGTCGAAGGGGGCGTAGCCGATATCGAGCGGGTGCAGCGCGGAGGGCACGTCGACGATCGGGGCAGGGCCCGACTCCGCGGCGGCCCCCAGCAGCCCGGCGATCCGCGTCGCGTCGAGCGTTGCAGACATGGCCACCACCAGCAGATCGTCGCGCAGAGCGCGCACCTCGGCGACCATGCCGAGCAGCAGGTCGCTCTCGATCGAGCGCTCGTGCACCTCGTCGAGGATCACCGCGCCGACTCCCGCGAGTGCCGGGTCGGCGATGAGGCGGCGCAGCAGCACTCCTGGGGTGAGTGCCTCGATGCGGGTGCTCGGGCCGACCTTTCGCGCGCCGCGCACGGTGAAGCCGACCGCACCCCCGAGGGTGCTGCCGTCGAGTTCGGCGATGCGGGTCGCCGCCGCGCGCACTGCGACGCGCCTCGGCTGGGTGAGGAGAACGGTGCCGCTGGCGGTGTTGTCAGCGATCAGGTTCGCGACGAGCGGCGGCACGAAGGTTGATTTGCCGGTGCCGGGCGGTGCGGTGACGACCATCGCGCCGGTCGCCGCCGCCCGCTCGAGTTCGACGCCGGCCGCCGCGACGGGCAGGCCGGAGCCGATGCGGTCGAGGTCGAAGCGGTGCGCGGTCACCCACTCATCCTAGATTCGTTTGCTTTTTGCACGGCCTGGCACCGGCCAGGCTCCTGCCAGGCTCCTGCCCGGTGCAGACCCGGTGCAGGCGATGGCCTGAGCTTCACCAGGAATCTGGTCTGGTCGGGTTGACCAGACTGTGTTATTCTTAGTGCATGACAACCATTGTGAATGTGCAAGACGCCAAGACCCGGCTGTCTGAGCTGTTGCGTGGCGTCGAGGGGGGCGAAGAAGTTCTGATTGCTCGCGCGGGCCGTGTGATTGCCCGGTTGCAAGCGGTAGACCCGGTAGTGAGATCGTTCGACGAGCCGCTTCTGCGCGGCATTCCGCCCCTCGGCGACGATGAGCTGTTGCAGCCGATGGGCGCAGAAGAGCTCGATGTCTGGGAGAAGGGCCACTCCGGCGACCCGCTCCTGGAAGAAGCCGGGTGCGGCAGTGCGGGCGGTGCGGCGTCGAGAAGGGAGGCCGCGTGAGCAGGTATCTTCTCGACACGCACGTCGTGCTCTGGCTGGCTGCCAGCCCGGAGCGGGTGCCGTCGGGCTTGAGAGAAGAGCTCGTGCGGGCTGAGCAGTTGTTCGTCTCTCCGGTGAGCGCCTACGAACTTGCGCAGAAAGTGCGATCTGGCGGGCTGCCTCAGGCGGAGGGTGTTCTCGCGAGGTGGGGTGAGCTGATAGAGGCGATGTTCGCGAACGAACTCGCGGTGACCGGCTCGGAGATGCTGCAGGCCGGCATGCTCGACTGGAGCCATCGAGACCCGTTCGACCGCATGCTTGTCGCTCAGGCCCAGCTGTACGGCCTGACGCTTGTCACCAGAGACGAGGCGATTCTCGGCTACGACGGGGTGAAGTGCGCGGCCTGGCGCTGAGCTCTGAGCGGTGCCGCGCCGAGTTCGAAGCCGTGCGCGATCCACCGCTGACGTACCTAGCGCAGTGCGTCGCCGCCTCGGTACACTTGCGAGTAACTGATCGCGTGGATAGGGGCTGCGGTACGAGGATGTGGTGAACAGAAATTCTGGCAAGGCGGAGGAGGAAGGCTTCACTGGTGGTGAAGATTCTGCGGTTTCAGGCTCGGAGAGCAACGCATCGCGTTGCTCTGCCTGGACCGCCGCGCCTACCGGCGCGGACGCAGCCAGATTTCTGTTCGGCACACCGCAGCCGTAGTCCCTATCCACACGATCAGTAACTTCCCGACTAAGACGATGAGGTGCTCTATGGGACTCTTCAAGGCTGCAATTGGCGCTATCGGCGGCGCGCTCGCGGATCAGTGGAAAGACTTCTACACGGTTCCCCAGGGTCTGAGCCCCACGGCCGCGCTCTTCGCCGCCGTGCCGCAGGGCACCAACGCTGGGCGCGGATCCAACACCAAGGCCTCCGACGGCATCATCACCAACGGCAGCAAGATCGTCGTGCCCGAGGGTTACGGCCTGGTGCTCATGCAGGAGGGTGCGATCACCGGCTTCGCCGCCGAGCCGGGAGGCTACGAGTGGAACTCGGACGCGCTCGACTCCGAGTCGATCTTCGCGGGCAACGGCTTCGTGAGCCCGCTCATCAAGATGTCGTGGGAGCGCTTCAAGTTCGGCGGCCGTCCGAGTTCGCAGCAGCGCGCCTACTTCGTCGCGCTCAAGGAGCTTCCGAACAACCGCTTCGGCACCCAGTCCGAGATCTACTGGGACGACGCCTACATGAACGCCCAGGTCGGCGCGATCACGCGCGGCACCTACACGCTCAAGATCATCGACCCGATCCTGTTCGTCAAGAACTGGCTGCCCGCCAAATACCTCGAGCCCGGCCAGGTCTTCGACTTCACCGACATCGACAACGATGCAGCGGCGCAGCTCTTCAATGAGGTCGTCGGCTCGCTCGCACCGGCGTTCTCGATGTACACGAACGACCCCTCCAAGGGCAACCGCATCACCAAGATCCAGCAAGATTCGATCGGCTTCGCCCAGAGCCTCTCCGCGGCGGTCGAGAACAACTACCAGTGGGCCTCCGGGCGAGGTCTCGAGATCGTGAGCACCGCGATCATCTCGATCGAGTACGACGAGAACACCCGCGAACTGCTGAAGAACGTACAGCGCGCCGACGCGCTCTCGGGCGCGCGCGGCAACTCGAACCTGCAGGCCTCGGTGGCCGCGGGCTTCGAGGCAGCGGGATCCACAGCCGGTCCGGGAGGCATCTTCGGCATGGGCATGGCGGCGGGCCAGACCGGCCTCGGCGGACTGCAGCAGCCGGTGCCCGGGATCGGGGCGCAGTCGGGCGCACCGCAGGCGGCTCCGGCCCCCGCCGCTCCGGCAGCAGCACCCGCCGCGGCCCCGGCCGCCGACGACCCGATGGCCAAACTCACGCAGCTCAAGAGCATGCTCGACGCCGGGCTCATCACCGAAGACGACTACAACGCCGCCAAAGCCAAGCTGCTCGGCATCTGAGCCCCGGAGTCGGCAACTGAGCGAGGCACGCGATGAATGAGACACAGGGCCCGCGGCACGCGGGGGATCCACCCCCGCAGCCCGAGACCGTCGCTTCTGCAGACGGCTTTCCGGCGGGTGCCGCGGCCCCGGATCCGGCTGCGCAGGCTGCACCGCCGACGCAGGCTGCACAGCCGGCGCAACCCGTCTCTGCCCCAGATGCGCAGGCTCCAGAGATGGAGTCTGCCGCAGAGCCAGAGCCTTCCGCGCAGCAGGCACCCGCCGACCCGACGGAGCTGCTGCGACCCGACGGGCCCGAGGTCATCAACACCCAGAACGAGCGCCTGCGCGACGGCGTCAACCGCTGCCCGCGTTGCGGCTCGACCGACATTCAGCTGCGCCCGTCGACTGGCATGCTCATCTGCCTCTTCTGCCGCTACGAGTGGTCGGAGGCGAAGATCGAGCCGGAGGTCTCGGCGGGCGGCAGTCTCAGAGATCTCCGGGGCACCGTCATCGCGTCGGGGGCGACCGACATCGACCCGAGCGTCGCCGGAGTGCTGACGCTGAAGTGCGCGGGCTGCGGCTCCGAGGTCGTCGTCAACACTGCCGAGGCGATGTCGGCCCGGTGCCACTGGTGCCGTCACGTGCTGACGGTCAACGATCAGGTGCCGAACGGTGCCGTGCCCGACGCGGTGCTGCCGTTCTCGCTGACCCACGATCAGGCGGTGCAGCGCATTCGCGAGTTCGCGGGCAAGCGCAAGCTGTTCGCGCACTCGCGCTTCAAGAAGGAATTCTCACCCGAGAACGTCGTGGGGGTCTACCTGCCCTACATGGTGGTCGACGGCAACGCGGCATCCGACCTGTGGGGTCACGGCGAAGTGCAGACGCGCCGCTACACGCGTCGCAACGGCGACAACGAGGAGACGCTCTACGACGCCGACGTCTACCAGGTGCAGCGCCACGTCGACTTCACGGTCGACGACCTCACCATCGAGTCTTCGGCGGAGCGCGCCAACATGAACGCCTTCGTCAACACGAACAACATCATCAACACGATCCTGCCCTTCGACACCAAGAACGCGGTCGCCTGGAACGCGAACTACCTCGTCGGCTTCACCTCCGAGCGCAGAGACCAAGATGTCTCGGCCATTCAACCCGTGCTCGAACAGCAGCTCATGTCGATCGGTCGATCCGAGGTCGCCGGGTCGGTGTCTGGCTACGACCGCGGAGTGCGTTGGGAGCACGAGCGGCTGGAGGTGCACGGCACGCGCTGGGTGTCGATGTACCTGCCGGTCTGGCTCTACTCCTACTATCACGAGGAGCGAGGGCAGGGAATGGTGCACTACATCGCCGTGAACGGGCGCACTGGCGAGACCATGGGCAGTGTTCCGGTCTCGCGCGGTCGGCTGCTGCTCGCGGCTCTCACGACGGGCACCGTCGTCGAGGCGCTGGCGATCGCGATTCTGGTGGCGACGGCATGATCGGGGGTGTGGTCGAGATGTTGGATCTGCTGCAGCTCGTGCAGGCAATTTCTTCCGTCGCGGCGAGCAGCGATTCCGAGGGCGGAGTCGGCTGGCTGCTGCTCGCCGGGCCGGCCTCCGGCGTCGCCGTGTATTGGGCGCTCTTTCGCTACTACCGCAACACCGACAAGTCGCATCACTTCGAGCGCGAGACGATCATCGAGTCGCAGCCGGTGCTCGGCAAGGACACGAAGGTCAACGAGGTGCGCGGCACGAAGCGCAAGTCGATCGACGGCAACAACGTGCAGAACCACCGCCAGCGCGTTCAGCGCGTGCAGTGAGGTCGAGCGCGGCACGGCCTGCGAGGCAATCGAGCATATACATAGGTGATTGAGCGGAGCGCAGCGGAGTCGAAATCCCTGGGTTGAGCGGAGCGCAGCGGAGTCGAAATCACGGGCCCGAGTTTTTTCGGAGCGTCGGAGTTCCCTGGTTTCGACTGCGGCCTGCGGCCTCCGCTCAACCAGCGTGACTAGGTGATTGAGCGGAGTGCGGAGCACGCAGTCGAAATCCCTGGAGAATGAGTTGCAACTGCGTCGCTCTGCAACTCCTCTCAACCGGCGGGCGTGGCCGGCCCGAGCGAACCCCGCAGATGCGAAGCCCCAGCGGCTTCCGAGGCTGCTATCTGTAGGGTGGTGCGCATGGCACAAGCAGGCAAGGGCGGCGAGCGCAAGAGCTCACTCGCGAGCGGCTGGACCGTGCAGGCCGACCCGGCCGATGTGTCCGATGCGGAAAAGGTCGGCGATCCTGAAGCCCAGGCGACGAACGCGGCACCCGACCTCGGTTCCGGCGCGGGGTCGGCGGCGGCCGATGCGACGGAACTCGCAGACGAGGCCGACGCGGTCGATGCGACCGGCCAGCTGTCGAATGTGGCGCTGGTGCTGCTGGGTGTTTTCGGCGGGCTCTACCTGCTGTACGCGTGGATCTGGCTGAGCTGGGCGCAGTTCTACGCGGAGACGAACGCCGCGCTCGCCGAGAGCAGCGGGGCGCTCGGTGCCGTGCTGCAGCAGATCGTGTTCTGGGCTGCGCCGCTCGCGCCGATTCTGTGGTTCCTCTCCGTGCTGCTGCTGAACCGTGGCGCGGCAACGTGGCGGATCGCGCTTTGGATCGGTATCGGCGTCGTGCTGCTGCTGCCCTATCCGATTTTCTCCGGGGGAGGGGCTTCCTGATGGCGGGCAAAATCGTGGCGTGGGTTGTCGGCCTCCTGCTGACGGGCCTCTACGTCTCGGTCGTCGTCGCCGGGATCGGCAACATCGTGCTGCTGCCCGACATGGCGGCGTCGATGGGCCTGAGCATGACCGCAGTCGGCTGGTTCTGGTTGAGTTTCGGCATCGCGTTGCCGGTCGTCGCGTTCGCGCTGGCGCTGCTTTTCGGGCGCGGACGCTCGGCGGCGATGCGGCTGCTGGTGCTGGCCACCGGTATCGGCGTCGTGGCAGCGGTGCAGCTCGAGATCATGCACCTGGTGCCGCAGTCGAGTTTCTTTGCCTAGTGTCGCACCGTGGTATATCACAGATTCGTGCCTGTGCCAATGGGTGGTGGATAAGATAGAGGCTCCGGCGTTTTGTCTGCGCCGGGTATTTCTCGCTGTAAGTTTCGAATTCTGTATCTCGCTGCCGACCCTGAAGGACCCGCTTGATGTCTGCGCCCGTCGTGCTGATCGCCGAACAACTCTCGCCCGCCACCATTGCCGCGCTCGGCCCCGACTTCGAGGTCGTGCACGTCGACGGCACCGATCGCGACGCGCTGCGTGAAGCGCTCGCCTCCGCCGACGCGGTGCTGGTGCGATCCGCCACTCAGATCGACGCGGAGGCGCTCGGCTGGGCTCCGCAGCTCAAGGTCATCGCCCGTGCGGGAGTCGGCCTCGACAACGTCGACATCAAGGCCGCGACGCAGGCCGGCGTCATGGTGGTCAACGCGCCGACCTCCAACATCATCAGCGCCGCCGAACTCACGGTCGCGCACATTCTGGGCCTCGCCCGTCACCTGCCCCGCGCCCACGCCTCGCTTTCCGAGGGGCTGTGGAAGCGCTCGTCGTTCACCGGCACCGAGCTCTTCGAGAAGACCGTCGGCATTGTCGGTCTCGGCCGCATCGGTGCGCTCGTCGCGGAGCGCCTGCGCGGCTTCGGCGTCGAACTCATCGCGTTCGATCCCTATGTCACCGCGGCTCGTGCGCAGCAGCTCGGCGTGCAGCTCGTCTCACTCGAGGAGCTCGTGCAGCGCGCCGACTTCCTCACCATCCACATGCCCCGCACGCCAGAAACGCTCGGCATGATCGGTGCCGAGCAGCTGCAGGCCATGAAGAAGACCGCCTACGTCGTCAACGTCGCGCGCGGCGGCCTCATCGACGAGTCGGCGCTCATCGATGCGCTGAACGCCGGAGAGATCGCGGGCGCGGCCCTCGACGTCTTCGTGCAGGAGCCCCCGGCCGACACCTCGCTCACCGGCCTGCCGAACGTGAACGTGACCCCGCACCTCGGCGCCTCCACCGAAGAAGCGCAGGAGAAGGCTGGCGTCTCCGTCGCGAAGTCGGTGCGCCTCGCGCTCGCGGGCGACCTGGTGCCCGACGCGGTCAACGTCGCGGGCGGCGTCATCGACGAGTACGTGCGGCCGGGGCTGCCGCTCACCGAGAAGCTCGGCCAGGTCTTCGCCGGTCTCGCCGACGGTGCCATCGCGTCGCTCGACATTGAGGTGCACGGCGAGCTCTCCGAGCACAACGTCGACGCGCTGCGCCTTGCCGCGCTCAAGGGCGTTTTCTCGAAGATCGTGAGCGAGCCGGTCTCGTATGTCAACGCGCCGCTGCTCGCCGAGCAGCGCGACGTCGAGGTGCGCTTCACGGTAGACGCCGCCTCCGAGAGCTTCCGCAACGTGATCACGATTCGCGGATCCCTCACCGACGGCACCCAGGTCTCCGTCTCGGGCACGCTCACCGGCCCCAAGCAGGTCGAGAAGATCGTGGAGATCAACGGCTACGAACTCGAGCTGCCGCTCTCCGATCACCTCATCGTGTTCAGCTACGTCGATCGTCCAGGCATCGTCGCCACTTACGGCGGTATCCTCGGCGAGGCCGGCGTCAACATCGCCGGGCTGCAGATCGCGCGCGACGAGAAGAAGGGTACCGCGCTGTCGGTGCTCTCGGTCGACGCCCCGGTCGCCGAGTCGCTCATCGGCGCGCTCCGCGGCTCGATCGGTGCCGAGAACCTCAGCACGATCAACATCCAGGAGTAGTCGCCTCGCGGGAAGCACCTGCGGTGCCTTCCGCGAGGGGAGGAAAAGGCGGGAATTCCAGCTGGAATTCCCGCCTTTTCCTCCCCTCGGTGGCTCTGAGTGCGTCTCCGATCTCGGCGGGTGGTTGCGCCCGCACCGCCTGTGACTACCCGACTACCCGCGCGATGAGGTACCCGATTACGGGGTGATGTCAGGGCTTGGTGCTACCCTGGAAAGGCGGGCATGCGCCCGCGTGAAGATGAAGATATTGAGCACGTCGGCTGGCGGGCTGGTCTTCGGTGGTGGATCCCCCTCCGCGCGTTCCTCGCCTCTCACGGCGACTCGGCACGGCGTCGAGTCTCGCAGACTCGGTTGCGAAACGCGGCACGAGGGTGGCCTTCTACTGAACATCAGCACCCGCGGCCTCTTGCAGCAAACGCTCGCAGCGCTTCGGGCTGCCTGCCGCGTGCTCTCGTACGCAAAGGAGAACCCGTGGAGGGTCCTGAAATCAAGTTCGCCGAGGCCGTTCTCGACAACGGCCGGTTCGGCACGCGCACCGTTCGTTTCGAGACCGGTCGCCTCGCGCAGCAGGCACAGGGTGCCGTCGCCGCCTACCTCGACGAGGAGACCATGCTCCTCTCTGCCACCAGCGCCTCGAAGCACCCGAAGGATCACTTCGACTTCTTCCCGCTGACCGTCGACGTCGAAGAGCGCTCGTACGCCGCGGGCAAGATCCCCGGCTCGTTCTTCCGCCGCGAGGGCCGCCCCTCGACCGAGGCGATCCTCGTGTGCCGCCTCATCGACCGCCCGCTGCGCCCGTCGTTCGTGACCGGCCTGCGCAACGAGGTGCAGATCGTCATCACCGTGCTGTCGATCGCCCCGGGCGAGTTCTACGACGCGCTCGCGATCAACGCGGCGTCGGCTTCGACGCAGATCTCGGGTCTGCCGTTCTCGGGTCCCATCGCAGGCGTGCGCCTCGCGCTTATCCCCGGTTCGGGCGACAGCGCCGACCAGTGGGTCGCGTTCCCCAACGAGGCGCAGGTCAAGGAGGCGGTCTTCGACCTGATGGTCGCCGGTCGCGTCGTCACCCACGCCGACGGCACCGAAGATGTCGCGATCATGATGGTCGAGGCCGAGGCGACCGAGGGATCGTGGAACCTGATCAAGGCCGGTGCTGTGAAGCCCGATGAGGCGATCGTCGCTCAGGGCCTCGAGGCCGCGAAGCCCTTCCTCACCCAGCTGGTGAAGGCGCAGGAGCAGCTCGCAGCGCAGTCGGCGAAGGAGGTGCAGGATTACCCCGTGTTCCTGCCCTACACCGAGGAGGCCTACGCCGCCGTCGCCGAGCTCGCCGAGGGTGAGCTCGCGGGCATCTACCAGATCGCCGACAAGCAGGAGCGCCAAGACGCTGACGACGCACTGAAGGCTCGCGTCAAGGAGACCATCGTCGCCAAGATCGAGGCCGGCGAGCTGCCCGCCGAGATCGAGGGTCAGGTGTCCGCCGCCTACAAGTCGGTCACCAAGAAGATCGTGCGCGGCCGCATCCTCGCCGACGGCGCGCGCATCGACGGCCGCGGTCTGCGCGACATTCGCGCGCTCGACGCCGAGGTGCAGGTGATCCCGCGCGTGCACGGCTCGGCGATCTTCCAGCGCGGTGAGACCCAGATCCTGGGCGTCTCCACGCTGAACATGCTGAAGATGGAGCAGCAGATCGACTCGCTGTCGCCCACCACTTCGAAGCGCTACATGCATCACTACAACTTCCCGCCCTACTCGACCGGTGAGACCGGCCGCGTGGGCAGCCCGAAGCGTCGCGAGATCGGCCACGGCTTCCTCGCCGAGCGCGCCCTCGTGCCGGTGCTGCCGAGCCGCGAGGAGTTCCCCTACGCGATCCGCCAGGTCTCCGAGGCCCTCGGCTCGAACGGCTCCACCTCGATGGGATCCGTCTGCGCCTCGACCCTGTCGCTGCTCAACGCCGGCGTGCCGCTGCGCGCTCCCGTCGCGGGCATCGCGATGGGTCTCGTCTCCGACGAGGTCGACGGTGAGACCCGCTACGCGACGCTCACCGACATTCTCGGTGCTGAAGACGCGCTGGGCGACATGGACTTCAAGGTCGCCGGCACCTCCGAGTTCGTGACCGCGCTGCAGCTCGACACCAAGCTCGACGGCATCCCCTCCGACGTGCTCGCCAGCGCTCTGTCGCAGGCGAAGGAGGCTCGCACCGCGATCCTCGGCGTCATGGACCAGGCCATCGACACGCCTGACGAGATGGCACCCACCGCGCCCCGCGTCATCACCGTGCAGATCCCGGTCGACAAGATCGGCGAACTCATCGGCCCCAAGGGCAAGACGATCAACGGCATCCAAGACGAGACCGGTGCCGAGATCTCGATCGACGACGACGGCACGGTGTACATCGGTGCCACCGACGGCCCCTCGGCCGAGGCCGCCCGCGCGCAGGTCAACGCCATTGCCAACCCGCAGACCCCTGAGGTCGGCGAGCAGTACCTCGGCACCGTCGTGAAGAACGCCGCCTTCGGTGCCTTCATCTCGCTGGTGCCCGGCAAGGACGGCCTGCTGCACATCTCCGAGGTGCGCAAGCTCGTCGGCGGCAAGCGCATCGAGAGCGTCGACGAGGTGCTCTCGGTCGGCCAGAAGATTCTCGTGCGCATCACCAAGGTCGACGACCGCGGCAAGCTCTCGCTCGAGCCCGTGCTCGAGGAGACGGCAGCCGAGGAGGCTCCCGCAGCCGAAGCCGCAGAGTAGCGTTCCGGTGTCCGCCTTCGTCTGAAGCGCGGCTTAGGATCGGGTGCCCGCCACCTTCCCGTAACGGGGAGGCGGCGGGCACTTCTGCGTTTCGAGCTCGATCTCCTGCAAACTGCTAGTTTGGCCAGGATCCACTGATTCGTGATACTGAGTGGTAATTTTCTTCGAAATCAGTTGAATTTTATATTTTTAGTGTTGATATTGACAGTTTTGTGCCCGGGTGCCATGATGGGTGAGACGTATCGCCGAGGGGATCGGCCCCGCGGCTCGCAGTCAGGAGATTCTGTATATGAACGCCTTCGTCAACCCGTCAGCCACCGTCATCGATCGTGATGTCGTCATCGTGGGCGCTGGGCCCGCCGGTCTGACCGCAGCCTACGAGCTCCGCAAGGCGGGCCGATCCGTCGCCGTGCTCGAGGCACGAGACCGCGTCGGCGGCCGCACCTGGAACGGGCAGATGCTCGACTCCGACGGCAACAGCCACTTCGTCGAGTTGGGCGGCCAGTGGGTGTCGCCCGACCAGACCGCGGTCGTCGCGCTGCTCGAGGAGCTCGGCCTCGAAACCTTCTCTCGCTACCGCGAGGGCGCTTCCGTCTACGTCTCGCCCGATGGCACCCGCCACACCTACACGGGCGACGAACTGCCCGTCGGCGAGAGCACCCACCGCGAGATGACCAGGCTCATCGCGCTGATGGACGAGCTCGTCGAAGAGGTCGGCGTCACCGCCCCGTGGGCCGCTGAGCGCGCGGCCGAGCTCGACTCGATCTCGTTCCGCTCCTGGCTCGAACAGCACTCCGACGACCGGGAGGCCATCGACAACGTCTCGATCTACGTCGCCTCCGGCATGCTCACCAAGCCGTCGCGCACCTTCTCGACGCTGCAGGCCGTGCTGATGGCGGCGTCGGCCGGATCCTTCTCCAACCTCGTCGACGAGTGCTTCATTCTCGACAAGCGCGTGGTCGGCGGCATGCAGTCGCTGTCCCTGCGCCTTGCGGAGCACCTCGGCGACGACGTCTTCCTCTCCACCCCGGTGCGCGAGATCGAGTGGGCCGAGGTCGATCCCGCAACGGCCGACCCGCTCAACGGCATTGCGGCCGACGTGCGCAACGGCGTTCCCGAGAACGGCGTCGCGGGCAGCGTGTGCGTCGTCTCCGACCGCGTGGTCGTGAACGCCAGGGCCGTGGTGCTGGCCGTGCCGCCGAACCTCTACTCGCGCATCCAGTTCACCCCGGCGCTTCCCCGCGAGCAGATGATCGCGCACCAGCACATCTCGATGGGCCTGGTCATCAAGGTGCACGCGGCCTACGAGACGCCGTTCTGGCGCGAGGCCGGCCTCTCGGGCACCTCGTTCGGCGGCGGCCGCCTGGTGCAGGAGGTCTACGACAACACCAACTACGGCCCGAACATCGCGGGCGGTGAGGCGAGCACCGAAGATCCGAACGGCACGCTCGTCGGCTTCATCTCCGACGTCTACGCCGAAGAGATGTGGGCGCTGCCCGAGGAGGAGCGCAAGCGGCGCATCCTCGAAGCGATGGCCGTCTACCTCGGGCCGGAGACCATGCACCCGATCGCGTTCGCGCTCTCCGATATGGCGGCCGAGGAGTGGACGCGCGGTGCCTACGCCGCGAGCTACGACCTGGGCGGGCTGCACCGCTGGGGCCACCTGCAGAACGAGCCGACGGGCTGCATCTTCTACGCCTGCTCCGATATCGCGGCCGAGGGCTACCAGCACGTCGACGGCGCGGTGCGCATGGGAACCGAGGCAGCGCGGCGCATCGGCGCGGTGCTGTAGTCGCGGCGCGGTGCCGCAACCGGAAACGCGATGACCGCTGAGGGGGCGGGCTGCCGAGCGGTGGCCCGCCCCCTCGCGGCGTCTCGGGATCGCGGTCTGCGGGATCCCGCGACGCGCCCTGGTGCCGTGTGCAGCACGCCCGCGCAGGACGATGGATATAACGGATCCGCGCGACCTCTAAGCTGGTGGGATGCGCGATCCGATCCTCCTTCCCCTCGACCAGGCCGAACTCGAAACCGATCTGGGCGGTGGCCCGGTGCGCCGCACCGTGCACCCGAGCGGCCTGCGCGTGCTGACCGAGCGCATGCCCGGGTCTCGCTCGGCGAGCGTCGGCTTCTGGGTCGGCGTGGGTTCGCGCGACGAGCAGGCGGAGCGCGATGACGCACCGGGCAGCCTCGGATCCACCCACTTCCTCGAGCACCTGCTGTTCAAGGGCACTCCCACGCGCGACGCCTACTCGATCGCCACCAGCTTCGACCGCATCGGTGCCGAGCACAACGCGATCACGGCCAAGGAGTACACCTGCTACTACGCGAAGGTGCGCGACGTCGACCTCGAGGGCGCGGTCACGGTGCTCGCCGACATGGTCACCAACTCGGTGCTCGACGCTGACGAGTTCGAGACCGAACGCGGCGTGATCCTCGAGGAGCTCGCGATGGCCTCCGACGATCTCGCGGATGTCGCCAACGAGCGCTTCTTCGAAGAGGTGCTCGGCGAGCATCCGCTGGGCCGCCCCATCGGCGGCAGCCCGGAGACCATTCGCGCCGCGCGCCGCGCCGACGTCGATCAGCACTACCGGTACCGCTACGATCCCGCGACGCTGGTGATCTCGGCCGCCGGGGCCGTCGACCACGACCGCCTCGTCGAGCAGGTGCTCGCGGCGCTCGATCTCTCGCCCGAGGAGCGCTGGCACACGGGTCGCAGTGCGGTTCCGGTGCGCCGCGCGCAGGGGGTGGATCGGGATCCCGCCGCCGCATCTGCCCTCGAGGCCTCCGGGTTCGAGACCGCGCAGGCGGGCGCGATCGCCACCGAGGCCCGAGTGCGGGTGACCGAGCGGCCGTCGGAACAGCTGAACCTGCTGATCGGCACCGAGGGGCTGCGCGCGAACGACCCGCGGCGCTTCGCCTTCGGCATCATGAATTCGGCTCTGGGCGGCGGCATGTCGAGCCGTCTCTTCCAGGAGATCCGCGAGAAGCGCGGTCTCGCCTACACCGCCTACTCCTTCGGAGCGAGCTACAGCGACGCGGGCCTCTTCGGCATGTACGCGGGCTGCGCGCCGGAGCGGGCCGCCGAGGTGGTCGAACTCAGCAGGCTCGAACTGCAGAAGGTGGCCGCGGAGGGAATCACCGAGGAGGAGCGCGAGCGGGTGCTCGGGCAGATCGCGGGATCGTCGGCGCTGTCGCTCGAAGACAGCGACACGCGCATGGGGCGGCTCGCGCGGGCCGAACTCGGCAGCGGTGAGCTCTACGACCTCGACGCCTCGCTCGAACGCTTCGCTGCGGTGACCGCCGACGAGATTCGCGCGGTCGCCGCCGAACTCGCCGCCCGCCCGCTCACGACGGTCGCCGTCGGCGACACAAGCCGCTCGACGCTCTAGGCTGGATCGCATGTCTGTCACGGTTGCTGTTTCCGGTGCCACCGGCCGCCTCGGCTCTCTGGTGTGCGAGGTGGTCGAGGGCCACCCCGAGTTCGAGCTGGTCGCCCGGCTGACCCGCGCCTCCGACCCCGCTGAGGGCGGCGAAGCCGCGATCCTCATCGATGTCAGTCACCCCGACGCCTCGCCCGCCATCGTCGAGCGCGCGCTCGAGCGCGGGCAGAAGGTGATCGTCGGCACGAGCGGTTGGTCGGCGGATCGCCTGGCCGTGCTCGCCGAGCACGTGGCGGCCAGGCCGGGGGCGGGCGTCATCGTGGTGCCGAACTTCTCGCTGGGCTCGGTGCTCGGCACGGCGCTCGCGCGCGCGGCCGCCCCCTACTTCGACGCGATCGAGGTGATCGAGGCGCACCACCCGCGCAAGGTCGACTCTCCGAGCGGCACCGCGGTGCGCACGGCAGAGCTGATGGCCGAGGCTCGCGGGGGTCGCCCGGTCGAAGCGCCCTTCGCCGAGCAGCCCGCCCGCGGCGAGCTCGTGGACGGCATTCCCGTGCACAGCCTGCGGCTCGCCGGTGTCGTGGCGAAGCAGGAGGTGCGATTCGGGGGAGCGGGCGAGGTGCTGACGATCACGCACGACACGCACTCGAACGACGCCTATCGCGCCGGGATCCGCGCTGCGCTCGAAGCCGCGATCGCCGCGGAAGGGCTCACTGTGGGCCTCGACCGGGTGCTCGGAATCAGCGCGTGAGCGCTCGCCTGCGCGCCATTCTCGGCGTCGCGACCATGAGCCTGCTGCTCGTGCTCTACTTCGCGTTCGTCGGCATCCGGGCAGTCGCTCTGCTCGGCTCGGGGCAGCTCGTGGCGGTGCTGATGGGGGTGGCGCTGCTGATCCTGCCCTTCATCGGCGTCTGGGCACTCGTGCGCGAGCTGCAGTTCGGCCGCCAGGCCACACGCCTCGCCGATCGCCTCGAGGCGGAGGGGCGCATGCCCGACGAGCCCGTCGCCACCCACCCCTCCGGCCGCCCCATGCGCGAAGACGCCGACGCCGCTTTTCCGCGCTATCGTGCCGAGGTCGAGGCCGATCCCGAGTCGTGGCAGGCATGGATGCGTCTCGGGATCGTCTACGACGCGTGCGGTGACCGGAAGCGCGCGCGGGCCGCGATTCGGCAGGCCATCGCGCTGGAACGCGACGAAAATCGTTACGGTTCGGCGACGGGTTCGTGAGAGCCGAGGTTCGGGCATACAATCTTCTGGTAGGACAGCGGTCCGGGGCCCCGATGGCCCCGAGAGCACTCCCGCTGCCGTGGGATTGAGCACGCAGAGCTGCGTCAGAAAGTACGGTAGTCACATGTCCAAGTACGATGGGAACGCGCCGGAGCCGGTGACGAGAACGCTCGATTCTGGCACCGGGATCAGCAAGAAGGGCCTGCCGCAGGGAACAGTCGGTGTTCTCGGGGCCCTCGTAATCGGCATCTCGACCTGTGCGCCGGCCTACACGCTGACGGCTTCGGTGGGACCTGCTGCGAGCGAGGTCGGGTATCAGACTCCCGCGATCTTCCTCATGGGCTTTATCCCCATGCTGCTCGTCGCGCTCGGCTACCGCGCTCTCAACACCGCGATGCCCGATTCGGGCACGTCATTCACCTGGGCGACCCGCGCGTTCGGGCCGTGGGTCGGGTGGATGGCGGGCTGGGGGCTCGTCGTCGCGACCGTGCTGGTGCTCTCGAACCTCGCAGGCATTGCGGTCGAGTTCCTGTTCCAGTCGATCAGCATCGTGGCGAACAACCCGTCGATCGCCGATATCGCCGACAACCGAATCATCAACATTCTCGTCTGCCTGTGCTTCATGGCGCTGGCCACGTTCATCTCGTACCGAGGCATGACCTCAACCAAGGTGTTCCAGTACGTCACGGTGGCGTTCCAGGTGGCGGTGATGGCGTGGTTCATCATCGCGATGTTCGTGAAGGCACCGGGCCCGAACAACGCCGGTGGCGAACAGCCTCAGCTCTCGTGGTTCAATCCTTTCGAGGTCGACAGCTTCTCCGCTTTCACGGCGGGTATTGCGGTGTCGATCTTCGTCTACTGGGGCTGGGACACGGTGCTGACGATGGGTGAGGAGACCAAGCCGTCGAAGGGCAAGCTCTCGACCGAGAGCAAGGCCGCGATGATCCTGATCGCCATCCTCGTCGTCATGTACGTCGGCACCGCGACCGCCACGGTGGCCTACGCGGGTCTCGGCGAGGACGAGACCGGACTCGGCAACCCGCACATCATTGAGAACGTGTTCGCAGCGCTCGCCGATCCCGTGATGGGCGGGGCCGCGATCCTGCTCTCGCTCGCGATTCTCGTCAGCGCCATGGCCTCGATCAACTCGACCGCGATTTCGCCGGCGCGCACACTGCTCGCGATGTCGCACTACAAGGCCGTGCCGCCGTCGATGAGCAAGATCCACCCCAAGTACAAGTCTCCCTACGTGGCGCTGCTGTGGTCGTCGATCGTGGCCTCGGTGTTCTACGCGATCATGCGCTTCATCAGCGAAGACGTGCTCTGGGACACCATCACGGCGCTCGGCATGATGGTCTGCTTCTACTACGGCATCACCGCGCTCGCGAGCCCGTGGTACTTCCGCAAGACCGCGCCCCGCCAGGGTGCCGGGGCGATACTCATGCAGATCGTGTTCCCGCTCGTGGGCGGCATACTGCTGCTCATCGTGTTCGTGAAGACCACGATCGACGCGATGGATCCCTCCGCCGGTTCGGGCAGCAACATAGCCGGTGTCGGCCTCGTGGGTATTCTGGGCACGGCCATGCTCGTCGTCGGTATCATCCTGATGCTGCTGCAGGCGCGCAAGCACCCCGCGTTCTTCCGCGGCGAGGTGCTCAGCAAGGCCGACGCGAGCGACGACACGAGCACGCTCCAGGTGTTCGACGATGGACTCGACTGAGTGAGCCGGTAGGCGGCTGCGCCCGCGGTCTGGTGCGCCCCGCAGCGAACCTGCGGTGGCAGTCGCCACGAGAACCCACGTGCGGCACGAAAACCCATCTCCGGCACCGTTCCGGACGTGGGTTCTCGTGCCGCACACGTGTTCTGGTGGTTCTGCCGAATGGCAGGTATTCTGGCCGTCCGGTGAGAGGGTCGGGAGGGCGCGACGATGCGCAGCGTGCGGCACGGCAAATGGTGGATCGCGGCTGTCGCCGCCCTGGCGCTCACGCTTTCGGCGTGCACGGGCGGTGCCGCGGGAGTCGGCGCGGACGCGGATCCCGAAGAAGCGACCGACCGGCGCGCTGAGCTGGCCCCGCCGGGCACCGCTGTCGCGGAGCTTACGGCCGGGCGAGAGACCTTCTCGTGCGGGCAGACCGAGGCACCGATCGATGCCGTCGAGCAGCGGCGACCGTTCGAGGAGTTGGACGATCGGCTGCAAAGGTCCCTCGTGAGGGCGGCGGCTGATCCCGAAGAGGACTTCGACGTGCGCGAGGGTGCAGGGTGGTTCGTCGTCGAAGACGCTCCCGATGCCGTCGCACTGATGCGCGAGGCTGCGGATGAGGTCGGGGAAGACGACGGATTCGCGGGGTACCTGCCCGAGCGCAACTACGAGCTCGTGACTTTTGCCGTCAGCGAGGGAACGGACGGCACGCAGGAGTGGGCTCTGACTGGGCTGATGTCGTGTGACCTGCGAAGGCCGCTCGAAGGGTTCGGCTACGGCCAGGTCTGGCTCGATCCCGACGCGCCGATCGAACCCCAGAGTCGCGAGGTGAAGCTGCTGGTGATGGAACGGAACTGTGCTTCAGGGCAGACGGCCGAGGGTCGAGTGGAGGTCGTCGAACTGGCCGAAGACGAAGAGCAGGTCGCGGTGGTGATCGGCGTGCGCCGGTTGGAAGCTGCGACCTGCCCCGGCCACGATCCCACTCCGTTCGTGCTGCAGCTGGAGCACCCGCTCGGTGACCGTGAGATCATCGACGTGTCGTTCGTCCCTCCCCGAGAGGTCGTTACGATGCCCGAACGCGGATCTCAGCCGGATGCCTGAACCCCGCCGGTAGACACGACGGGCGCGGCTGGAGGCCGGCGAACGGCGGGCTGCCCCTCACCAGAAACCGCGAGCGGCGCGAAACCCTACGAGTGGCACGAGAACCCATGCCCAGCACGAAGACCCGTCTCCGAGACTGTTCTGGGCGCGGGTTTTCGTGCCGGGCGCGGGTTCTCGTGCCCGGGGTCGGTGGGCGAGGCCGACCGGGGGCCGGCGGGCGATGGAGGTCGGGGAGTAGCGGGCGAGGCCCTGCCGGTAGACTCTTCGGCGTGAGTGCCGACGCGATCCCGACCCCCTACGAAGACCTGCTGCGCGAGGTCTACGAGCACGGTACGCCGAAGGGGGATCGCACCGGCACCGGCACCCGCAGCCTCTTCGGCAGGCAGATTCGCTACGATCTCTCCGAGTCGTTTCCGCTGCTCACGACCAAGCGCGTGCACTTCACGTCGGTGGCAGTCGAGCTGCTGTGGTTTCTGCGCGGCGACTCGAACACCGCCTACCTGAAGCAGCACGGAGTCACCATCTGGGACGAGTGGGCCGACGCGAACGGCGACCTCGGCCCGGTGTACGGGGTGCAGTGGCGCTCGTGGCCGAAGCCCGGCGGCGGGCACATCGACCAGATCGCGCAGGTGGTGGATCAGCTGCGATCGAACCCCGAATCGCGCCGCATCATCGTCTCCGCCTGGAACGTCGCCGACCTCGACGAGATGGCGCTCATGCCCTGCCACGCGTTCTTCCAGTTCTACGTCGCCGACGGCAAACTGTCGTGCCAGCTGTACCAGCGCTCGGCCGATATGTTTCTCGGGGTGCCGTTCAACATCGCGTCGTACGCGCTGCTCACGCTGATGCTGGCGCAGCAGGCAGGGCTCGAACCGGGGGAGTTCATCTGGACAGGCGGCGACTGCCACATCTACGACAACCACATCGAGCAGGTGGAGCGACAGCTCGCGCGTGAACCGTACCCTTATCCGCGCATCGAGATTCGCAAGGCCGACTCGATCTTCGACTACACGCTCGACGACTTCGAACTCATCGGCTACGAGCACCACCCCGGCATCAAGGCTCCGGTCGCGGTGTGAGCGTCGACCACCCAGTGCCATCAGGCCGCCCCGCGGGGTCAAATGGATGCGCGGAACAACGAGGGGTGTGCGGGCGATGAAGCTGGGCATGATCTGGGCCGAGGCCCGCGGCAGCGACGACAGCACCGACAACGGCGCCGACAGAATCATCGGCAGTGCTGAGGGCCGCGCTGACGCACGCACCTGCGGCCGCGGTGCGATCGGTCGCGGCGGTGACATGCCCTGGCACCTGCCCGAAGATCTCGCGCACTTCAAGCGCGTGACGCTGGGTGCCCCCGTCATCATGGGCCGCCGCACCTGGGAGTCGCTGCCCGAGCGTTTTCGCCCGCTGCCGGGCCGTGAGAACGTGGTGGTGACGCGCGATCCCGAGTTCGAGGCCCGCGGCGCGACCGTCGCGGTGTCGCTCGATGCCGCGCTCACGGCTGCGGCAGAAACGGGTGAGGGTCGCGCGTGGGTCATGGGCGGGGGAGAGCTGTATCGCGCGGCGATGCCGCTCGCCGACGAACTCGTGGTGACCCGCATCGAGCTCAACGTGCCCGACGCCGATACCTTCGCGCCCGAGATCGGGCCCGAGTGGCGGCTCCTGAATGCGGGCGAACCGCTCACCTCGAAGACCGGCCTCAGGTATCACTTCGAGCGTTACGAACGGTGGTAGGGCTCTTACCGTCGAGGCCCCGACGCTATGCCGAAATGCTGATGGGGCGAATGCCGACGCCACGGGCGGCCTCTGCAAGCCGTTCGTCGTAGGTGAGGAACGCGCCGAGCTGGTTGCCGAGGTGCAGGGCGGCGGTGAGGTGGATCGCGTCGAGTGATCGCAGGGCGGGCGGGCCGATGCGACTGGCCTCCTCGTAGATCGAGGCGTCGAGGTTGATGATGCCGCATGATTGCAGCTGATTTCGAACCTCGGGGAGGAGTGCGGTATTGGTTCGCATGACAGCTCGTGGCAGCTCGGTGAGTGTGAGTGCCGCTGTAAGGAAGCGAACTTCGGATTCGATTGCCCAGTGCGCAAGCGCGTCTGACTCAGGCTCGTGCAGCACAAGCTTCGCGAGGGCGGAGGTGTCGGCGTAGACCATCACGGCAGGCGCTCCTCGCGTTGTTCGTCAAGAATCTCTTGCAGTGTCATGCTGCTGGTATTCGTGATCGGAATGCCCTGCGCTTTGAGTTCGGCCTGGAGGGTTTTGTGCTCGGCGATGTACTCTGCGAGCGAGGCGCGCGGCGGCGTGATCTGCCCCGAGCTCACCATCTCCTCGTAGCGGTCTTCGCGCAGCGGCACGATCTTGGCGACGGGCTTGCCGTGATCGGTGATCTCGATGATCTCGCCCTTGGCGGCTCGGGCCACGACTTCCGACGCGTTCTGCTTGAGCGCCCTGATTCCCACACTGTTCATGTGCTACATCGTAGAACAATGCTCGGGATGAAACAAGATCCGGCGACCGCTTGGGCAGCAACCTGTTATTTGCACTCTGCGGTGAGAACGTCGATAGCGGCCTGGCGCAGTGACACTTCTGCGATGAGATGCTTCGGCCCGCCGCCTCCTATCACAGCCCACAGACAGAGCGGACATAAGTCCGATACCCTAGACGGGTGGCACAGGTAGAGAATCCCTTCGGTCAGGTACTCGTCGCGCTCGTTACGCCCTTCCGGGCTGACGGCGAGGTCGATTGGGCTGCGACCGAGAAGCACATCGACGACTGCATTACGAGCGGTGCCGACGGCATCGTGGTCACCGGCACGACCGGTGAGACGAGCACGCTGACCGACCCCGAGAAGCTCAAGCTGGTCGAGGTTGCGAAGTCGGTGAGCTCGGGTCGCGCGAAGATCATCACGGGCGGCGGATCCAACGAGACCGCGCACGCCATCGAGCTCTACCGGGCCAGCGAGAAGGCCGGTGCCGACGGCGTCATGATCGTCACCCCGTACTACAACAAGCCCACTCAGGCGGGTCTGCTCACCCACTTCCGCTTGGTCGCAGACGCGACCGACCTGCCGGTGATCCTGTACGACATTCCCGGCCGCACGGGCGTGCCCATCAAGTACGAGACCATCCTGCGCCTCGCCAAGCACCCGAACATCCTCGCGGTGAAAGACGCGAAGGGCGACCTCAGCGAGGTCAGCCGCGTGCTCAACCAGACCGACCTCATGTACTTCTCGGGTGACGACGCGAACGTGCTGCCCGAGCTGGCGATCGGTGCCACCGGCCTCATCGGCGTCACCGCGAACATCGCGGCCGCTCCCTACCGCGCCATCATCGACGCGGTGAACGTCGGCGACCTCAACACGGCGCGCGACATGCACCAGCGCCTCGAACCGCTCGTGCGCGCCGTGATGACCCACGTGCCGGGCACCGTAGCGGCGAAGTACATCCTTCACGGCCTCGGCCGCATCGGCAGCCCGCGCGTGCGCCTGCCGCTCGTCGGGCCCGAAGAGTGGGAGGCCGCCATCATCGAAGACGAGCTCGCGCTCGTGCACGACGTACCCGGCGTCGACTTCTCCAACTTCAAGCCTGACCGCAACGCCGCTGCCGGTGGCGCGCTGCCGAAGATCGCGGGCACGACCCGATAACCGCAGTCATCCCGCGCGCGGCAAAGTCGATCATGCTGCGAGAGCAGCGCGAGTCGCGGCGCGCGGGATCTACCAGTGAGATTCTGCGACTCGCTACGCTCCCGCAGAATGACGAATCAGGGGCTGGCAAGGAAGATACATGACAAACCCCCCTTACGCTCCTCCGGCCCTCGAAAAGGGCACCCTCCGCATCACCCCGCTCGGGGGTCTCGGCGAGGTCGGTCGCAACATGACCGTCTACGAGATCGACGGCAAGCTGCTGATCGTCGACTGCGGCGTGCTCTTCCCCGAGGTGCAGCACCCGGGCGTCGACCTGATCCTGCCCGACATCACCAAGATCGAAGACCGCCTCGGCGACATCGTCGCGGTCGTGCTGACCCACGGCCACGAAGACCACATCGGCGGTGTGCCGTACCTGCTGAAGATGCGCGAGGACATTCCGCTCGTCGGCTCGAAGCTGACGCTCGCCTTCGTGACGGCGAAGCTGAAGGAGCACCGCATCAGGCCCGTTACCCGCGAGGTGACCGAGGGCGATCGCGTGCAGTACGGTCCCTTCGATCTCGAGTTCGTCGCGGTCAACCACTCCATCCCCGACGCGCTCGCCGTCGCGATCCGCACCGATGCCGGCCTCGTCATCGGCACGGGCGACTTCAAGATGGACCAGTTGCCGCTCGACGGGCGCATCACCGACCTGCGCGCCTTCGCGCGGCTCGGCGAGGAGGGCGTCGACCTCTTCATGACCGACTCCACGAACGCCGACGTGCCCGGCTTCACGCCCACCGAGAAGAACATCGGCCCCGTGATCGAGCAGGTCATCGCGAAGACCCCCGGCAAGGTGGTCGTGGCAAGCTTCTCGAGCCACGTGCACCGCGTGCAGCAGGTGCTCGACGCGGCGCACGCCAACGGTCGCCGCGTCGTGCTGCTCGGCCGCTCGATGGTGCGCAACATGAAGATCGCGAACGATCTCGGCTACCTCGACGTGCCCGAGGGAGTGCTCGTCGATCTCAAGAAGAGCGGCGACATTCCCGACCACCGCATCGTCTACATGTCGACCGGATCGCAGGGCGAGCCGATGGCGGTGCTGAACCGCATGGTCAACCGCGAGCACCAGGTCGAGGTGGGCGAGGGCGACACCGTGATCCTCGCTTCCAGCCTGATTCCGGGCAATGAGACGAGCGTGTACCGCCTGATCGACGGCCTGATGAAACTGGGCGCGAACGTCGTGCACAAGGGCAACGCGAAGGTGCACGTCTCGGGCCACGCGGCGGCCGGCGAGCTGCTCTACTGCTACAACATCGTGCGCCCGAAGAACGTCATGCCGATCCACGGCGAATACCGCATGCTGGTCGCCAACGCCGCGCTCGCGATCGAGACGGGCGTGCCGCAGAATCGCACGGTCATCGCCGAGAACGGCACGGTCGTCGACCTCGTCGACGGCGTCGCCCGGCCGGTGGGTCAGCTCGACACCGAGTTCATCTACGTCGACGGCAAGAGCGTCGGTCGCGTCACCGACGATGACCTGCGCGACCGCCGCACGCTCGCCGAGGAGGGGTTCATCTCGGTCATCACGGTGGTCGAGCCGACGCTCGCCCAGATCGTCTCTGGCCCCGAGATCCACGCGAAGGGCGTTGCAGAAGACGACCGCGTCTTTGACGCCATCAAGCCGCAGATCGCGAACGCGCTCGAGGCCGCGATGAAGGACGGCGTCACCGATCACCACCAGCTGCAGCAGATCACCCGTCGCACCATCGGCCGCTGGGTCGGCACGAAGCTGCGCCGCAAGGCAATGATCGTGCCCGTCGTGGTGGTGGTGTAGGGCGTGGTGCGATGAGTGGCGTCGCGAGTAACGTCGCGAGCGATGCGGTCGCGCGTTTTGCGACCGCCGACGAGCGCTCCCGCTGGGACGAGCTGGTCGCGGCGAATCCGGGCGGTGGCGAGGTCTGGATGGGTGACGCCTACCTCGGTGTGAAGCGCGCCGAGGGCCGCTACCGCGACTATCGCGTGGTGGTGGATCGCCACGGGCGGTCGCCCGTGGCCGTCGGCGTGCTGGCGAAGCGCGTGCCTCTGCTGGGGGAGTGGTGGCACCTGCCCGCCGGCCCCGCCGGTGAGGATGCGGTCGCCGTGCTCGAAACGGCCGCCGCGGTCGGCATGCTGGCTCGATCCCGAGGCGCTTTCCTGCTCAAGATCGAACCCAGGGTCGATCCGGGGTCCCGGGCCGCGATTCGCGCGGCCGGATACCGAGATACTGTGCGTATCATTCCCAACCCCTCGACCGTCATCGTGCCGCTCGATCCCGCGGCGACCGAGGCGCAGCTCCTCGCGAGCCTCGGCAAGAAGGCGCGCAACTCGATCAACCGCGCGCGCCGCGACGGCATCACGGTGTCGCGCGTGCCCGCCACGGACGAAAACTGCGCAGCCCTCTACCGGCTGCTGCGAGAAACGGCCGAGGGCCGCTTCGTGCTGCGAACCGAGAGCTACTACCGCGCCTACTGGCAGGCGTTCGAGCGGGCGGGATCGGGCCAGATGTTCTTCGCCTACCGCGACGGTGCCGAGGGCGGTGGCGAGGGTGAGCCGCAGCTCATCGCGGGAGCGTACGCGATGGCGCTCGGCGAGAAGACGACCTATAAAGACGGCGCGTCGGTGCGCGCGAAGACCGCCTACGGCGCTTCTCACGCGCTGCAGTGGGAGGTGCTCCGCTGGGCGCACGAGCGCGGCGCGACGTCGCACGACCTCTGCGGCGCGCCGCCGTCGGATCGCGCCGACGACAGGGATCACCCCCTGCACGGCGTCGGGCAGTTCAAGCGATCCTTCGCCCCAGACATCACCGACTACGCCGGAGCCTTCGACCTGCCGCTGAGGCCCCGCGCCTATGCGTTCTGGGTGAGGCTGGGCGATCGGCTCGCGCGACGCGCCTCGCTCGCGATCAAGAAAGACCCCTACTACTGATGGCGGGGCTGTTCGTGGAGGGGGGCCGCTGATGGCCGGAAACCTCATGCGCGCGAGCGCCGTGATGGCGTCGGGCACGATGGTGTCGCGCGTGCTCGGCCTGGTGAAGGCGATCCTGCTCGCGTACGCGATCGGATCGGTCGGATCGGTCTCGGCCGACGCGTTTCAGAACGGCAACCTGCTGCCGAACACGCTCTACATGATCCTGCTCGGCGGCATGCTCAACGCCGTACTCGTGCCGCAGATCGTGAAGGCCGCCCGCAACGCCGACGGGGGCGCGGGGTACATCAACAAGATCCTCACGCTCATCTCGGTGGGCATGTTCGCGATCACGGTGCTCGCCATGATCGCGGCACCCTGGATCGTGTGGCTCACGGCGGTCGCGTGGCCGCCGGATCAACTCGCGCTCGCGACGGCCTTCGCCTACTGGTGCCTGCCGCAGATCGTGTTCTACGGCCTCTACACCGTGCTCGGCGAGGTGCTCAACGCCCGCAGCGTCTTCGGTCCCTTCACCTGGGCGCCCGTGCTCAACAACGTCATCGCGATCGCCGGCATCCTCGTCTTCATCGCGATGTTCGGGGCGGATCCGACGGGCGAGCTTCGCGGGGTGCTCGACTGGAACGCCACCTCGATCGTGGTGCTCGCGGGCAGTGCGACGCTCGGCGTGATCGCTCAGGCGCTGATCCTGTTCTGGTCGTGGCGCCGAGCCGGGCTGCGCTATCGTCCCGATTTCAAGTGGCGCGGCATGGGGCTCGGACGAACCGCGCGCATCGCCGCCTGGAGCCTCGCCACGATCACGGTCATGCAGCTGGGCGGCCTGGTGACGAACAACGTCGTCGCCACCGGCTCCGGAGAGGGGCCCTCGACGAGCGCGATGGCGA
>JBKEBN010000106.1:0-22303 GCA_047973175.1 Leucobacter sp.
GCCGCAAGCCGACCGTGCACGATACGGCGGCCACAGGTGGCGACGGCCCGCGCATGCACCACGTCGCGTTCGCGACCTACGAGAAGCACAACATCCTCGCGATCTGCGACAAGATGGGCGCGCTGCGCATCAGCGACCGCATCGAGCGCGGCCCAGGCCGTCACGGCGTGTCGAACGCGTTCTACCTGTACCTGCTCGATCCCGACGGCCATCGCGTCGAGATCTACACGCAGGACTACTGGACCGGCGACCCCGACAACCCGGTCGTGACCTGGGACGTGCACGACAACCAGCGCCGCGACTGGTGGGGCAATCCGGTCGTGCCCTCGTGGTACACCGAGGCCTCGCTCGTGCTCGACCTCGACGGCAACCCGCAGCCGGTGATCAAGCGCACCGACAGCTCGGAGCTCGAGGTCACCATCGGTGCCGACGGCTTCTCGTACACCCGCGAGGGCGACGAGGCGAAGGGCTTCAAGCTCGGCGAGACGCTGTAACAGCCTCTTCGTCCTCCTGCGCGAGCGCGTTCGTCATCCTGCGCGAAGTCGCAGGATCTCGAACGGAAGGGCCGGGGCGCACACGCGCTCCGGCCCTTCCGCGTGCGCGTGCGGCGGCCTGAAGCGTCGCTCAAGCACAGCAGAGCCCGGCGGAGAGTTCAAGCGGGCGGCTGCGACCGCTCGCCGAGCCGGGTCATGAGCCCGTCGAGGTAGGCGTCGACGTCGTGCAGGTGCTCGCCCTCCGGGTACATGAGATTGGTGACGAGGGTGCCCATCATGAACGACAGGTACTCGTCGGCGAAGCCGCCGTACGGGCCTGGGTGCGCGATCTCTCCCGCCGCCGAGGCCGCTTCGAATCGCTCGATGACCTCCCGCCGCCACGACTCGAGGTGTTCGCGATAGAGATCGACGAGCGCCGGGTGCGACATCGCCTCCTCCCAGAGCGAGACGAACAGGCGGCCGTTCCGGGTTTCGCCGGCGCTCTCGGGAAACCAGGCGCGGAGATACCTTCTGAGCTTCGTTCCCTCACCGCCGAGCCGCGCGCGAGCGGCGGGCGAGACCTCCGCCAGTAGCCCCTCGAACGCTTCGCCGACGATCGCCGACTTCCCGTCCGGGAAATAGTATTTCAGCGCGCTGTGCGCGTATCCCGCCTCCGCGGCCATCGAACGCATCGTGGCGGCTCGGAAGCCGCCGCTCAGAATGAGCCGCCGTGCGACCTCCACGATCTCGCGGCGACGCTCCTCGTGATCCACGTGCTGGGCCATCGTACCTCCTCCGTCGTCTCACTCTATTCGCCAAATTTTTCTCCAAGTGGAGAAAAATTGCTAAGCTGACGATACGCCACGACTTCGAAGAGGAGACATGCCATGACCCGACCCCCGACACCTCCCACGCCGGTCCCCTTCGATCCGAAACTCGCCAGCATCCTCGACGCGATGCCGCCCGCAGGTCCGCGCCCCACAGTTGCCGATATCCCCTCGCTGCGTGGGTTCGTCCTCTCTCCCCCGCTCGAAGAGGTCATCAGCGACCGCGAGATCGATCACGAGGAGCGCCGCATCCCTGGCCCAGCGGGTGCACCCGATCTCGAGGTGACGATCCTTCGCCCCCGCCGTGCCGAGGGCCTGCTGCCGTGCTTCACCAACTTCCACGGCGGGGGCACGATCATGGGCACCCGACACGACGACTACCCGCGCCTGGTACCCCTCGTCGAAGAGTTCGGAGCTGTCGCCATCACGGTCGACTATCGCCTGACCCCGGAGCACCCACATCCCGCCCCGGTCGAGGACTGCTATGCCGCCCTCGTGTGGGTCGCCGACCACGCTGCCGAGCTGGCGATCGATCCCGATCGGATCGTCGTGATGGGCGGCAGTGCCGGCGGGCTGCTGAGCGCAGGCGTCGCACTGCTCGCGCGCGACAGGGGTGGCCCGCGGCTCGCGGGCCAGATGCTCATCTGCCCCATGCTCGACGACACGAACAGCAGGCCGTCGAGCTACCAGTACGACGGCATCAGCCCGTGGCCCAGGCACATGAGTCTCCTGGCCTGGGGTGCTCTCCTCGGAGAAGACGCCGGCGATCCCGCAGCGGACGTGCCCGCGATCGCTGCGCCAGCCCGAGCGACAGACCTCGCCGACCTCCCGCCCGCGTTCATCGAGGCGGGCAGCGCCGAACTCTTTCGCGACGAGGACGTGGACTACGCCTCGCGCATCTGGGCGGTCGGCGGCGAAGCCGAGTTGCATGTCTGGAGTGGCGGCTTTCACGGCTTCGATATGTTCGCGCCCGAGCACGAGCTGAGCCGAGCCGCCTTCGCGGCCCGCTCATCCTGGCTGCGGCGGGTACTCGCGACGTGAGCGCTGCCGCAGAACCCAGGCCCTTCAGCGTGGGGCAGCTCGTGCTGCTCGCCTGCCTCGGCGGCATCGCCCCGCTCGGAATCGATATCTATCTCGCGTCAGTTCCCGACGTCGCGAGCGACCTCGGAACGAGCGCATCGGCTGTGCAACTCACGCTGACCGGCTTCATGATCGGTCTGGCGATCGGCCCTCTCGTGATCGGTCCGATCTCAGACCGCTTCGGGCGCTACCGGCTGCTCGTCGGCGGGGTGGTCGCGCTCTTCGCCAGCAGCATCCTGTGCGCGCTCGCCCCCACCGTCGAGACGTTGATCGCCGCGCGCATCATCCAGGGATTCTGCGGCTCGATCGCGATGACGCTGTGCCGGGCCCTCGTCGCCGACGTCGTCTCCGGGGCCGCCGCCGCACGCATCTACAGCTTGCTCAGCACGGTGATGGGCATCGCCCCGATCATCGTGCCCGTCCTCGGCGGCGCGATTCAGCAGTGGGGTCACTGGCGAGGCGTATTCTGGGCACTCGCTGTAATCAGCGGCCTGCTCGCAATCGGAACGCTTCTCCTGCTTCGGGAGACCCTTCCCCCGGAGCGCAGGCAGACCGGCGGCCTCGCTGCAATGGCCGCGAATTTCGCGCGGATCGTGCGCGACGGCCGCTACGTCGGCTTCGCACTCGCGCTGGCGTTCAACAGCGGGGCTCTGTTCGCCTACATTTCCGCGTCGCCGTTCGTCGTGCAGGGCATTCTCGGATTCAGTCCGTTCGCCTTCTCGCTTGCGTTCGCGGTGAACGCCCTCGGCATGACCGCCGCCGCGGCCGCCAGCGCGGCCCTCACGGAGCGGATCGGCCCGCTGCGGCTCACCTGGTTCGGCACCGCCTGCGTCATTGCGGGAGCTTCCGGCCTCGCGATCGCCGCGGCGGCAGGCACCCCGAAGGCCGCGATTCTGCTCCCCGCCATGTTCCTCATTCCGACCGGTGCGGGGTTCATGCTGGGCAACACGACGGCGCTCGCGATCGAGACCGTCGGCTACGCCGCGGGCACCGCGCTCGCCGTGATCGGCTTCCTGCAGTTCGGCATGAGCGCCCTGGTCGCTCCGCTCGTGGGGCTCGCGGGTCCGGAAAGCATCGTGCCGCTCGCGGTCGTTGCGGCGACCTGCGCGGTGCTCCTTACGGTTTCCGTGTTCGCGGGCAGTAGGATCGCTCAGCAACGCACGAGCAGCAGAAGAGAGGATTGAACAATGTTCGATAATATTTCCGCAGACGGCAGCGCGGCCGTCCGTGCCCGCGATCTCGGCATCCCCTTCGACGGCGAACCGGGGGCCTGGAACGCGATCACCGATGTTCCCGGCCTCGAGGTTGGCCTCGTCACGATCATCGAGGACGAGCCCGTCGTCGCCCGCACCGGGGTGACCGCGATCCTTCCGCGCGGCCGGGAGCACGCGGGATCCCCCTGCGCCGCGGGCATCGCCGTGCTCAACGGCAACGGCGAACTCACCGGCCGCAGCTGGATCGAGGAGTCGGGGCAGTTGCAGGCCCCGATCGCCACCACCAACTCGCACGCGATCGGCGCGGTGCACCGCGGCATCGACCGCTGGATGGCCGCGCACCACCCGCAGACGGCCGCCGCGTGGATGCTGCCCGCCGTCGGCGAGACCTGGGACGGCTACCTGAACTCCATCAACGCCGACATCGTGCAACCCGAGCACGCGGAGCAGGCACTAGACGCGGCCTGGGCCGGCCCCGTCGCCGAGGGCAGCGTCGGCGGTGGCACGGGCATGAACTGCTACGGCTTCAAGGGCGGCACGGGCACGGCCTCGCGCGTGGTGCGGTCGGGCGACAGCTCTTGGACCGTGGGCGTGCTGATGCAGGCGAACTTCGGGTCGCGCGGGGAGCTGCGAATCGCGGGGCACGCGCTGGGCCGCGAGTCGCAGGCGCCGAACCCGATGGAGACCAGCGGCTGGTTCGAGCGGGATGCCGGGGCAGGCGCGGAGGCGACGGCGGGTGCCGGCAGCGTGATCGTCATCGTCGCGACCGACGCCCCGCTGCTGCCGGATCAGTGCCGCGCCCTCGCGCGCCGTGTGCCTCTCGGTCTCGCCCGCACCGGCACCACCGGCAGCCACTTCTCCGGCGACATCTTCCTGGCGTTCTCGACCGCGAACGAGGGGGCGCTCGGATCGCGCATGACGGGAGGCGGGATCGCCGTCGAGCAGCTCTCCCACGTCGCGTGGGGCAGCATCGACCCGTTCTACGAGGCCGTCGTGCAGGCCACCGAGGAGGCGGTCTGCAATGCCCTGGTCGCGGCCCGCGACATGGTCGGCCGCGAGGGCCACGAGAGCTTCGCGCTCCCCCACGAGGAGGTGCGCGCCGCGTTCGGCTCGTGATCGGCGCGACAGTATGTCAGGGCAGCAGCATGGCGGCGAGCATCGCTGCCATGCCGCCGGTCTCCGCGGCCAGCAATCGCCGCCGTCGCCGCAGCAGCATCGCGCACAGCACCGCGAGCAGCGCGCAGAGCACGGTCACCAGCACCAGCGGTGCCGTCGACGTCAGCACCGAGGCACCGCCGTGCCACCCGTGCCCTCCTGATCCGGATCCGGCCCGCGCACCGGCGACCCCCAGGGCGTGCCCTCCGCTGTGCCCCACGACGAGCCAAGCGGCCGCGACGTAGGCGAGGGCCGAAGCGATCACGGCCCCGCGCGTGAGGCCGAGTCTGGCACGCCGTGCGCCCTCCTCGGGGAGCGGTGCCTCGGCATACGCGGCATCGGGCTCGGCCCGTGACTCGGTGAGGCGACCGGGTGCCGGATCCACCGCCGCACCTGCCGGGGCCGATTCGGCGGCGCGCCGCTCCTCCAGCCGCATGCCGACGCCGAGCAGCAGCCCCGCGGCGACGAGCGCGGCCGCCCAGACGAGGGCGGGTACGACGCCGAGGAAGGCGAGGTCGATCATGGCGAGCAGCATGACCGTTGCGGCGGCGATGCCGATCCGGTGCCGAGACAGCGCCGCGCCTCCGAGGCAGACGGCCCCGGCTCCGACCATCACGACGCCGACGACCGGGCTCACGGTCCCGCCGCTCCGCGCTGCGCCATCGCACTCATGCGACCAGCCTAGTGGCGCGTCCCGCAGTCACTGAAGCGTGTCGTGCCCCGCCAGCCGCGCAAGACGCGGTCGAACGCGACAGCCAGCGAACGCTTCGCGCCAAGGTACTTGCAACCCCGCGCGAGAGCACTATCCAAATGGATAGCATTCATGTACAATCAAGACTTGTGCACCCCACGCACAGGTGCGAGCTGTCCGTGCCCGCATTCGCAAACTAGACTGATCGCTAACACGCCTCCCACGTCACCGATCCACTGCCGCCGGTGACGAGCACGGCAGCGCAGCCATCCCGAGAGGAGAACCCCTATGAGCGCTCCAGCAGCCTCCGAAGTGGAAGAACACGATCCCGGTCTCAGCCGCCGCACGCTCGGCGTCCCCGCGATCACCTTCATGATCATCGCGGCCTCCGCGCCGCTCACCGTCGTAGCGGGCGGCGTCACCACGTCATTCGCGGTCACCGGGTCGCTCGGCGTTCCGCTCGGCTTCCTCCTCATCGCGATCATTCTGACCATCTTCGCGGTGGGCTTCACCGCGATGAGCCGCTACATCACCAACGCCGGCGCGTTCTACGCATACATCTCGCAGGGCATCGGCCGCCCCGTCGGCGTGGGTGCCTCGCTCATCGCCCTCGTCGCGTACAACGCCATGCAGGTCGGCATCTACGGTCTCTTCGGCTTCCAGCTCTCGATCTTCCTCGAGGCGAAGTTCGGTTTCGCCTCACCGTGGTGGCTCTGGATCTTCCTGTGCATCATCGTGGTGGGCCTGCTGGGCATCAACCGCGTCGACCTCTCGGCCAAGGTGCTCGGGGTGCTCGTCGCCCTCGAATTCATCGTGGTCATCATCTTCGACATCGTGTCGCTCGGCGTCGCCCCCGAGGGCGTCTCCACCGCCACGCTCAACCCGGGTGCTCTCTTCGGCCCGTCGCTCGGCCTCATCCTGGTCTTCGGCGTCGCGGCGTTCATGGGCTTCGAGGGTGCCGCCATCTACGGCGAGGAGGCGAAGGATCCGAAGCGCACCGTGCCCCGCGCCACCTACGCGGCCGTCGCCATCATCGGCGTCTTCTACGCGTTCAGCGCCTGGGCATTCTCGGTCGGCATCGGCCCGTCGGAGATCGTCGCGGCGTCGCAGGAGGCCGGCCCCGACCTCATGTTCATCTTCATGAGCGAGCACACAAGCGTCATCTTCGCCGACATCATGACGCTGCTGTTCATCACCAGCCTCTTCGCCGCCCTCCAGTCGTTCCACAACGCCGTCGCGCGCTACTTCTTCTCGCTCGGTCGCGAGGGTGTGCTGCCCTCCTGGTTCGGTCGCACCAGCAAGTCGGGTGCTCCGTGGGCGGGATCGGTCGCGCAGACCGTCATCGCCATCGTGGTGGTGGCCGGCTTCGCTCTCGCAGGCGACGCGTTCGGAGGCGCCGAGGCGATGCTCGGCGACATGGCCTTCCTCTTCCCCGTGCTCACGATGTTCACCTGGCTCACCAACACCGGCGCTGCGGCGCTCGTGCTGCTCATGGCGATCATCTCGCTCGCGGTCATCATGTTCTTCCGCAAGAGGCCGCACGAACTCGGGGTTTGGACGACCGTCATCGCTCCCGTCATCTCGGGCCTCGCGCTGCTGTGGGTGTTCATCATGATCCTCATGAACTTCCAGCTGATGCTCGATCAGGAAGAGCCGGATCTCACGACCTTCCTGCTGCCCGGCCTCATCTTCATCGCCGGCATCGCCGGCATCATCTGGGGCGTCGTGATGCGCTCGAAGAAGCCGGAGGTCTACGCGCAGATCGGCCACGGTACCGAGCCCGGTGCCTACGGCACCGAGCAGATCCACATCACCCGCGAGGGGATCTGATCCCGGTTCCCAACTGATCGCGCCGCCAGGCTGAACCGGCACTCCGACAGCACAGGGCCCGCTCCGTTCCCGCTTCCAGGGAATAGGGCGGGCCTACTGGTCGCCCCGACAGGGACTGGTATCTTGAACTCCATGTCACCGACAAATGTCGCTCCGATGCTCGAAGCGACCCGAATCAGCCGCGCCTTCGGCGGCACGCCCGTCGTGCGCGAGGTATCGCTCGACGTGAGACCGGGCGAGATCGTCGCCCTGGTCGGCCCGAACGGCAGCGGCAAGACCACGCTCATGCTGATGCTCGCGACGCTGCTCGCCCCCGACAGCGGCACCGTGCGAATCGGCGGCAACGACGCGGCCACCGCGACCGCCGCCGCTCGCGCCCTGCTCGGCTGGATGCCCGACGCGCTCGGATCGTGGCCGGCGCTGACCGTGCGCGAGACCCTCGTCGCGGTCTGCGGAATGTACGGCATCACCGGCCGCACCGCCGCGACCCGCACCGACGAACTGCTTGAACTCACCGGCCTCGCGTCCCTCGCCTCGCAGCGCACCCACACGCTCTCGCGCGGCCAGAAGCAGCGCCTCAGCCTCGCGCGCGCCGTCGCGCGCTCACCCAGCCTGCTGCTGCTCGACGAGCCCGCGGCGGGTCTCGATCCCGAAGCCCGCGTCGCGCAGCGCAGCATGCTGCAGCACCTCGCAGCGCAGGGCACCGCGATCCTCATCACCAGCCACGTACTCGATGAGCTCGATGAACTCGCCACCCGAGTCGTGTTTCTTCGCGAGGGTCGGGCAGAACCGGCCGAAACAGTCGAGGCCGCCATGCGGCAGCGCGGCCTGTGGCGCGTGCGCTCGCTCGACCCGAGTCACCTCGAAGCCGCGCTCGCAGAGCTCGGCATCGCGGCGCAGACGCAGAATTCGCTGGCGGGCACCTCGCAGATCGTCGAGCTCGCAGACGAAAACGCTGCCGCCGCGCTGCTCGGCACCCTCGTCTCGCGGGGTGCCTCGGTGGTCGAATTCACTCCCGCCGCGAGCGGACTTGAGACCGCCTTCGTGCGGCTCACCGGCGAAGAGACCGAGGAGACGGCATGACCGAGAGCACCGGCACCGCTCCGCCCGCCGCAGCGGCCGTCAACCCGCACACCTCCGCGCCGGGCTTCTGGCGCGGCACTCGGCTCGTCGCCGCCCTCGAACTGCGGCAGCGCCTGCGCTCCCGCGCGCTGCTGGTGCTGGTGATCGTCTGGTTCGCGCTGATCGGCACTGTCACCTGGATCGCCTGGGGCTCGCTCTCGGCGGCGGCGCACGCGTTCGACGGCGTCAGCGACGGCTTTCCGCTGTTCTCGATCATCGTCTACTTCGTGCTGCTCTTCGGCACGCTCGTCGCCCCCGCGGTTTCCGCGGCCTCCATCGGTGCCGAGCGCGGCCAGGCGACGCTCGCCACCACCCAGGTCACGCTCATCAGCACCTGGTCCCTGCTCATCGGCAAGGCGCTCGCGGCGTGGCTCACCGGCATCGCGTTCCTCGTCGCGGCCACGCCCTTCGTCGTCTTCAGCCTCATCTACAGCAAGGCCGGGCCCGCCCAGCTGCTACTCGCTCTGCTCGCTCTCGCACTGCAGATCGGTGTCTTCACGATCATCGGCGTGGGCCTCTCGGCAGCCATCCGCTCGCAGGTGTTCGCGATCGTCATGGCCTATCTGGTGGTGGCGCTGCTCTCGGTCGGCACGCTCATCGCCTTCGGGCTGGCGGCCGGCATCACCACGCGATACGTCGAGGTCGAGGTGCAAACCACGAGCGAGACCTACGACCTGGCGGTCGAAGCCTGCGAGAACCTCGCCGAGGAGGCGGACGATGTCGACGCCTGCTACGAATCGATACCGCTCGAGTGCGAGGCGAGTCTCGAGACCATGTCCTACACCCCCACCCACACCATCTGGTGGCTGCTCGCGCTCAATCCCTACGTCGTGGTCGCAGACATGGTTCCGCCTCAGATCGAGAACGACTACCCCACCGATCTCTTCGGGAGCATCGCCTACGGTGTGCGCGACATGCAGCGGGTGGCCGATCAGCCGACCGGGTGGGACGAGTGCTCAACCGGTTTCGAGGAGTACGTCGAGCCCGACAGCACGGCGACCGTCTTCGATCGCACCGTACCGGTGTGGTGGATCGGCTTCGGCCTGCAGGTGCTGCTCGCCGCGGCCGCGCTCTGGGCGGGTCGGCGCACGCTCGACACTCCGGCGCGCAAGCTGCCACGCGGCTCGCGCATCGCCTAGTGATCGCGCGAGCCCCGCAGTGTTCTAGCTGTTCGCGACGAGCTCCCACTGAACCGGTGCGCCGCCCTGCATCTCCAGGGCGGCGTTCGCGCGACTGAAGGGACGCGAACCGAAGAATCCGCGCGAGGCGGAGAGGGGCGACGGGTGCGGGCTCTCGATGCGCGGCACCTGCCCCAGCATCGGGCCGAGGGATCGCGCGTCGTTGCCCCACAGAATCGCCACCAGCGGGCCGCCGCGCGCCACCAGCGCGCGAATCGCGTGCTCGGTGAAGGCCTCCCATCCCTTGCCGCGGTGAGATGCAGGGGCACCGGCACGCACCGTGAGCACCCTGTTCAGCAGCATCACGCCGTGGTCGGCCCACGGTGTGAGGTCGCCGCTCTGAGCCGGTGGGATCCCGAGGTCGTCTTGCAGCTCGCGATAGATGTTCTGCAGGCTGCGCGGGATCGGGCGCACCTCGGGGGCGGTCGCGAATGAGAGCCCGATCGGGTGTCCGGGCGTCGGGTAGGGATCCTGCCCCACGATCAGCACGCGCACGTCTGCGAGCGGCCGCTCGAAGGCCGCGAGAATACGGTTGCCCGCGGGCAGCACGCGGTAGCCGGCCGCGCGCTCGGCGGTCAGGAAGCGGCCCAGCTCGGCGAGCTGCTCCCCCATCGGCTCCATCGCCTCTGCCCAGTCGGCGGCCACGTAGCCGTTCTCGGCCAGCTCGCGCAAGGTCATCGCCATCGAATACCCTCCCTTAGAGGTTCCGCGGATAGGGGCTACGGCTGCGGTGCGCTGAACAGTCATCTGGCTGCGTTGTCGTCGGAATCTTCACCACCAGTGAAGCCTTCCTCCTCCGCCTTGCCAGATGACTGTTCACCACATCCACGTTCCGCAGCCCCTATCCGCGGAACCTCTTATTCGCACGCTCACAGAATACCGACCCGCGCGGGTGAGCGGTACCGAACAACATTACGCGCCGTTGCCTGCCGCATTGTTCTTTGTCAGAGGCACCCCGTAACCTCGATGCAGCAGCGTTTGCGCCACCCGCGCAGGCACCGACCAGGCGGCGACGCGGTCGCGAAGCCTGCACCGACTCAACAGCACCACCAACACCCACACACTCACCGAGGAGTACCCATGACCGACCAGAACGCCTGGGGTTTCGAGACCAAGCAGATCCACGCGGGCCAGCAGCTCGACGAGACGGGAGCACGCGCGCTGCCGATCCACCAGACCACCGCCTACGTCTTCGAGAGCACCGATCAGGCGGCGGGCCGCTTCGCACTCGTCGAGCCCGGCAACATCTACACGCGCATCACCAACCCCACCCAGGCCGTCGCCGAAGAGCGCGTCGCGGCGCTCGAGGGCGGTGTCGCCGCCCTCTTCCTCGCGAGCGGCCAGGCGGCGTCGACCTACGCGGTTCTCAACATCGCGAGCTCGGGCGACCACATCGTGTCGTCGAGCTCCATCTACGGCGGCACCTACAACCTCTTCAAGTTCTCGCTGGCCAAGCTGGGCATCGAAGTCACCTTCGTCGACGACCAAGACGACCCCGCGGCCTGGCAGCGAGCCGTGCGGCCCAACACCAAGCTCTTCTTCGCCGAGTCGATCGCCAATCCGCGCTCCGCCGTGCTCGATATTCGCTCTGTTGCCGATGTCGCGCACGAGAACGGTCTTCCGCTCATCGTCGACAACACCGTCGCGAGCCCGTTCCTCATCCGTCCCATCGAGCACGGTGCCGACATCGTGCTGCACTCGGCCACCAAGTTTCTCGGCGGTCACGGCACCACCCTCGGCGGGGTCATCGTCGACGGCGGCACCTTCCCCTGGTCGCAGCACGCCGACCGCTTCCCCGGCCTCACCGAGCCCGACCTCTCCTACAACGGCATCAGCTACACGGGCGCGGTCGGCGACGCGATCGCCTACGTCATCAAGGCTCGCACGCAGCTGCTGCGCGACTTCGGCTCGGCCATCGCTCCGCAGAGCGTGTGGCAGCTGCTGCAGGGCATCGAGACGCTGTCTCTGCGCATGGAACGCCACGTGCAGAACGCGCAGGAGATCGCCGAGTGGCTCGACGACCACGACGATGTCGCCTCCGTCTCCTACTCCGGCCTGCCCTCGAGCCCGTGGTACGCGGCGGCCAACAGGTACGCGCCCAAGGGCGTCGGCGCGGTGCTCTCGTTCGAGCTCAAGGGCGGCGTCGACGCGGGCAAGGCCTTCGTCAACAGTCTCGAGCTGTTCAGCCACGTCGCCAACATCGGCGACGTGCGCTCGCTGGTGATCCACCCCGCGTCGACCACGCACTCGCAGCTCACGCCCGAGCAGCAGCTCTCCGCCGGTGTCACGCCGGGTCTCGTGCGCCTCTCGGTGGGTCTCGAGAGCCTCGACGACATCAAGGCCGACCTCGAGAAGGGCTTCGCTGCGGCCCGCGAGGTAGTCGCGGCGTTCAACGCCTCGGCGTAGGCGGTAGCTGGGCGCGCTGCCCGCCTGCCCGCCGCCGCGCCCGCGGGCGGCGAGCTGCCCACAGCCCGCCGTCCGCCGCCGCGTTCGCTTCCGGCGTGGATTCGACTAATGGCGTGAGTTTTACACGATTTACTCACGCCGTTAGTCGAATCCACGCCGCTAGCGCAACCGGGGGCATCGTTTCAAGAATCACTGACTCTGTGATTTCGTAATTTCGACTCCGCTGCGCTCCTCACCGGAGAAGACCCGCCCTGCTCACCCGCGGCGCGAGGTCGCGACGACGCCGGCGCTCGCGCACACGACGAGCAGGATGGCCAGCATTTGGCGCAGATCCAGCATCTGGTGCAAGACCACCAACCCGGCGAACGCCGCAACCGCGGGACCCAGGCTCGACAGCACTCCGAATACGCGCGCGGGCATCCGCTTGAGCGCGATGAATTCGAGGGCGTAGGGAACCACGGAGGTGAGCAGCGCGACCCCGGCGAACACGGCCAGCAGGCTGGGCGATTCCCGCACGCCCTGCACGGCCTCGACCGCACCGAACGGAACGACCACGAGTGCGGCGACGACCACCGCAGCGACGAGGCCGTCGACGCCGCGCACCCGCGAACTCAGCCGCGCCGAGGCCAGAATGTAGAGCGCCCAGAACCCGGCCGCGACGGCCGCGAACAGCGCTCCAGCGAGGCTCACGGCTCAGCTGTCGTCCAGCCCGAGCAGCAGCACGCCGGCGAGCGCCAGCACGACCCAGAGCACGTCGATCAGCCGCCGTGCGCCGCTGATCGCGACCGCGAGCGGCCCGAGCAGCTCGATGGTGACGGCGATGCCGATCGGGATCCGGTCGATCGCGAGGTAGATGAAGACGTTCATGCCGCCCATCCCGAGCCCCAAGAGCACCGCACCCAGCCAGGTTCCGCGGCTCCACTCGCGCACCCGCGGGCGCACGAGCACGAGCAGGATCAGCGCGGCGAAGCTGAGCCGCAGCGCGGCGGCACCGAGCGGCCCGACCCGATCGAACAGCGAGCCGACGATCGCGTTGCCGAACTGCACGCTGAAGATCGCGGCGATGGCGAAGACGCTCGCGGGTACGCGGCGGGCAGATTCTGTGAGCACCAGATCACTCTAGTGTCTCGCGTCGGAGGTTCGTTCGTATAGACGGGTGCTCTCGGGGTGTCTCGCACGGCGGCGGAAGCTTTGCCTGCGCGCTCCCGAGAACGGCGGTGCGCCGCTCTCCCTCGACGCTACGCAGCGGTCTCGCGCGCAGCACCGCGAAGTCCCGACCGCTTCGGAGAAAGCGGCCGGGACTTCGCGGGTCGCAGATCGACTCAGATCGACTCAGCGCGTGAGAGCCGCCACTACTTCTTCTTGATCTGCTGCACCGCGGTCGCGCCCTTGGCCTTGACGTTCGAGTTGCCGAGATACTTCGCGGTCACCTTCACGCTCGACTTCAACGCGCTCGGTGCCTTCACCTTGACGACGCCCTTCTGCGAGGCCTTCAGCGTCACCGTCTTCTTCGCCGAGCCGAACCTCACCTCGACCTTGCCGCTCGGGTAGGCACCGCTCTCGATCTTGCCGAGGGTGACGGTGACCGTGGGCCGGCTGCCGTACTTCGCGGTCTTGGTGGTGACCTTGGCCGACTTCACCGCGGCCTTCGAGACTTTCAAGAGGCTCGTTGCGGTGCGCTTCGCCGAGTTGGCATAGGTGTCGTCGCCCATGAACTGCGCCGTCACGCGGTAGCTTCCGACGGGCAGCGTCGGAAGCCTCAGGGAGGCGACTCCGTCTGCGCCCACGTCGGCCGTGCCGAGGTCGCGGGCACCCGCGGTGAACTGCACCGTGCCACCCGTTGCGCCGCTGACAGCGACGGACGCCGTCGGGCGCACGCCGTAGACGCTCTTGACGGCGCTCAGCTTCACAGCGGAGAGGTAGACCGGAGCGTGGCTCACGGTGACACGCCGTGTTTTCGACGCGGCCTCGGAGTGAGCGGCGTCTCCAGCGTACCGTGCGCTCAGCAGGAAGCTCGTCGCAACCGGGGAGGCATAGCTCAGCGTGGCGACTCCGTCTTCGATCGGTGCTGAGCCGATCTCCTCGGCACCGGCGAAGAACGTCCCCTCCCCCGTGGCCCCGCTGGGAAGGGTCGCGGTGAATTCGAGCTCGTCAAGTGCGTTCCCCGCCGTGTCGCCGCCCAGCGCGACCTTCGCACCGACCTTGGCGACGTTCGCGGTGACCTCGGCGGCGGCTGGCGCGAACGCCCCGCTGGTGTCCGAGAAGTCGGCCGAGAACCGCTGTTCGCCACCGCTCGCGAACGAGTCGACCTCGCAGCGCGCCTTGCCGTTGTCGACCTCTACGGCCTCGCAACCCGGGATCGACTCATCACCGCGAACGAAGGCAACCGTGCCGGTGACGTCTCCCGCCCCCGCGCGGGCCTCGACCGTCGCGACGAGCGTGCCCCCGCTGTCGACCGACAGCTCCCCGGCTTCAAGCGCGAGCGTCGTCTTCGCCGGACCGATCAAGAACACGGAGGCGTAGTCGGTGCCGTTTGCGCCGCCCACGATGTCGGGCACGCCGTTGCCGTCGAAGTCGGTGACTCCGCCGACGGAGCGGCCGAGCTGCGCACCGGCTGCGGCTCCGTCGAGGCGGAAGCCGAGTTCGGGATCGAGCCCGGCCGTCGAAATCGTGCCGTTCCCGGCCGGCTGACCGTACACGACGAAGAGCGCACCCGCGTTCGAGCCGGCCGCGTCGTGGCCCCAGGCGCCGAGCACGGTCTCGGGCGCGCCGTCGCCGTTGATGTCGCCGACACCCGCTGCCGACCAGCCGAGCTTGTCGCCATCGGCCGCGCCGTCGATCCAGTAGCCGCGCGGCAGGGTGTCTCCGCTGCACGTACCGCTCGTGTTCAGCTCAGTATCGGAGCAGCTGTAGACCGCGTTCGACTCGGCACCGGGGTTCGTGAATACCGTCTGCGTGGAGTCCGATCCGAACACGACGGCCGCACCGCCGTTGCGAGCCCCTGTCGCGGCGTTCGTCACGCCGTCACCGCCGACCACGAAGTCTGCCTTTCCGTCACCGTTGATGTCGCCGACGGGTGCGACCGCGGTGCCGAGGCGGTCACGACCGCGCTGCCCGCCGTAAATGGCGAATCCGTGCTCGCCGAGTTCGCCGACGCTGATGTTCTGCCTGGTCGCAGAACCAAAGACCGCGTATGCGGCACCGGCGACCGGAGCGCTGTCGCCCCACGGGGTCGCCGCGTAGCTGCCGAGCACCAGGTCTGCGAGGCCGTCACCGTTGATGTCGCCGATGTTCTCGGCCGAGATGATCTGTCCGCCGCTGCCGTCGATCGTGAAGAGCACCCGCTGAGCGCCAGCCTCAGTGGCCACGTCGACCGTGTTCACGTCCTGCGATCCCGCGATCACCCAGACCCGGCCGATGTTGTCAGCGGCTGCGACTCCGGTCTCTGCGTTCGCCGGGCGATCGTAGAGGTTGTCGGTGACGGCGAAGTCGTCGAGACCGTCGCCGTTCACGTCGCCGAGGCCCGTCACCCAGTAGCCGAAGTTTGCACTGCCCGGAGAGACGTTCGCGGCCACCGCGTCGGAGTTCGTCACCTCGAAGCCTCGCGCGCCGAGCGACTCGACATCCACGGGTTCGAAGTCCCGCGCTCCGAGAATCACCCAGTTGCGCTGGGTGCGGTTCGATCCGAGGATGATGTCGTCGAAACCGTCGTCGTTGATGTCTCCCAGGCACGACACGCTCATGCCTGCAAAGGCATTCGCGCTGTTCGGCCCGTCGATGCGAACGGCACCGACGCCGGTGAGCTGGCTGATCGAACCGCCGACGGGATCGGCCCCGCCGAGCAGCACGTAGGCCGCCCCGGCGTTGCTGAACCCGCTCTTGTCCCACCACCAGTCACCGGTCACCGTGTCGGCGTAGCCGTCGGCATTGACATCGCAAGACCAGCGGCTCGAGCCGTAGCCGAGGTCGCCGTTCGGCTCGCCTGTCCAGCGAATTTCGGAGACCGAGGGGGTCTCGGTCGGCTCATCGGCGAGGGCCGGAGTCGCGACGGGCGGAGTGACGACGAGCCCGAGTGCGGCTGCGACGCCGATTCCCACTCTCGCCGCGGCGAATCTCTTGTGCAATGGTGTTCCTTTCGTAGGGTTCGTGGGGGTTGCGCGGGTGCGAGCGGCCGGGGTGGGCCGGCGCGCCCGGCGCAGGACACTAGTTCGGCGCGTGCACGCCGTTGTTCTTGCCGTAGTCGGCCTTCGAGTCGAACTTCTGCTGCGTGAGCTGCACCGTTCCGAGCACGCTGCCCGGCCTGATGAGCTGGGCGATCGATCCGCCGCTCCTGGCCTCCCCGGCCGAGGCACCGTAGGGGTTGCTGTAGACGATCCCCGAGGCGGTTCCGGGGTCGGTGAGCTGCAGATCGCCGAGGTAGAAGTCGCGCTGCGCCCCGTTGAAGGGCGAGCGAGGGTCCGCGTAGTCGAAGCGATCCTGCGCGCTCAGCCCCGTCCACAGGTAGTTGGTCGCGGCCCCCTCTTCGAGCCAGGCGAGGTCGAGCGGCCTGCTGATGGCGTTGGTAGTTGCTGTGCTGGCCTGGTACATGCGGCTCGGATTGCGCACCCCGAACCACGGATCGAAGTAGGCGAGGTCAGTGCCGTCGGCGGCGACGATCCTGCTGTCGCTCTGCCACACTTCGTAGAGCGTCCAGTCGGTCGGGTTGTTCTTCACGCAGTCGTGGGTGGGGATGATCCGTTTGCCGCCGTCGCCCGCCGGGAGCGTGCTGCCGACGGTCGGGATCGGGGTGCTCGGCGCGCAGGTGCCGTGCATCTCGTTCGCGTTGCCGAAGCGGGTGAGCATGGACGTGATGAGTTCGGTGCCGTCGTTGCACTTCGCAGCGAAGAGGCTCTCGTGCGCGTTGTTCGAGGTTGCGTCTGGTGACCAGCTGCCCTGGTGCAGCTTGATGAGGAAGTCGCACTCGAGCCGCGTGCCGTCGGCGAGGCGCAGCCAGTTGCGATCCGCGTCGAGCATCTTCACGTCGTTCGCCAGAAACACCTTGTGGCCCGGGTTGTCCTCGTGGCGCATCGACATGCCGCCGTGCTCGTGGATGTGGTTGTCTACCTCTTCGCTCGTGTAGCCGAACGGCAGACCTTTCGGCTCTCCCGAGACCAGGTCGGCGGGTGCGTATAAGTCGGCGACCCAGTCGTAGATGTCGGAGGTCGACGGATCGGCTCCGTGCTCGTGCCCGAAGGTGCACAGCTGGCCCGTGGCGGGATCGGTCACCTGGGCCGGGTGCCACGTCGGATAGTACTTGCCGTCGGGGCCGACGGTGCGATACTGCTCGTGCAGTGAGGCCGGGCAGGTGTCGTACTCGGTCGGTGTCCAATTGCGTTCGGTGTAGGCCTTCGACGTGCCGCGCGTGGGAGGCTCAACCACTGCCCTGCTCAGCGTGATCGTCTTGCTTGCCTGCACCCGATCGGGCTGAGACTCCCGGATCACGACCTTCTGCTTGCTCGGCTCGCTCGTGACCGTCGCGTAGCTCGCCTGCGAGAGCTTGAAGGTGACGGTCGTGTCGCCCTTGCCGGAGGTCTTCACCGCTTTCTTCGCGGCGCTCGCACCGTCGACCAGGAGCTCGATGTTCGCGACGCATCCCGCCGCTGACTTGCAGCGCACGGACATGCCGACCCGGCGATCGGCGTCTACCTCGTGCGACGTCGAGACTACTGCGAGCCGGGGTTTTGCCGCCTTCAGGGTCACCTTCTTGGAGAACTTCGCCTTCGAGGGCGCGGTCACTGCGCCCTCGATCCTGAGGGTCGCCGATCCCTTGTTCACCAGCTTCTTGTAGTTCGCGGTCGAGAGGGTCCACCTCAGGGTCTTCGTGCCGCGCTTCGACACGCTGTACTTCAGGGTCTTCGCTCCGCCCGTGCTCAGCGAAACCTTTAGCGAGCCGCGGCACGTCGACGAGGCTGCGCAGGTGATCACCGTAGACACCTTGCGGCCGTGCCGACGGTGGCCTTCGCGGTGACGCTCTGCTTCGCCGCGGCGAAGGCGGGAGGTGCGGGCTGAACCGCTCCGAGGGCCGTCGCCAAGAAGAACGCGGCCACCAGAATCCCCACCGCTCGAACGCTGCCCCGACGTGCCATACGATCTCTCCGTTCCGACACGGCACGATTGTCAGGCCGCATACCGGATTCATCATATGCGAGTTAGGCAAACCTTATCTACATCGGGCCTTCGGGTTGCGGTGGCCCTGACTTACGGCACCCTCAGCTCGATGACCGGATCGCGGCGTGCCGCGAGCAGCGCCGGCACGGCCGCCCCGATACCGGAAACAGCGACCGCGAGAAACACTGCGGCCAGGTAGAACTGCGGCTCGGGTTGAGGGTTCCGAGACGCCAGGAGCGTCACCGCCGAGATGGCCGCACCGAGCACGGCCCCGGCCGATGCGGCCATGACCGTCTGCGCCAGCACCAGTGCGATGACGAAACCGCGCGAGGCCCCGAGCGCCCGACGACGCCCGTATTCTTTGCGCTTGAGCATGGTCAGCAGGCTCAGCATGCCGCAGACCAGCAGCGATGACAGCACCAGCACCCCGGCAACGATGACCCTGCCCGAGGAGAACAGCTGCCCCTGCACGAGAGATTTCAGCTCGGCAAGGTTCTGGCTGGTCTTGATCTCGACCACCGAAGAATCAACGTTGCCGAGCACCGACTGCACGAACTCGGCGAGCCCGGCGACGCTCGATGAGTCGTGGGCCACGACGATGACACTGGTAACGACAGCACCCACAGTGGCCTGCGGCAACAGCGGCGACATGTCCGCGGCCTCGACGTCGTCGCCGGGCGCGCTCGGCTCGATGCCAACGGGGCGAATCACCAGTGGCTCGAGCGACCGGAGCGCGGGCGGGGGCTCGAACGAACCGATCACCGCATATTCGAGCCCGTTCCCGTCGACGAGATACCCCTGCGCCTCGGAGAGACCGAGCTGCTGCATCGCGGAACGGGAGACGTACACTCCGGGTGATCCGAGCGCGTGCGGCGACGCAGGCGATGTGAGCCGCAGGCGACCGTCATCGTCACCGAATAGACCGCCTGCAGAAACACCGTCTGCGCCTGGCACCGCACCAAACGTCCCGTCTCTGAGTGCCACCTTCCTCCCTCCGGCGATGCTCCCGTTGGTCACATCGACAGGCGCACCGAACCCGGCCACCCACTCGACCCGCGAGTTTCCCTCGATCCTGCGCACCACATCGGCGCTGAGCCCGGCGCTCCGCGGTGCCTGGACGGTGAGGGTTCGCGTCGCGACGTCACCCATCGAACTCAGCACCTGCTGCTGCACGCCCGCGTTCTTCCCCTGGGTCAGCACGATCGCCGTGACCATGAAGAGCGCAAGAGCGACCATCGCGATCGTCGCGGCCTTTCCGGCGACGACGGCCCTGAATGACTCGCGAGCGAGCACCCTGAGCCGTGACAATCCCGGTTTCACAGCGTCACCAGGCGGTCACAGGCCGTCATCACCGACGGGTCATGAGTGGCCACTATGACGAGCGCACCGTGTCGGGCCCGATCCCGAAGCGCGTCAATGACGACCCGGGCCGACTCTACGTCGAGGTTGCCGGTGGGTTCGTCGGCGAGAATAACCGGTGGATCGCCAAGCAGCGCGCGGCAGAGCGCGATGCGTCCGGCCTGTCCCCCGGATATCTGACCGGGCTTGTGTTCGGCGCGAGCCTCGACGCCGAACTGCCGCAGGAGGGATCGCGCGCGCGGGTAGGCCTGGCGGGGATCCGCGCCTCGGTACAGCACCGGTTCGGTCACGTTGTCGAGCACCGTTCGAGACTGGTCGAGGGCCGCATCTTGGAACACGAACCCGTATGATTCGGCACGCGTTCGGGATCGCACGGCATCGCTGTTCTCGTAGAGGTCGGCTCCCCGAAACAGCACCCTGCCCTTCGTCGGCCGCAGCATCAGTCCGAGCACGTAGAGCAGGGTCGATTTCCCACGGCCTGACGGGCCGCAGAGCCCGACCAGTTCTCCGCGCTCGAACGACGCATCGAGGCCGCTGAAGACCGTGACGCCCGATCGATAGTCGAAGCTGAGGTTCTTCACCTCGATCAGCGGGTCCGGGCTCCTCGCTTCGGGGCTCCGTCTCAATTCGAAGCCCCGCCGTCCTGCCCTGTCAGCAGCACCTGCGTGCCCGCTGCGAGTCCTTCGACCAGGCTCATCCCCTCGGCACTCTGCACGATCTCGACCTCGATCCGCTTATTCTCCGCGGTCGTCACAAACGGCGGGCCGTCGGCCGCAGCGGTTGAGATTGCGGCGGTGGGAATAACGATGCCTCGTTTGTTCGGGATCAGCACCACGTCTGCCCGCACCGCGGTGCCGTCATCCACCGGTATGAGATCGCACTCGTCTTCGCAGATCGCTGTGCCCTTCACCGGCTCGAGCTGCAGCTCGATCTGGTCGGGGTTCTCCTCGCTGCTGCGACGCTCGCCGACTTCCGCTTTCCAGCTGTGATCGCTCGCTGGTTCGAGAGAGACCCGTGCGTGTTCGGGAATGCGCTGCGCCACCTGCTGATCGACCTCTAAGGAGAACTGAGGTGAACCGCTGAAAACGCTGATCTCCCCGGCCCCAGCCGAGATGCGCGCTCCGTTGCGAAACGATTCTTCGTCGAGGGCAATGCGAGTCGGCAGTGCATCGACCCAAACGATGTCGCCCTCCCGCACGACACCGTCTACCGGGTACCCCATTTTCTCTTGCCAAGCTCTCACGGCCTCGACGGCCCGGTCGGTCTGGGTGCGCGACGGGTCAACGTCGAATCCGGAGTCGCGCAGATACTTCTGCAGTTGCCGCACGTGCGGGCCGCTGTCGCCCGGCCCGATGTCGGCGAACGCCGGGAGCGATCCCTCCGCGACGATCGAGGGTCGAGCATCCACCGTGTAGAGTTCAGTGCCCGATTGCACCTCACCGTCGCCGATCTGCGCCACCGAGGTCACGGTCCCATCCGCGCCGTTGTAGATAACGGCGGAGGGTTTCCACTGCGCTCGCGCGGTCAGACTGAGAGTGCTGCCCAGTTCGGCCTCTTTCGCCGTGTAGCTGCTCGCCTGATCCTCGCCCTCACCGCTCAGCGATCCGGATTCCGGGTACAGCACGCGCGAGATCGACCAGCCTGCGAGCGCTCCGATGATCAGCAGCGTGGCGATCCAGAGCGCGATCTCAGTGCGTCGTCGGCCGATCACCCGTACAGGCCCTCGGGAGTCTGCTGGCAGGTCTCAAGGAGCGTCTCGTAGTCGTCGCTGTCGATCTCGTCGACGTGGGCCATGGGATTCCATGCTTCCCCGTCGTCGCGAGTCTGCTCCTTGTAGCTTGACAGGCTCGGTGGGTCTTCGACGAGCACGCCGAATTGGGCGACGCACTCGGTGAGCTCTGTGGTCTCGTACCAGTAGAGGTATTCCAGCTGACTGTCGGTGAGCGGCTGCTCCGAGACGGGATCGACGGGGTACATCACGTCGCAGCGGTAGCCGTAGAGATCCATCAGACCCATGTCTTCTTTGGCCGCGTCAAACTCGACGGACCCTTCTTTGGCGTTTCCGTCAGCGTCGACGCCGAACTCACTCGAAAGGCACTCGGCATGCTGCTCGGGCCACTCGGAGAACGAAACGAAGCGCACGAACTCATCGACCGGGCGTGGGGTTCCGGGATGGTTTTCGAGGTATCTCTGCCAGTCATCTTCGACGGACTTCGCGTACCACTCCTTCTTCTGAGCCTCACTCATCTCCGGCACGATCACTTCTGAGGGAGGGCCGAAATCGGGTTCAGAAGGCTGCGCAGGCTGCGAACACCCCGCAGAAAGCGCCAGCGGAAAGAGCGCAATCGCCGCCCAGCACTCTGATCTCCTCTTCAGCATCGACTCGCGTAACCTAATCAGATGGCGCACTTGTACGACGTCGACTGACTTTGGGTTGCACCAATCGTTGCCCAGTCGAGCGTGTGGTATGCAGCAACCCGAGTGCGCTTCTTCTTTGTCGAGCCGTTCTTATACTTCTTTTCCGTGTAGTCGCTCGCGGTCTGGCCATGCTGATGCACAACCGTCCCCTTCCCATTAGACACTGTCGTCGGGTAGGAGGCTCCGCTGCACGACATCTTTCCGTAGTAATAAGCGTACGCGTACGAACCGGCCTGCGCGGCACTCACAGGCAAGGCCAGCGCACCCACAACGAGCGCGAGGGAGTGGTGCCCCATAAAGTGGTGTAGCCCGTGGTGGCCGGCCCCTCGTCGTGAACGTGGGCGCGGTCACCGTGTAGTTCCCTTCGAGGAATCTCCTACAACCCACTCGAAAGGCATCTTCA
>JBKEBN010000153.1:0-2268 GCA_047973175.1 Leucobacter sp.
GTATCTACCACGGTAGCATACGTCCATTCAGAAGAACGTGGTTATCGGAATGGGTGGGCGGATGTGTTCGCGCTTGTCGCGCCTGCGGCGTATGTAGAGCAGTTCGCGCAGCGAGTAATGAAGTCATGCTCGCAGTTGAGTACATGGGTCAGGAACGTCTCGATGTCATCGAGTTCTTGCCTGTGGCGGCGTACCTGTTTCAGGTGCCGATCAATCACCTCGTCGCGTCCGGTTTCGTCACGATGCAGGATCAGGCGTATCTCAGCCAGACTGAGACCTACGCGCTGACAGGCTTGAACGATACGAAGCCTGCGGAGGTGCTCTTCGCTGTAATCCCTGTGACCCGACGGGGCCCGGTCGGGTATGACGACCCTTTCGTCCTCCCAGTGACGCAGCACATGGGTGGCTACACCGAGTTCTGTAGCGGCGATTCCGATCTTCATTCCCCAATGATGTCACCTTGACTTCAGGTTGACCTGAAGTTCTAGCGTAAATCGTATGCTCACTCGAAACGGTCTCCCGGCTCCTGACTACATCGATCTCGATGGTGAGCGCATCGCCACCTATGTGCTTGAACCTCTCGACAGGGAACCGGTCGGGGATGTGGTGCTCTGTCACGGCACGCCGTGGTCATCAGCGGTCTGGGCTACCGTAGCCCGGCAACTTGCAGCTGACCGCCGGGTGTTCATGTACGACATGCCGGGGTACGGTGCTTCTATCAGCGCGCAATCGGTGAACGTTGATCTGGTGTCGCAGCGTCGCCGAGTCGCGGCGCTGCTCAAACACTGGGGGCTGGTTCGCCCAGACGTAGTCGCGCACGATATCGGCGGAGCCGTTGCACTCGGTGCCCATCTGTTCGAAGAAGCGCAGATGTCTTCGCTTTACCTGCTCGACGTCGTGATCCTCGATCCGTGGGGTTCGCCGTTCTTCCGACTCGTCGCCCAGCATCAGGAGGTGTTCGCTGCGTTGCCTCAGAATCTTCATGCCGCGCTGGTGCGCGAGTACATCTCGGGTGCTTCGAACGGCACGCTCAGCGATCGACAGGTCGCGGCACTCGCGGCACCGTGGTGCACACCAGAGGGGCAACGCGCTTTCTATCGCCAGATTGCTGAACTGAAACCAGAGCACACCCGACCGATTGCCGAGAACCTTGGGAAAGTATCGTGCCCCGTCCGCGTTGCTTGGGGTGAGCTTGACCCTTGGATTCCCGTGACGCAGGCCGCCGACCTCGCCGAGAAGCTGCCCGGTGATATCGAAGTCTTTGCGACCCCGAACGCCGGACACCTCGTACAGCTAGAAGCGAGCGATTCGCTGGCTGCCGACATCGCGCACTGGCTGAATAAACCCACGGCGTGACGATGACTTTTCCATGCTCACCGACCTGACACTATCGCTGCGGGTGCCTGGCTATGGTTCGGGAGGTGAACGTATAGGGGTCCTTGACGCTCGCGAAAAGTGCTAACGAAAGTGCTAAGCAACCTGTAGGTCGGGGTATCGCGGTGGAGTTATCCACAGGTCACATGCCGTAGATCGTTGATTTTATGCGGCAGAACGCCCTATCGAGATTCGCTGCGCGAGGGGGTCGAGGTCAGTTCAAGGCCCCCCTCGCGCACCGTCCGGCTTCGACGAGAGTGAGGATGCCATGCCGAATCGCCGAGCCCGGCGCGCGCGATCGCGCTGACGGTGCGCTTCCTCGTCGAGCTGGCGCTGCTCGCCGGGGCCGCGGCCCTCGCGTGGACGCTGCTCCGCGGCTGGTGGCGCTGGCCCGGGGCGATCGTCGCCGTCGTGGCCGTCGCAGCGCTGTGGGGGCTGTTCCTCTCCCCGAAGGCCGCGGTTCCCCTGCCGCCGCTCGCGGCGCTCGGGATCGGGGCCGCGCGGTACCTGGGCGTCGGCTGCGGGCTCTGGGCCGTCGGACTCGGCCTGCAGGCGGTCGTCGGCGTCATCGTCTGGGGCGCCGATCGCCTCGCGCTCGCCCTGCTCGGGCCCGCCTCGAGCGCTTCGCCCTGAGCCGAGCGGGCGAGGGATCCGCGCGCGCCGGGGTTGCTGCGACGTTCACGGGCGCGATCGCGATCAGCCGCTCCGCTCCCACTTCGGGGGCTCCGGCTTCCAGCGGCCGATCGCGTCGAAGAGCTCCTCGGGGGTGCCGGCCACGATCAGGGAAGCGCGAAGGCCGGCGCTCAGGAAGCCGCGATCGGTCATCCGGTCGAGCATCGCGAGGAGCGGGTTCCAGAAGCCGTCGACGTCGACGAGGGCCACGGGCTTCCGGTG
>JBKEBN010000199.1:0-7375 GCA_047973175.1 Leucobacter sp.
CGTGCAGCAGATCAGCCAGGCGCTTCTCGCCGGCCAGGTCGACATCGGGTGGCGTGCCGCCCAGGTGGCCGTGAATGGTACCGGCCCACTGCGATCCGCTGAGTTCGGTGGTTGTTGCCCCTAGCAGGTAGATGTTCTCACCGGCATCCTGCCAGCCGGACGGGATACGGCGGGCAACGTCGTCGATGATGCCCATCACTCCGACGACGGGAGTGGGGAAGATCGGGGTGTCGCCGGTCTGGTTGTAGAAGCTGACGTTGCCGCCGGTGACCGGGATGCCTAGTTCGAAGCACGCGTCGGCGAGACCGTCGACGGCCTGACCGAATTGCCACATCACCTCGGGGTTCTCGGGGCTGCCGAAGTTGAGGCAGTCGGTCACCGCGGTCGGCACCGCGCCCGAGGTCGCGACGTTGCGGTACGCCTCGGCGAGCGCGAGCTGCGATCCGACATAGGGGTCGAGCTGGCAGTAGCGGCCGTTCGCGTCGGTGGCGATCGCGACGCCGAGGCCCGACTCCTCATCGACGCGGATCATGCCCGCGCCGTCGGGGAAGGAGAGCGCCGTGTTGCCGAGCACGTACTTGTCGTACTGGTTGGTGATCCAGTCGGCGGAGGCCTGATTCGGCGAGGAGGCGACGGCGAGCAGCTGCGCGCGCAGCTCGGCACCGCCGTCGGTGCCACCGTCACCCGATCCCGCTCGCGCCAGACCGGCGGCGCGCACGCCGTTCGCCTGCAACTCGTCGATCCAAGCGGGGTAGGCGACGGGCCGCTCGTACACGGGGCCGTCGACCGCGACGGTCGAGGGGTCGACGTTGACGATCTCCTCGCCGCGCCAGTTGATGACGAGGCGGTTCGTGTCGGTGACCTCGCCGAGCACGCTGGTCTCGACGTCCCACTTGTCGGTGACGGCGAGGAACGCCTCCAGGCGATCGGGCCGCACGATCGCCATCATGCGCTCCTGGCTCTCGGACATGAGGATCTCCTCAGCCGTGAGCGAGGGATCGCGCAGCAGCACGCTGTCGAGCTCGATGAACATGCCGCCGTCGCCGTTGGCCGCGAGCTCGGAGGTGGCGCAGGAGATGCCGGCTGCGCCCAGGTCTTGAATGCCCTCGACGAGGTCGCCGTGGAACAGCTCGAGGCAGCACTCGATGAGCACCTTCTCGGCGAAGGGGTCGCCCACCTGCACCGCGGGGCGCTTGGTGGGGCCGCCCTCGCTGAAGCTGTCGGAGGCGAGGATCGACGCACCGCCGATGCCGTCGCCGCCCGTGCGAGCGCCGAAGAGCACGACTTTGTTGCCGAGGCCCGAGGCGTTGGCGGTGTGCAGATCTTCGTGGTGCAGCACGCCGACGCCGAGCGCGTTGACGAGCGGATTGGCCTGGTAGACCCCGTCGAACACGGTCTCGCCGCCGAGGTTGGGGAGACCCAGGCAGTTGGCGTACGACGAGATGCCCGAGACGACACCGTGGACCACGCGGGCCGTGTCGGGGTCGTCGATGTCGCCGAAGCGCAGCTGATCCATCACCGCGACCGGGCGCGCGCCCATCGAGATGATGTCGCGAATGATGCCGCCGACACCGGTCGCCGCCCCCTGGAAGGGCTCGATGTACGACGGGTGGTTGTGGCTCTCGACCTTGAAGGTGACGGCCCAGCCCTCGCCGATGTCGATGACGCCCGCGTTCTCGCCCATGCCGACGAGCAGGCGCTCGCGCATCTTGTCGTTCACCTTCTTGCCGAACTGGCGCAGGTAGATCTTCGACGACTTGTACGAGCAGTGCTCCGACCACATCACCGAGTACATGGCGAGCTCGCCCGAGGTGGGGCGGCGGCCCAGAATCTCGCGAATCTTGTCGTACTCGTCGGGCTTCAGACCGAGCGCGCCGTACGGCTGCTCCTTCTCGGGGGTGGCGATCGCGTCAGCGACGGTGTCGGGGCGCGGGCCGGTGGTGGATGCGGTGGTGTCAGTCACGCTCGAAGGTCTCCTGTGAGAAGGGGTGTGGGGCGAGGGATCGGGATCGACGCCAGCGCGCCGGGCATACGGAAGCCAATTCTACCCTTGCCGACATCGTGCGCCGATGTGCGCCTGGTCGCTTCGCGGCTTCGCGACTTCATCAGACCTGTTTGGGATTCTCAGCCGAACGCGGGAGACTGAACGCATGAGTGATCCGAACTTTCCCCAGCACAGTGCCCCGGCCGCTCCGGTCGATCCCGCGCACAGCGCTCCGGCTGCTCCCGTGCACAGCACGCCTGCGGCCTCTGCGCCCGGCGAGCGGGCAGAGGAACCGAAGAAGCTCTCGACCTTTCTCAAGGTCAGCATCATCCTGCTCGCGGGTCTGACGGTCGCCTCGATCTCACTGCTCTTCATCGGCGACTTCGAGGGCAAGTTCGAGCGAGTGTTCTCGACGTTCGTGCTGTTCGCGGTGTTCGTGCTGCTCACTCAGCTCGACACCCGTCGCGAGATGAAATCGGAGTGGTACGCTCCGGTCGCTCTGATCGCCAACGCCTACATTCTCGGCCTGCTGCTCATCGTGATCTGGCTGACGCCCTACGACCCCTACGAGCTCATCTGGGAGATCTTCTGGAAGTCGGTGTTCGTGATCCTCATTACGCGACTGGTGATCCTGTGCTGCCAGCTGCTGCTCAGCACGGGCACGAACCTCCCCGAGATCGTCACCCGCTTCGCGTTCGTCACCAGCGTGCTGGCCGTGCTCTCGGGCATCCTGTTCACCGCGCCGGTCGGCATCGAAACGTTCGATCTCTACATTCCGGATCTGTACTGGAAGATCGCCGTCGCGATGCTGATCCTCACGGCCCTGGGCCTTTCGATCACGCTGCTGCTGCGCTGGTCGTTCGGATCGCACGCGCGCGATGCCGCGCGTGCCTCCGGTGTCGCTCCCTATCCGGCTGCGCCGCCGTACATCGGTGCTCCCGGGCAGCAGCTGCCGCAGGTGCCCCAGGTCGGTGTTCCGGCGGGTCAGCCGAGTCAGCCGGGTCAGCCGGGGATGGATCCGATGCCCGCCGCCGCGCAGCCCACGACGCCGCTGCCCGAGCCGGGTGCCCCCGTCGCGCCTGCCGAGCAGGGCGGCCAGCGGCTGCTGCCCTGGCCCACGTTCCCCGACGGTCGGCCGTTGCCCATGGGTCCCGACGGCCAGCCCGACTTCTCGGCGCTGCGACCGTGATAGCGGGATAGGCTTCGCCTGTCGGGTTGATCATCCGATGAAAGTGTGGTTAGGCTGGTAAGCAGTGCCGCGGGTTTCGGATGAGAGTCGGAACCCGGGCCGAGTGCGCGGAGGCAGCAGTGCCTTCGCGCACTCTTTTTTATGCCGACTGAACGGAAGGGAAGACATGTCTGTCCGATCCACCCGCAATACTCGTGCCGCCGCCTTCGCGGCCCTCGGGCTCAGCGCAGCTCTCGCTCTGACGGGTTGCTCCTCGAGCGCCCCCGCTGAAACCGATACCGACACCGCGGCCTCCGCCGACGGCTACTACCCGGTCACCGTCACCGACATGGCCGGCAACGAGGTGACCATCGAGAGCGCGGAGAGCGTCGCGATCACCGACAATCGCTTCTTCCAGCTCGCCGCCGACTGGGATCTCCCCATCACGGCGGCACCGGTCGACCTGATGAGCCCGAACAATCCGCTGATCGACGACACCGGCATCCTGAACCTGGGCACGCACAACGAGCCCGACTTCGAGAAGCTGGTCGAGGCCGACCCCGACCTCATCATCAACGGCTACCGCTTCTCGGGTGACACCGAGAAAGGCGTGAAGGACGCCGCGCCCGATGCCGCGTTCGTCAGCATGGACGTGCCCGAGGACATGTCGGCGTCGGAGTACACCGCCCAGAGCCTCGACCTCATGGGCAAGGTCTTCAACAGGGAGGCCGAGGCCGAGAAGCTCACCAGCGAGTTCGAAGAGGCCGTGAAGAAGGCGAAGGACGCCTACGATCCCGAGACGACCGTGCTGGGCGTGCTGACCGCCGGAGGCGAGGTCAACTACTCCAACCCCACGGACGGTCGCGGTGCGAGTGTCTTCTTCAGCCTGCTCGATCTGACCCCCGCACTCGATACCGAGGGCTCGACCAGCCACACCGGCGACGAGGTATCGATCGAGGCGCTGGCCGGTACCGACGCCGACGTGCTGCTGGTGCTCGACCGCGACGCGGCCGCCGGCGAGGGCGAGGTCAAGCCCGCGGTCGAGGTCATCGAGGGCTCCACCGCGCTGGCCAAGCTGCCCGCCGTGAAGAACGACGCGATCTACATCATGCCCGATGACTACTACGTCACCGAGGACGTCTTCGCGTACATCGCGGTGCTCAACGGCCTCGCCGAAGTATTCGAAGCTCAGAAGTGATCTGAACGGCCGTCGGTCGGGCTGCGATTCGCGGCCCGACCGACGGTCATCCGAGTATTCGGTCACCTGACTATGTCGACAGCAACTCCACGGCGCGTCACGAACATCGACGCGCTTTCCTCTTCGGCGCGCTCCGCAGCGAGCCGCCGCCCGTCCTTGCGCCGCGCGCTGCCGCTGCTCGTCGCCGTCGTGCTCACGATCGGCCTCGTCATCGTGTCGATCCTGGTCGGTGTGGCCGACCTCTCCGACACCGAAGGCGGCGGATCCGATTTTCTGTGGATCACCCGGATCCCGCGCACCGTAGCCCTGGTGCTCGCCGGTGCGAGCATGGCGATGGCCGGCCTGATCATGCAGTTGATGACGCAGAACCGCTTCGTCGAGCCGACCACGGTGGGCACGATGGAGTGGGCGGGCCTCGGCCTCCTGGTGACCTATATCCTCTTCCCCTCGGCGGGCGTGGTCGCCAAGATGATCATCGCGATCCTCTTCGCGTTCGGCGGCACGCTGGTGTTCTTCGCGTTCCTGCGAAGGGTCACCCTCAAGTCGTCGCTGATCGTTCCGATCGTCGGCATCATGCTCGGGGCAGTGGTGAGCGCCGTCACCATGTTCCTCGCCCTGCAGTTCAACCTGCTGCAGATGCTCGGCGGCTGGTTCCTCGGGCGTTTCGGCGGTATCGAGGTGGGCCGCTACGAGATCCTCTGGCTCGTACTCGCGGTCGCGATCGCGGTGTTCATCCTCGCGGATCGCTTCACCGTTGCCGGTCTCGGCAAGGACATCGCCACCAATGTCGGCCTCGACTACGAGCGCATCGTGCTCCTCGGCGTATCTCTCGTCGCCATCACCACGGGCGTCGTCACCGTCGTCGTCGGTATGCTCCCGTTCCTCGGCCTCATCGTGCCGAACCTCGTGTCGATGATCCGGGGTGACGACCTCCGATCCAATCTTCCCTGGGTGTTCTTGACCGGCATCTGGATCGTCACGGTCTGCGACCTCATCGGCCGCGTGGTCATCATGCCCTTTGAACTACCCGTATCGCTGGTGCTGAGCGTGGTCGGAGCCGCGCTCTTCATCTTCATGCTGCTGCGCACCAGGAGGACAGCCGGTGTCCGGTAACGCATCAGTCGCCCTCGGCGCAGGAGCCGAGCGAAGCTTCGGCCCCTTCGCGAGCCGGGGTCACCGATCCCGATACCTCGTCATGGTCGTAAGCCTCGTCGCGGCGGCCGTCGCGGTGACCCTGCTGCTGATGTCGTGGGGCAACCAGTACGAGTGGCTCAGCGAACGCTGGTGGCGCATCTCGAAGATGCGCGTCACCTCGATCGTGGTGATCGCCACCGTCACCTTCGCGCAGGCCATGGCCACCGTCACGTTCCAGACGGTCACGAACAACCGCATCATCACCCCGTCGATCATGGGATTCGAGTCCCTCTACCGGGTCGTGCAGACCGGCGCGGTGTTCGCGCTCGGGACGGCCGGGGTCACCGCGCTGCAGGGGGTGTGGCAGTTCGTCGGCCAGGTCGTGCTGATGGTTGCGTTCGCCGCGCTCCTCTACGGCTGGTTGCTGTCGGGCCGCAACGCCAACCTGCACGTGATGCTGCTGGTCGGCATCGTCCTGGGCGGTGGACTGAGTGCGCTGGCGACCTTCCTGCAGCGCATGCTCACCCCGACCGAGTTCGATGTGCTGACCGCCCGGCTGATCGGCAGCCTCGCCAACGCCGACCCCAGCTACCTGGCCGTGTCGATCCCGCTCGCGGCGACCGCAGGCGGGCTGCTCTGGCTGGGCGCCGGCAGGCTCAACGTGCTCGCCCTCGGCCGGGAGACCGCGATCAACCTGGGTGTGCCACACCGGCGCCAGACGATTGTGGTCCTGCTGCTCGTCTCGGTCCTGATGGCCGTCTCGACCTCGCTGATCGGGCCGATGACCTTCTTCGGCTTCCTCGTCGCGATGAGCGCCTACCAGCTGGCCGACACCCACGACCACCGCTACCTCTTCCCGGTCGCCTGGCTGGCCGGCATCGTCGTGCTCGGCGGCGCCTACTTCGTGCTCCGCAACGTCTTCTACGCCCAGGGCGCGGTCGGCATCATCATCGAGATCGTCGGCGGCACGCTCTTCCTCGCCCACCTCCTGCGGAAGGGACGGCTGTGATCAGCCTGAGATCGGTCGCCAAGCGCTACGCCGCCGAGGTCGAGATCGGCCCGGTCGACCTGGTGATCCCGGCCGGCGGCGTCACCGCGCTGGTCGGCCCGAACGGTGCCGGCAAGTCGACGGTGCTGACCATGATCGGCCGACTGCTCGAGATGGACGAGGGTTCGATCGAGGTCGCCGGCTACGACGTGTCGACGACCAGGTCGAAGGACCTCGCCAAGGTTCTGTCGATCCTCCGCCAGGAGAACCACTTCAACACCCGACTCACCGTGCGTCAGCTGGTCGGCTTCGGCCGCTTCCCGCACTCGCAGGGTCGGCTCACCGCAGCCGACGAGGAGCTGATCAGCCGCTCGAGCGACTTCCTCGGGCTCGACGAGCTGGAGGGCCGCTACCGGGAGGAGCTGTCCGGCGGGCAGCGGCAGCGGGCCTACGTCGCGATGGTGCTCGCCCAGGACACCGAGTACCTGCTCCTGGACGAACCGCTGAACAACCTGGACATGCAGCATTCGGTCCAGATGATGCAGCATCTCCGGCGGGCCGCCACCGAGCTGGGCCGCACCGTCGTCATCGTGCTGCACGACATCAACTTCGCCGGGCACTACGCCGACCGGATCTGCGCGCTCAAGAACGGCCGGGTCGTGCACGTCGGCTCACCCGGGGAGATCATGCGGGGCGAGCTGCTCTCGGAGATCTTCGATACCCCCGTCGAGGTGGTCGACGGGCCCAGGGGCAAGATCGCGGTCTACTACTGAGCCGCACCCAGCACCGTTGCTGCCACCGCCGACGGGTGGCCGGTGGAGCTGGCCGAGAACGGTGGCCGTGCCGGCCCCGCAGCTCGGCCACAACCGACTCGAAGAGCTGATCGGGCGCGGCATGGCCGAG
>JBKEBN010000200.1:0-16412 GCA_047973175.1 Leucobacter sp.
CTTGCACGCCGTTCTCTTGTCGTTCCTGGTTTCGGATTTGAACACCCAAAAACCTAGACGAGGAACGGCGTGCACCCACCTCAGCGCGCCACAGACACCCACGGAACAATCACAAGAGCCGGTTTTAGCGTGCATATCCGACCGGCGAAAGTCAGCGGGCGACCTCGGTGGCGGCGGGTGCAGCGGCAGCGGGTATCGCGGCGGATGCGGCGGGTACGGCGGCGGCGGACACGACCTAGGCCGGGGCAGCACCGAGGGCGGCGGCGATCTCCTCGGCGATGATCTCGGCGACGCGACCGGCCACCGGGCGGCGCACGAGTTCGGCGTGCGAGGCATCGAGCGGGACGACGCGCAGTTCCCCCGCAGTTCGGGATCGCCACCCCGCCGCGTCGAGGTGCGTCTCGGGGCGCGGGGCCGCCGCAACGATCACGGTCGCGTCGCCGGCGAGCGTTTCCGGCGGGGCGGTGCGCACGATGCGCGCGGCCTCGATAACGCTGGCGATGCAACCGTCGAGCAGCCGCGGCGGCAGCGAAGCCAGGGCGCTTCCCGAGCCGCGCAGGCGAGCGGCGACCAGCTCGCGGGTCAGCTCGGGCGCAACCGCGGGCGCGGTGCCCGCGCCCGTTTCGGCCGTAGTTCGAGTCGGTGCTGGATCGCCGGCAACCCCCTCACCAGCAGCTCCTGCCCGGGCCGCGAGCGCGTCGTCGGCGTCGAGGCCGGCGAGGCGCAGCACGCCGATCAGTGCATCGCGCTCGGTCGGTTCGGCAATGTGCTGCCACTGCTCTGCCGGGTAGGCGTCGAGCAGCACGACCGCTCCGACCGGCTGGCCCTCGGCCCGAGCGAGCGCGGCCACGGCGTGCGCGGCCATGCCGCCGAGCGACCAGCCCGCCACGTGAAATCCGTCTCCGCTCGGCACCGGCCCTGCCCCGGGCTCAGACGACGAAGTGGTGGCGGCATTCGCGCGCGGCTCTTCGACCGGTGGCTCGGCCGCGGCTACCACCCCGTCTGCACGTTCCTCCGCGCGCGTCTCGCTCTCGGCAGCGCCGACCACGGAGCGAATCGCGGCAAGCTGGCGTCGCGCCAGCGCTGCGAGGTCGGCGACCGGCTCGGGCTCACCGTCGGCGATGCCGGGAGCCTGGACGACGTGCACGGGCAACTCGCGCGGCAGGCCTGCGAGCAGGCTCGTGTAGCACCAGCCGAGTCCGCCGGCGGGAGGCAGCAGGAACAGGGGTGCGACCCCGGCCCGGCCCGGCCGTAGCGTCAGCACTTCGTCGAAGTCGCCCGAGCCGCCACCAGGCGTTCGCGCTGTCGAATCGCCGCGCGATCCCCCGCCGAGTTCACCCTCGGCGCTCCCGCTCCCGCCCGAGCCGCCACTCCCCCGCGCAACCCTCGCGGCGAGCGCCTCAGCGGTCGGCGCGGCGAAGGCTTCGGCGAGCCCGATCTCGACGCCGAACTCGTCTTCGAGGCGGCCGATGAGCCGCAGCACCGAGAGGGAGTCGCCGCCCAGGTCGAAGAAGTCGGCGTCGACGGAGACCGCTCGCAGCCCGAGCACCTCGGCGAGCACGCCCGCGACGCGCTGCTCGAGCAGGTCGCGCGGGGCTTCTCCGGGTGCCTGCTCGCCCGCCTGCGGCGGCCACTCCTCCATCAGCCTGCGTCGGTCTGCCTTGCCGCTGCTGCTCTTCGGAATCTCGGGCACCGGGATCCACTGGCTCGGCACGAACGCCGCCGGAAGCGCGGAGGCGGCCGCTCGACGCAGCTCGGCTTCGATGCGCTCGGCGCGTGCTCGCGAGGCTGTCGAGCTGGCAGTGGCGGGTGGCTCGACATCAGCAGAGGCTACGTTCGTATCGGGCAACGCCTCCGCGCCGACGGAGAACCAGGCGACAAGGCGATCCTGCACCACGCCCACCACAGCTCCGACCCCTGCGAGCACGGCCTCGATCTCGCCGAGTTCGACGCGCTGGCCGCGAATCTTCACCTGGTCGTCGATGCGTCCGCAGTACCGCAGCGCTCCGTCCGTGCGCCAGGCGGCCAGGTCTCCGGTGCGGTAGAGCCGCCCCCACTCGGTCTCGACGAAGCGCTCGGCGGTGAGGTCGTCGCGCCCGGCGTAGCCGAGTGCGAGCTGCACCCCGCCGAGCCACAGCTCGCCGACCGCGCCGATGGGCACGGGCCGCGCGGTGCCGGCGGGGGCCGGCTCCGCGCCAGCGTCGAGCACGAAGCACGAGGTGTTCCAGACGGGGCAGCCGATCGGCACGCTGCTGCCGGGGTCGGTGTCGACCTCTCCGCACTCCCAGACCGTCACGTCGACGGCCGCCTCGGTGGGGCCGTACAGGTTGGTCGGTGCGACGCCGAAGCAGTCGAGCGAGCCCGCGACGAGGTCTGCCGTGAGCGCCTCGCCGCTCGTCACGACCGCGCGCACCGCGAAGCCGCCGCGACCCTCCGCGGCCCCGTAGCGAGCGCGATCCGCGAGGAACGCCCGCAGCATCGACGGCACGAAGTGCAGCACGCTGACGCGCTCGGCGGCGATGGTGCGCGCGAGGGCTCGCGGATCCCGGTGCTCGCCCGGGGGCGCGATCACGACGGTCGCGCCGACCTGCAGCGGCCAGAACAGCTCCCAGATCGACACGTCGAACGAGATGGGCGTCTTGTGCAGCACGCGCTCACCGGCTGCGAGCGCGAAGTGGTGCTGCATCCAGGCGAGGCGGTTGTCGATGGCCCGGTGCGAGATGAGCACACCCTTGGGGCGGCCGGTCGATCCCGAGGTGAAGAGCAGGTAGGCGGGTGCGTCGAGAGCTGCGGCACCCGCGGGCCCGGGATCGGGGAGCCCGGGATCGGGAGCGCGCTGCGCAACGTCGGTATCGCGCCGCTCCCCGGCCCAGCCACGCACCGCCGCCTCGTCGATGACGAACGCCGCCGCCGCGTCTTCGAGCATGCCGTCGATGCGCGGCTGCGGCAGCTCGGGATCGATCGGCAGGTAGATCGCTCCGAGCAGGGCGATGCCGTGGATCGCCTCGTACAGCTCGAAGCCGCGCTGCAGCCGCACTCCCACGACATCGCCGGGGCCGACGCCGCACGCGACGAGACCACTCGCGACGAGGCGTGCTGCGTCGAGCAGTTGCCCGTAGCTGCGGCTCTCACCCCCGAAGCGCAGCGCGGGTGCCTCGGGGGTGCGTTCGGCCTGCGCGGCGAAGCGCTGCCCGAGCGTCGCCGATTCGCGGTCGATCTCGGTCGCGTTGAAGGTGTCGGTGACGGTTTCGTACTCCGACCGCGGCAGCAGCGGCAGGGTATCGACCGCGTCGTCGGCCGAGGCCGCGGCCCAGGCACCGATCCAGTGCCGCAGGCGCACGAGGTGCAGTTCGAGGGTCTCCTCGTCGTACAGTTCGGGATGCGCGTCGAGTTCGAGACTCACGCGACGCCCGCGCCCCGGCGTGCCGCGCACGGTGAGCGTCAGGTCTTCGACCGGGCCCGCGGTGATGTTGCGCACGGTGCCGCGCAGGCTGCCGCGCACGGTGTCACCCGCGTCGCCGGTGCCCGCGCCGCCGGTACCCCCGAGATCCAACTCCAGCTCGAACGGAATCAGGTTGAACTGCATGCCGAACAGGTCGGCCCCCGCGCGCTGCGCGAGGCGGCGCGTCAGCCACTCCTGCCGCTCGAACGGGTGGGTGCGCACCGCCCGCTGCTCGGCCGCGGTCGCGGCGAGCACCTCGGCCACCGTACCGTGGCCCGGAATCACCACCGGCAACACGTTCATGGCCGTGCACACGGTGCGCGCGCTGAGCAGGCCGCCGACGCCGGGCAGCGTGCGGTTCATGAGGGGCAGGCCGATTCTGCCGGCGTCGAGACCCGCGAACCTGGCGACGTAGCTTCCCGCGGCGGCCGTCAGCAGGTCGCCCCAGGTGACGCCGAGTCGCCTCGCGCCGCTCACGATGGCCCGCTGCGTGTCGTCGTCGAGGGCGATGTCGCTCCGGATCGCGCGCGGTGCCGGCTGGGCCACGCGTCCCGCGAGCGAGGCTGGGCCGGTCATACCGGCGAGTCGCTCGTCCCAGAAGGTCTCGGACTCGGGGGCGCGGTGGTCTTCGGCGACGAGGGCGGCGAGCGGGATCGCGGCGTCTTTGGCAGCGAAGCGTTCTCGGGCACCGCTCCTTCTGGTGCCGTCCCCCTCTCGGGCGGGGCTGCCCTCTCTCGCTCCGTCGCTCTCAGCAGCTCCGTCGCTCTCGGCGGCACCGCTCTCGGCCGCACCGTTCTCAGCGGCACCGCTCTCGACGTAGAGCTCGGCGATGCGCCGCAGCAACTGCTGGGCGGCGTAGCCGTCGCAGACCACGTGGTGCGCGGCGTGCCACCACCACGCGGTGCCGTGGGGCAGCTCGATGAGCCCGGTGCGCGTGACCTCTCCGGCGAGCAGGTCGAGCGGCCGGGCGATGGCCTCGCGAATCAGCCGCTCGGCCTCGACCGCGTCGACGGCCTGCGCGATCCCGAACTCGACCCCGCTCCGGCCCCGCACCCGCTGCATCGGTCCCTCCGGGGTCACCGCGAACTCGACCCGCAGCTGCTCGAACTCGTCGTAGGCCCGCGCGGTCGCGTCTGCAAGACGAACCGCGTCGACCTCGCCTCGCAGTTCGACGACCTCTGCGGTCGTGTAGGCGGGGCTGCCCGGGTCGAGCTGGTGGGCGAAGAAGAGACCCTGCTGCGCGGGCGTAAGCGGGAGCCACCCGCCCCCGACCCCTGCCACTACACCGCCCTCGTGCCGGCCTGACTGCGCAGCCAGTTGATCGTGGGCGTGCGCACGAACTCGCCGAAGTCGATGTCGATGCCGCCATCGGCCAGCGCGTCCATCAGCTGGAAGGCGCGCAGCGAATCGAAACCGATCTCGAACAGGTCTGCATCGGGGCGCGCAAACGCCTCGTCGACGCGCTCGGAACTGATGACCTCCTGCAGTCCCGCTCGAATCACGGCGTCGGCCTCGTGTGTCATCGTTTCGGTTCCCTCTCCCGCTGTCGTCAGTGCTGCCGTCATGTCGCTCGCCAGCGTCACCACACCGCAGCACCCGGCGATCTGCGCGAGCGCGAGGCGGTGCTGCTCCGCGCCGAAGTCGGCCACGCCGTCGGCGACGACGAACGGGTGGATCTCGCGCTGAAACGCTTCAAGAGCCGTCGCCGCGATGCCGATGTGCGCGTATACGCCGGTGATGATGAGCTGGTCGCGGCCGTCGGCGGCGAGCCGCTCGGCCAGGTCGCTGCGCGCGAAGGCGCTGTAGCGGTGCTTGGTCAGCACCACGTCGTTCGGGCCGGGGGCGACCTCGTCGATGATGTCGGTGTGCTCCGGAATGCCGCTCATGCCGGGCCCCCAGAGGTCGCGCTGCAGGCCGCGCTCGACCTGGTCTTGGTCACCCTGCTGCGCCGTGTAGAACACCGGCACGCCGGCCTCGCGGGCCAGCCGTGTCAGCTCAGCGGTGGTGGCGATCGCGGTGCGCAGGGCGGCGCAGTTCTCGGAGAACGGACGCACGAAGTATCGCTGCAGGTCGTGCACGAGCAGTGCCGCGCGGTGCGGTTCGAGCGTCCACTCGGCCCTGCTGCGCGGCAGCTCGGCGATCGGGGCGGCGTAGTCGATGCCTGCGGGAATGCTCATGCTGTCTCCGCCGTCTCGGTTGCTGCTTGGGCGGTTGCTGCCGACTCCGCTGCCGCGCTCTCCGCTGCTTCGAGCCGTTCCGAGAGCAGGCGGCGCAGCTCGCGGCGGCTGTTCTTGCCGACGTGGGTCGCGGGAAGAGCGTCGAGGTAGACGACGCTGTCGGGAATCTTGAAACTCGCGAGCCCCGAGGCGCGCAGGTGCGCGATGAGATCGGGATCCTCACCCGCCCGCTCGGCGACGGCGACGAGCACCACGCGCTCCCCGAGATAGGGGTCGGGCAGCCCGACCACGACCGCGTCGCGCACGCCCGGGTGCGTCAGCGCGATCCCCTCCAGCTCCTCGGTCGAGACCTTTTCGCCGCCGCGGTTCACCTGGTCCTTGTCGCGGCCGGTCACCACGAGGTGACCGCTCGGCAGCCGCCGCACGATGTCGCCGGTGCGGTAGAAACCGTCGGCGGTGAACGAGTCGGCGTCGGCGCGCGGCGAGCGATAATAGCCGCGAATCGTGTACGGGCCCCTCGTGAGCAGGCTGCCCTCCTCGCCCTCGGCGACGTCGCGGTCGTCGGCATCGACGATGCGCACCTCGTCGTGCGGGCTCATGGGGCGGCCCTGGGTGGTGAGCACGAGGTGTTCGGGATCGGCGGCACCGGCAGCCAAGGCAGCAGCATCACCCGCTGCGGCAGCGGCAGCACCGGCACCGCTGGCCGCACCAGCTCCACCGCCGACAACACCATCAGCGCCCCCACCGGCACCAGCACCCTCACCGAGCGTGCACCCCCGCGTGTAGTTGACGAGCCCCTCGGCCATACCGAAGACCTGCTGCAGTCTCGCACCCAGCACGGCGCGCACCTCGGGTGCCACCGCGTCAGAGAGCCGCGCACCGCCCACCTGCACCGTCTGCAAAAGCTCGAGGTTCGGCGAGCGGCGCTTCGCCGCCGCGATCCACGCCTGCACAAGCGGCGGCACGAGCGACGCCACTGTCACCCCGTGCCGCTCGATCAGCCGGAACGCGGTCGCCGGGCTCGGATCGCTCGCGAGCACCACGGCACCTCCCCGGTCGAATACGCCGAGAAAGCCCGGTGAGCTCATCGGAAAGTTGTGCGCGGCCGGCAGCGCGACGAGCAGGCGGGTCGCCTCGCTCACCTCGCAGATCTCGGCGCTCGCGCGCACCGAGTAGAGGTAGTCGGCGTGGGTGCGCGGGATCAGCTTCGACACCCCGGTCGTGCCGCCGGAGAGCTGCAGAAACGCGAGCTGCTCGGCGTCGCCCGCGGGGAGCGGAAGGGAAGAACCGGGTGCGGGATCGGCTTCGGCGCACCACCCGTTCACGTCGACCAGCAGGGGCGGCTCGACGCCCCGATCCCGCAGCCGCGCAGAAACCTCGGCGTGGAGCGCGGCGTGATCAACCCGATCGGCACCCGCCGACACGACGAGCGCAGCAGCGTCGGCGAGCTCGCAGAACTGCGTCAGCTCGGTCTCGCGGTGCGTCGGCAGCGCGAACACCGGCAGCGCCCCGAGCCGGAACAGCCCGAGCACCGCCTCGAAGAACTCGACAGTGTTGGGGAGCGCGATGACCACGCGGTCGCCGGGGGCCACGCCGAGATCCTGAAAGCGGGCGGCCGCCGCGCGGGCGCGATCCCGAAGCTCGGCGTACGTCCACTGCACCTCGGCCCCCGAGGCGTCGCGGCCCACCAGCGCCAGGTTGCCCGCGAACCGTGCCGTGCGATTCTCGATGAACTCCGCGAAGGTCTCGCCGGTCCAGTAGCCCAGCCGCCGATACTCGCGCTTGAACTCCTCGGGCCAGCCGCGCACCTCGGCGGGCGCGCTCCTCGGGGTCGTCTTGCCGCTCATATGCCAACCGCCTTCAGCATCGTCGCCAGTTTCGCGCCGGTCTCGCGCACCTCGGATTCGGGATCGGATCCCGCCACGATGCCCGCGCCGGCGTAGAGGCGCAACCGCGCGCCGTCGAGCACACCCGCGCGAATGGTCACCGCGAACTCTCCGTCACCGTTGCCGTCGACCCAGCCCACGGCCCCGGTGAGCGGGCCGCGGTCGCTTTCGAGCTCGGCGATCACGTCGAGCGCGGCCTGACGCGGCACCCCGCCCACCGCGGGCGTCGGCTGCAGCAACTGCGCCAGGTGCAGGGCGCTCGGCCGACGGGCTGGCGCGGTGCCGGCCGTGTCTGCGGGGTCGAGCAGTTCGGCCCGGATCTGCGTGCCGAGGTGGTGCAGCGTGTCGGTGGAGACCAGGCGAGGTGCGGGATCGGCCACGATCGCCGAGCAGATCGGCGCGAGTGCGGCGACGATCTCGTCGACGACGAACGCGTGTTCCGCGAGGTCTTTCACGGAGTGCAGCAGCGCCTCGGCGCGCTCGCGATCCTCGACGGGATCGTCCGCGCGAGGCACCGAACCCGCGAGCGGCAGGCTCACGACACTGCGGCCGGTGCGGCGCACGAGCAGTTCGGGGCTCGCGCCGATGAGCTGCGGGGCGGATTCGGTTGTGGCGGTATCACCGGGCGCAGCGATGCTGTCGGCGAGGGGCATGCTGAAGACGTAGCGCCCGGGGCGATCCCGAAGCAGGCCGCCCAGCACCTCGACCCAGCTCAGCGGCGGGTCGCTGATCACATCGAGCCCGCGCCCCAGCACCACCTTGCGCAGCGACCCCTCACCGATGCGGTCGAGTGCGACGCGCACGTTGCTCGCGTACTCCTCGGCGGTGGGCCGCTCTACGACGCTGTGCCGCACCTCGATGCACCGCGCCGGGCACTCGAGATCGATCTCGCGGGGGCGAATCAGCTGTGCGACCCCGGGCCCGGCCGGTTCGAAATCGATCGCCGCGACGGCGTACTCGCCGACGCCGATCGAGCGCACGACCTCGTCGGCCCACTCCGTGCCAGAACCGGTGAGCGTGCCGGTCACCTCGCCCGACACGGTCTGCTCGCCCGCGAAGAACGCGGTCACCGGCTGCTCATCGAACCACCGCGGTTGCTGGCTGCGCTGAGGATCGTTCTGCGCCCCCTCGGCTTCGCGAGATTCGGTCACAGCGAGGCACCTCCGTCGACGTAGATCTGCTGCAGCGTGAGGTGGCGGGCGTCATCGGAGAGCAGGAAGCACACGAGCGCGGCGGCGTCGTCGGGCTGGGCGACGCGGCCCAGCGGAATGCCCACGCGGTAGCTCGCGGGGTCGCCCTCGATGGACTTCGCCATCGTCTGCGCCGCGTCGGGCCACAGCGTGCGCAGCATGGGTGTGTCGGTGGATCCCGGCTCGACCACGTTGCAGCGAATGCCGCGGGCCGCGAGTTCGAGGCCCGCGCACCGCGTGAGCGCCGATGCAGCGGCCTTCGAGGCGGCGTAGGCGAGCATGCCCGTGCGCGGCACGCGAGCCGAGTTCGAGCTCACCACGACCACGGAGCCGCCGTCGCGCAGTCGGGGTGCCGCCTGCTGCAGCACGTGGAACACCCCCGTCGCGTTGACATCGAGGTGCCGCTGCCAGGTCTCAGCCGTGGTGTCTGCGAGCCCGCCCGTCTGCAGTATTCCGGCTGCCGAGACCAGGCCGTCGAGTTCCCCCAGCACGGCGATCTGCTCGAGCGCAGCAGCCACGGAGGCCTCGTTGGCCACGTCTGCCGCGAGTGCGAGCGCCTGCGGCGAGCCGGCTTCGGTGGCCTCGGACGCGGTGCGACGCACGCCGTCACGATCCTGATCGAGCAGCGCGAGAGTGGCCCCCGCGGCCGCCAGTCGCAGCGCTACAGCCCGTCCGATGCCCGAAGCGGCCCCTGTTACCGCGACGATTCGACGCTTCGTTTCCGTACCCATCGGACATATGTTAGCACGGCCTTACTAACAGCAGAGTGCGGTGTTGCGGGCCTCTGCTGCTCGCGGTGTCGGCCCCCGGGGTGCCCGGGCTCTGGCCTTGGGTGCCCGGGCTCTGGGCCTGGGTGCCCGGGCTCTGGGCGCTGGGCTCAGCACCCAGGTTGCTCACGAGAACCCACGTCCGGCACGAGAACCCGTGTCCGGAACCGTGCCGGGGGTAGGTTCTCGTGCCGGGCATGGGTTCTCGTGCCGGGCACGGGTGTCGGTGCTGGGCGTGGGCACTGGTGCCGGGGATAGGTTCTCGTGCCGGAGATGGGATCTCGTGCCGGGGGTGGGTGCCGGTGCCGGGGATGGGTGCCGGTGCCGACGGGGATCCGGCCGGTGAAAGGCGCTTCGCTCAGCCCGCGGCGTCGAGCAGGTTCTGGATCGCGGGGGTGATCGGGATCCCGCTCGATTCCGCTTGCCGCCGCACACGGTAGCGGTGGTCGGCCGGCAGGCGATCCAGACCCGCATTGCGCAGCACCTCGACCAGCTGCGCCGCGCGAGCCGCGAAGCCACCGAGACCCCCCGCGCCCGCGCCGTCAGCCGACCCTGCACCGCCCGCGCCCGCGCCCGCATCGTCAGCCGGCCCCGCACCGCCCGCCGCGCCCGCACCAGCACCAGCATCGCGCCGGGACAGCCCCCGGTCCGGGTCGATGATCAGCAGAAACTGCCCCGTGCGCGTGGAGTGCGCGCCGGCCGGCTTCTCGCGCTGCGCCTCGACCGTGAAGTCGCCGCCGGTGAGCGCCGAGGCCAACAGCTCGACCATGATCGAGAGTGTCGCGCCCTTGTGCCCGCCGAAGGGCAGCAGCGCGCCGCCGTCGAGAATGGCGCGCGGATCGGTGGTCTCGCACCCTGCCGCATCGACTCCGGTGCCGGGAGGCACCGAGCGGCCGGCCTGCGCCGCGAGCGTGAGGTCGCCGTACGACATCGAGGAGGTCGCGAAGTCGGCGATGAGCGGCGGCGCGCCCTCGACCGGGATCGCGAACGCGAACGGGTTCGTGCTGAGCACGGCCTCTCTCGCCCCCGCCGGCGAGACCGTCGGCGCGCCCCCGGTGACCATCGTGATCGCGACGTACCCCGCCTCGGCGAACGGTTCGAGGTCGGGCCAGAGCGCGCTGTGGTGGTGGGAATCGCGGATCGCGACGACCGCGACGCCCTGCTGCCGGGCCGCGCTCAAAGCGGCAGGACGCGCTCGCTCGAGCGCGAGCTGCGCAATGCCCCCGGCCGCGTCGACGCGAATGTAGCTCTGAGTGACGGTCTCGACGCGCGGCTCGGCGGTGCCGTCGAGATAGCCGGTGCGCAGGGTGTCGACGTGCTGAGACACCCGGAAGACGCCGTGGCTCAGCGCGCCGTCGCGCTCGCACCCGGCGTGATTGCGCGCGAGGATCGCGGCGACCTCGGGCGAAGCTCCGGCCTCAACGAGCACGGTTTCGATCGCGGCGACAAGACGGTCGTAGGGGATCATGCGTCGAAGTTTATCGGGGTCGGGATCGGCCACTGCTGCACTCCATTCTGTCCGTCACGCCCTGTTCTGCTCTACCGCAGCCCACCCCAGCCACACCCACTCCTGCCGCGCCCAACCGCACCGCGCCCAGCCACACCGGGGTCTGCTGAAGGTTTGGTTGAGTCCGGGGTTTATGCCGCCAAACCGACAGCACCCATCATTATGGTCTCGAACTCGACCGGTGTCAGCTTCCCGAGCCTGCGCTGCCGACGCTTACGGTGATACTTTCCCTCGATCCAGGACACGATCGCGAGCCGCAGCTCTTGCCGGGTAGCCCATGACTTCCGATCGAGCACGTTCTTCTGCACAAGCGAGAAGAAGCTCTCCATCGCCGCGTTGTCCCCGCACGCGCCCACGCGACCCATCGAACCGCGGAGATTGAAACGTCTGAGCACACGTTGGAAGCTCCGGCTCCGAAATTGACCTCCACGATCAGAATGTACGATCACGTCCTCGGGATATCCCCGCTGGATCACCGCGTTCTGAAGCGCCCTCACCGCAAGCGATGCCTTCATCCGTTTGTCGATCGCGTACCCCACGATCCGGTTCGAGCACACGTCTTTGATCGCGCACAGGTACAGCCTGCCCTCACCCGTCCAGTGCTCGGTGATGTCCGTCAACCATTTCTGGTCGAGCTTGTCCGAGGTGAAGTCACGCTCGACAAGGTCGTCGCCCACCGGCTCGCCCGCACGCTGGTAGCGGCGCTTGCGCTTCGTGATCACCGACTGGATACCGGCGATCTTACATAGCCGCCATACGCGACGTTCCGAGATCTCATAACCGAGATCGTGGAGATCGTCAGCGAGGACCCGGTAGCCACCCTCGGGATCATCCTCGTGGAGCCTGCGCAGCACACCGAGGAGATGTTCTTCTTCGATCTCACGCGCAGACCGCGGCTGTTTGAGCCACTGGTAGTAGGCCTGCTCACTGAACCCGAGGACCCGACACGTCACCGCGGCCGGCACCCTGACCCGGGCACCAGGCGCGGCAAGCTCTTGGACGAGCGGGTAGATCATTTTGGGGGCGTGATATGTGCCTGCGACAGGTACGCGGCCGCACGCCGGAGCACTTCGTTTTCCATCTCGAGTTCACGGATGCGTTTCAACGCTTGAGACATCTCGCGCCGCTCGTCAGGGTCTGTTGGCGGGGTGATCCCGTGGGACTGGAACCTCGCATCACGCACCCATGCTTGGATCGCTGATCTTGAGATCCCGAGGTCTCTCGCGACTTGTTTCTGCGCGACGCCCGACTCCACGAGCGCGACGGCATCGCGTTTGAACTCGTCGCTGTAGTTGTTCCTCGGCATGCTATTCATCCTTCCAGCACCGCTACAAAAGCGATGCAATCAAGGACTCAACCAAACCCTCAGCAGACCCCTATGTGGCCAGTCACCAGAGCACGGGCATCAGCACCCTAGAACGCCTCGCAAAGAGCCAGGAGGGTTGCGTGAGGATTGCTATTTCAGAGAACGCTCGCACTCCGCCGCACATCTTAGAGGAACTCTCCATAGACGAAGACGCAGCCGTCCGCCGAGTAGTCGTGCGCAGCAACCGACTGTCGAGAGATCTGGTGAGTGCTCTCCTACTCGATGAGGACCAGGAGGTCCGTACCGCCGCGCGCCGAGTCTTAGGCGAGGAGGGAGATCAGGACAGAACAGAATCCCACGAAGCGAATTCCACGACTCGTTCCATCCCGTGGACAACCGCGCAGATGCAGGAAATGGCAGCGCACTCGAGCGCCCGAGTGCGCCTGCGCCTCGCGATCAGCGAGCACGTGACCCCTGATATCCTGACGTTCCTCGGAGGCGAGCGGCGCAGCTTGGAAGTCCGGCGCGCGGTGGCTGCTCACCCGAAGACCCCACCAGACGTTCTCAGGTCGCTCGCCGTTCAAGATGATTGTGACACGCTCAAGTCCGTTGCGTTCAATCCAGGCACACCGTTCGATGTATTGGTGGGCCTCGCCGGCCGAAATGCTGAACTGGCAGTCCTGGCTGCACTGAACCCGGATGCCCCGCTCAAGGTACTCGAAGCGCTGACCACCAACTCGGACCCGTTCGTCAAGTTCGTTGCTGAGGCTCAGATCCAGGAGCGCCTGAAGCAGATCCAGATGGGGATGCGTGTGTAGACGCGATACCTCCTGGGCCTGGCACACTCGCACCCCTCTGCTTCTGAATCGGGCCTTGCGCGACAATCGCTGCTGACCGAGTTCTCGATTCTGAAGAGAACCGCACCGATTGTAGTCTGAGGGTTATGAGCATTCCTCCAGTGGAAAATGTCGCGATCTCAAAAAGACCTGTTGATCCTGATCGGTGCCGCGGCTGCAAGGTCGATGGGACGTTCACCGCCTCGACTCATCACGACACGACCTGGGATGCCCCGACGATTCGAGATCACGGCGAACTTTCGAGAGATATCCAGGACGGCAGGTTCCACCTGGATCTCACGGAGAGGGGTCGCGTCACGGCCACCTCTACGCCCGACGGTACGAACAAGGAGTTCTTCAACGAGGACGGAGGCCGAAGGGACGGGTTTGAAAGCTCGATCTACGATGCATATTATGCCGATGTCGAGGAGACCCTCGACTTCACGGTCCGCGGACAAATGGTCTTAGACCTCGATGGTTCGGCGTATGAGCCTGGGGTGACTATCAGCTGATCCGCGAGAAACGCACCCGAGCTTCTTCGCGTCCTATAGCTCCAGGCGACGAAAGGATCTGATCTTGAACAAGAAGACACTCGCGACGCTCCCTGTGATCGTGTTTGCGGCGATTGCCCTCCCGCTCTCCGGTTGCACGAGCAGCACGGTCACAGAGAACGTGATCAAGGAGACGAAGGTCGACAACGTGAAGCCCAACGAAGCTGAGCCGACCGGAGAGATGCCGGACTTCGTGGATGGTGCGCTCGACCAGGGCACGCTCCTCGCCACGGCCCAGAGCAACTCCTGGCAGGTGGATGTCTGGCAGGCCGGCACCGGCCCGATCGCGGCGGACGCCGGGTTCCTGGCTGACGAGTCCAATGGTGACCTCGAACAGGGCGAAGCGCTGATCCCGGCCGGCACGGAGATGGTCTACCTCAACTTCCAGTTCACGAACATCACCGACAAGCCGATCGGCGTCCCCGTGTCCTTCGGGATGCCAGACGTCCGAAGCGCCACCTGGGACCACGAGGCCCCGATGCCCGGCGACTTCAACTTCGAGGCCTACGAGAAGCTCGGCATCGCGATGCCGCTCGTGCGCGAGGACCTCGCCGAGGAGCCGGAGCTGCCCGTGCAGCCCGGCGAGACCATCGCCCGCGCCACGTCGATCGTCTACGAGCCCGGCGTGGACTCCATCGCTACGATGGCCTTCCCCACGGTAGACAAGGACGGCATCGTCGATCACGACGACGACGAGACGGTGACCGTGGCGTTCACCATCAAGTAGCGGTGAGAACTCGAGGCCGCTCCCCCGGTCAATCCGGGAGAGCGGCCTCGTCCGAAGCCTGCGCTCGCTATTTCGAACCGAAGTTCGAAAACGCCTCGCGATCAAACTGGTCGATTCCGGCCTCGAGAAGTCCGTGCAGGACCCGCTCCGTGCAGATCATGCTGAGCGTGACCTTCCCACCGGCGACAGGATTGATTTTGATCTCACCCTCGCCCGTCTGGTCCTCGATGAACCCGACATACCCCTCGATCCGGTGCTTCTTCCGTCGATCCCACAGCTCGATATCGTAGGTCTGGAAACTGTGGACGTCCAGCTCCCTGAGCCGGTCGACGAACCGCTGTGAGACGATCTTGATCGAAAGCCCCGCACTCCACAGAATATCGCCGAGGCGCTTACCGCCGTCCGGATGCTGCTGGAACCAGATCGGAAACGGAATCGCACTCGTGCCCTCGGCCGCGAGCACCCGCACAACCTGTCTACCGTCCGGCAACAGGATCGGGCCAAACCTCGGCTTGCCTTCCCACATTGGAGCCGACCAGAAATCTGCCTGGGTAGACTTGCCCTGAACCTCATACCAATTCGTCATTCTTGACAGCTCCTAGCACCGATAGTACGGCTTGTAGATCCGGACCATCTTCTTTCGCTGGTTCAGCATCTGTTCTTTGGTGGCTTCCGGATTCTTCGTGAACCAGTTCTCCCATTGCTTGTTGTATCGCCGCGCCAGCGACTGATGGTTGTTCTTCAAGCCCTTGGTCTTGTTCCACCATAAACCGTACTTCGGGTCGCTGATGTTGATGCCCGCTTCAGAGAAAATACTCGTGAACTTGACTGGCATCGTGTGATGAGCGTCGCTGAAGCGTGTCGGGTTTGATGGAGGGTAGATCAACCCGGAAGGACCCCGAACGAATGGGAACCAGTAAGTACCCCGCAGAGCTCCGCGAGCGCGCGACCCGCCTCGCTGTCGAAGCCCGCAAAGATCCCGAGGCCCGGCAGGGCGCGCTCGCGAGGATCGCGAAGCAACTCGATGTTCACCCCGAAGCGCTGCGGAACTGGGTCAAGCAAGCCGAGACTGACGAGGGCCTCCGCCCCGGTGTCACGACGCAGGAGTCGGAGCGGATCAAAGAACTCGAACGCGAGGTGCGCGAACTGCGACGGGCTAACGCGATCTTGAAGTCCTCGGCGGCTTTTTTCGCGGCGGAGTTCGACCGCCCATCCCGATGAGCGATCGGATCAGGTACATCGATCAGCACAAAGCCGAGTACGGAGTCGAACCGATCACCAGAGCGTGGGAAGACACCCCTGCCCAGATCGCTCCCTCGACCTATTACGCCGCGAAGACGCGCCCGCCCTCGGAGCGTGAACTGCGCGACCGTGATCTCTGCGAGAAGATCGCCCGTATCCATGAGGACAACTACGCCGTCTACGGGGTCAGGAAGGTGCATGCCGCGCTCCGCCGTGAGGGGGAACGCGTTGCCGAGTCGACAGTGAGACGGCTGATGCGACAGCTCGGACTCCGAGGTATCAGTCGTGCGAAAGGACCGCGGACGACGAAGCCGGCCCCGGAGACCGGCAGGCCCCTCGACTTGGTGAATCGCCAGTTCACCGCCTCCCGCCCCAACGAATTGTGGGTCGCGGATATCACCTACGTCAGGACGTTCTCGGGATGGGTGTACGTCGCGTTCGTGCTCGATGTGTACTCGCGCATGATCGTCGGCTGGCAGGTCTCCACGCGCCTCTACACGGATCTCGCGCTCGACGCGCTCCGGATGGGGATCTGGCGACGCCAGCGCCAAGGCCACGACCTTGCCGGGCTGACCCATCACAGCGACAGGGGCGCCCAGTACCGAGCCGTTCGCTACGCCGACCGGCTTGCGGAGTGTGACGCGGTCGCCTCGGTCGGATCCAAAGGCGATTCCTACGATAATGCGATGGCCGAAGCCTTGAACTCGCTCTACAAAGCCGAACTCGTCCGCAACCTCGGCCCCTGGGAATCGATCAACGATCTCGAGATCGCGACCGCGGA
>JBKEBN010000009.1:0-11288 GCA_047973175.1 Leucobacter sp.
CCTTCAGGAATCCCGAAGGAGTTTCAGAGTGCCGCGACGACCCGAGGAACCCAGCAATGCAGCGGGCAGAGCGCACCTCTCGAACATGAGAAGCCGAAAAGAACCCGTAGCAATAGAGACAGATCCCCTCTAAAATCTCCCCGAAATATTGACAGTTTTCGCAGGAACTGGAACGTGAGTACTCGATCTCATAGTCAGTGTTTGATGAGCACAGGCGTGAGGGGCACCCGAAAGCGCGGATGCCCCTCACGGCCTTGCGGAGTGGGTCAGTCGGTGTAGACCTCTTTGGCCATGCGGAATGCGGCCCAGGCCTTGGGCCAGCCCGCGTAGAACGCTGCGTGGGTGAGGATCTCTGCCATCTCCTCGGCCGTCACATTGTTGTCCTTGGCGCGCTGGATGTGGCCTTGCAGCGAGCTGTCGAGCACGCCGGAGGCCATCAGTGCGGTGACGGTCACGATCGTGCGATCCCGCGTGGAGAGCTGCTCTTCGCGGGACCAGACTTGCCCGAAGAGCACGTCGTCGTTCAGTGCGGCGAACTTCGGGGCGAAGTCGCCGAGGATGTCGCGGCCCGCGGTTACCTTTTCAGTCATGACCGGGTCGTCCTTTCACTTGCCCGAGTAGACGGGGAATGCGGCGTGCTCGCCGTAGTCCTTTTCGTCGAGGTCGCGCAGAGCATCCATGTCCTCGTCGCTGATCTCGAAGTCGACGTCGGCGTTCACGCGCATGTGGTCGGGGTTGGCAGTCTTCGGCAGGGAGACGGTGCCGAGCTGGATCGTGTAGCGGATGCACAGTTGTGGCACGCTCACGCCGTATCTCTCGGCGATCGCGGCGACCTGGGGGTTGTCGAGAATCTCGCCGTGCGCGATCGGCGAGTACGCCTCAACGAGAATGCCCTTGCTCTCGCAGTAGTCGATGAGCTCGGTCGGGGTGTTGCCCGCGTGGACGAGGATCTGGTTCACGTGCGGGGCCACGGTCCCGTGGTCGAGGATGTTGTCGAGATCCCGCTGCAGGAAGTTCGACACCCCAATCGCCCGGATTTTGCCCGCCTGGTGAGCTTCTTCCAGTGCCCGCCATGCGGCGACGTTGCCCTCGCTGTAGTCGCCGCCGCGGAAGTCGTCCCATGGCTGCGGGGCGTGGATGAGCATCAAGTCGATGTAGCCGATGTCGAGCTTCGCTAGGGATTCGTCGATCGCGGCCACGGCCTGGTCGTAGTCCTTGATCTCGGCAGCGAGCTTCGTAGAGACGAACAGCTCGTCGCGGGGAACGCCGGAGGTGCGGATGCCCTCGCCGACGCCGCGCTCGTTGCCGTAGGCCTGGGCGGTGTCGATGTTGCGGTAGCCGATCTCGATCGCCGCCTTGACCGCGTCGGCGGCCTTGTCGTCGTCGATGAACCAGGTGCCGAGCCCGAGCTTCGGGATCCGGATGCCACCCGTCAGGGTGTAGGTCTCGTTCAGGATGCTCATGCGTTGTCTCCGTTCTTCGGCAGGGTATTGTACTGCTCGTCCGCGAGGGGTTCGAGCCATTCGTTGCTGACGTTCTCACCGGGGGTGATGAAGGCGACGTGGGAGAACCATGAATCTGCCTTCGCTCCGTGCCAGTGCTTGGTGCCGGCAGGTACTCGGATCGTGGTGCCCGGCTCCATGCTCACCGGCTGCTCACCATCGGCCTGGTACCAGCCGGAGCCTGCGGTGCAGAGGAGAATCTGGTCGCCGCCGCCGTTCTGACCGTGGTGGATGTGCCAGTTGTTGCGGCACCCCGGCTCGAAAGACACGTTGCTCACGGGCACGCTGCCACCCGTGAGCGGGGCGAGGTAGCTCTGGCCTGAGAAGAACTCGGCGTAGGCGTCGTTGGGTTCCCCGAGCGGGAAGATCTGCTCGAACGCAGTGATGGTCATGCTTGCTCCTTGTCGTGGTTGATGCTGTAGCGCAGCCAGACGCTGCCGCCGTCCTGGATCTCGGCGGCCTGCAGCGTGAAGCTCCTCGGATCGTCCGGGGTGCGGCCGCCCGTCTCGAACAGGGCCGCGCTGTCGGATGCGCCGTCGGCGACGGGAGCGATGACGACGCTGATCTCGTCGCACAGACCCGCGTGGACGAACGACCAGTTCAGGACACCACCGCCGCCGAGCATGAGCGTCTCGATCCCGACCAGCCCCTTGAGCTTGGACAGCAGCAGCTCGAAGTCGAGCTCCTCATCGCCGGCGATGATGTAGGAGATGCCGAGCCTCCGCAGGAACGCCTTGTACGCGTTCGACGCCCGCGCCGTGAGCACCTCCAGCACGTGCGCATGGGTGGTCTGGTAGGTCAGATCCGGGCTCTCCCAGCCCAGTTTGCCGGATGGGTCGATGGACACGTAGTACTTCTCCGCATCCGCCACCGCCACGAAGTCGCCCTCGGGAACGGAGGCGGCGCTCTCGTCAAGTGCGGGCTGCCGGTAATGAGTGAAGTTGTCGTCCGTGGTCACTCGGCCCGACAGCCACCCCTGGTGCTGGTAGTGCGGATCCTCGCCGAAAGCGAGGCGGTAGAACACGTCACCAGCAGCCGACGCTGCCGGGGTGCTCATATAGTTGCCGATGATCTTCCCGTCGAGGGCCGTGAGCATGTGGCAGAAGATGAACGGTCGATCCGTCATCGGTCGTACCTCCTTGATGTCGGGGTAGTCCGCAGCACTCATACGGCTACGGGTGGTCTTGCTTGTCGATGCTCGCGCTTCCGGAGCACGGTGAACAGCGGAGAGAGTAATCCGGGGATGTCCCCCTCCCTTCCTGAAACGTGGGGTCAGCCGGCGCGGGGCGCCGCGGGGCGGTCTGCTCCTGGCCGGTGGTCTTGCTGGTGGCGGCGAGGCTGCCGAGCATTCTCAGTCGTTCCGCGGTCGGGCTCTCGGGTGGAGCGGTCCAGACGACGAGCTGCTGCTCCGCGTCGTGGGCCTCGACGAGGGTGTCCCAGTCGAGGACGAGCTCGCCGACCTCCTGGTGGTTGAGTGTCTTGGTACCCGTGGTGAGGCTCTTCACGCTGCGACCGCCCCACCATTCCGCGAACTGCGGATCCTGCACCGACAGTTCACCGACCAGCGACATCAGCCGCGGGTCATCCGGATATTTCGCCGCCTCCATGCGCAACTGCGCGACCGCGGTCTGCGCGACGGTCTCCCAGTCGGCGTAGAGGGCGCGCATGACTGGGTGCGTGAAGAGGATGCGCACGTAGTTGCGCTGCTTGGCAGGGATCTTCTCGAAGTCGATCATCATCGCCGCGGCGAGGTCGTTCCAGGCGAGGATGTCCATCCGGCGGCCCATCACGATCGCGGGCGTCGTGGTGAGATCGGTGAGCACGCGCTGCAACTGGGGCTGCACTTTCTGCGTCGCCCTGCGAGGCGCGCGGGTGGAGGGTTTCCCGGCGAGGCTGAACAGGTAGCGGCGCTGGTCATCGTCCAGTTGCAGCACGTCTGCCAGGGTGTTCAGCACGGGAGCAGACACGGTGATCCGTCCTTGCTCGATGCGGGTGTAGTAGTCGGTGCTGATCGACGCGAGCTGCGCGACCTCCTCACGGCGCAGACCCGCGACACGACGAGTGCCCGACCCGTCGGCAAGCCCCACCTCGCGCGGAGTGAGTTCACCGCGGCAGGTCTTGAGGAACGCGCCGAGCTCGTTCCTCTTCGTATCACCAGCCATGTCAATATTTTCCCGCGTTCCCAGAGAAGCAAGAAGGGAGGAATACCTCCCTGGCTGATCGACACGAACCAGGCAGCGGTCCCGCGCGCGGAGGGATGGACGGCACACCTGGCTGTTGGCTGCCGCCGTCCGGGCGGTCGGCCTCATCTCAGCCAGTGAGGAGACCTCATGTCCGCAACCGCTCTCGTTCCGCACGATACGTCTCCGCCGCCGGAGCGCACCGCCGCCCGGCTGTCGGTGATCCTCACCGTGCTGCTGATGCTCTTCGGCGGCCTGTTCTTCGCCCCGGCTCCCGCGCAGGCGGCCACCCTCGGCGTCGGGTACGGCAACGAGGATCTCTGGCTCGGCAGCTTCTCAAGTCATGGTCGGCAGGCGTACTGCATGGACCTGGAGGCGCTGCCCCCGTATGGCACGACGGAGCATCCTGAGCTCAAGACCACGCTCGATGAGCTCAGCGAAACGCAGCTCGCCCGGCTGAACTACGTCATGGGCCGGTGGGGTGAATCGCAGGATCCGAACATCACAAGCGCGGTGCAGCTCTATGTCTGGGATGTCGCCGACCACGGCAACTACACGGGCCGGGGCGGGGACGGGCAGTTCATCACCCGCGTGCCCGCGAACGCGCAGGCGACGGTGCTCGCGAACCTCGCCGCGATGCGCAATGCGGCGGCGGCGAACGCCGTGCCGAATCCGTCGGTGTCGATGTCGATTCAGATGGACGACCAGTACCACGGGCAGCTCACCATCAGCACGAACCCCGCCACCGCGACGGGCACCGTCACCCTCACCGGCGGCACCTTCGCGAACGGGTCCGCGACGGCGACGCTCGGGGCGGGCACGCATGAGATCGTCGGCACCCCCGCCGACGGGGCGCCGGAGTACCGGATCGAGGCGAAGATGTCGGCCCCTGCGGTCGGCTACGGGGCCGGCGTCGACCTGTTCTACACGCCCGGCGAGCAGAGGATTCTCGCCGCCGCATCCTTCGAGCCGCTGACCGCGACCGCGCAGTCCCCGGTGATCCCGCTGGACTTCCAGCCGATCATCGAAACGCAGGTCTCCTCGAAGTTCGTGCAGGCGGGCGATCCGATGCTGGACGATCTCACCGTGACGGTGATCAAGCACTCGTGGATCAAGGTCGACGGCCAGCCGGTGCCGGTGGTCGCAGAGGGCCACCTCTATGGCCCGTTCGACGCTCAGCCGGCCGAAGCGAACGCGCCCCCTGCGGGTGCGCCACTCGCCGGCACCGAAGAGCTCACCCTCACCCATGCCGGTCACTACGTCTCGCCGGGCACGATCACAGTGCCCGAGTCCGGCTTCTACACCTGGGTGTGGTCGATCGACAAGACCGCGCAGGGCGACTGGGCGAAGTACCTCACCGATTCCTTTACCGACAGGTTCGGCCGGGTCGCAGAGACTTCGGTGGTGCCGTTCCAGCCGGAGGCGGTGTCGCAGGCGAACGGGCGGCTCGTGAAGCCTGGCGATGAGGTGACCGACACCATCACCGTCGCCTCCACGAACGGGGTATGGCTGAAACAGAACGGCGAACCGATCCCCGTGATCTTCGAGGGCACCGCCTACCAGGTGCCCGGCACCCTGCCCCCAGCGCGGGGCACGGAGATCCCGGCGGATGCGGTGCCGCTTGGCACCGTCACGGTGACCGCGGCTGGGCCGGGCACCTACACCTCGCCGAAGGTGACGCTGCCGGATGCGGGGTTCGTGACCTGGGTGTGGGAGGTCAAGAAGAGCAGCCAGCCGGAATGGGTGCGCCCGTACCTGGCGGCCGATTGGCGCGACGACTACGGCATCAACGTCGAGACGCATAGCGTGCGCTGGCCGCTCACCATCACCTCGGAAGTGCGCGAGTACAACGTCCACAAGGGCGGGAGGGCGTTCGACCGGATCACCGTCAGCGGGTTCCCCGAGAATCATCCCGAGTTCGAGGGCGACGGCTACTGGCAGCCCGACTCGAAGGAGCTCACGCACACCGTCTACGGCCCCTTCGCGACCGATGCGGAGCTGACCGAGGATATGGAGCTGGACGATGCGCCGGTGCTGACCCGGCTCACGACCCCGGCGAAGAACGGGGTCTACGACATCGGCTACGGGGAGGACGATCGGATTCAGCCAACGGAGCCCGGCTACTACGTCGTGGTGACCCGCTTCGAGGGCGACGACCGCGTGCAGCCGTTCACCTCGTCTCCGGCCGACATCTGGGAGCGGTTCTTCGTGCCCGGTCCCGAGCAGCCGCTGTCGGTGGTAACACAGGCGCAGGCGTCGGCATTCGTCGGCGATCCGTTCGAGGACACCGCACTCGTGCAAGGCTCCGCAATCCCCGAGGGCGCGTACCTGGTGTTCCGGGCCTATGGGCCACAGCCCGCAGGCGAGGAGCCGACTTGCGAGGTGCCGTTCTTCACCTCGGAGCAGATCGCGGTGACCGAGGCCGGGCACTACCGCTCCGGCACGACGAGCACCGATGAGGCCGGGCACGTGTACTGGGTCGAGACGCTGTATGGGAAGGACGGGAAGGTGCTCGCCGAGGGTCGCTGCGGTGCTCCGGGCGAGACGACCGTCGTGAGCGTGCGCCCGCCGGGCATCCCGGATACGCCGACGCCGGAGCAGCCGGAGCTGCCTGAGCTGCCGCCGGAGCTCGCACTCACCGGCGGCACCGCCTGGGGCGCCTGGGTCGGCGGTATCGCGGCCGTCCTGCTCCTCGCGGCCGGGGCGACGCTCTGGTTCGGCCGGAAGCTCGCGCTCCGCCGTGAGCGCATGCAGGACGAAGGCGAGGAGGTGACGATCGAAGAACTCATGAACTGGTAACGCATCCCCAGGACGGGCGGAGCCCACAGACCCTACCCCCGGGTCTGCCGGCTCCGCCCGTTCCCATGTCGCCCCGGGCGCACCTCACTCCTACAAGCTACTACGAGAGAGGGAAGGGCCGACGATGGTGACGTTTTCGGAGGACGTGCTGACCCGGATGGAACTGACGGCGCTCGCCGAGCCCGGCAACCCGGTCACGGGGCAGCTCGTGCGAGCGATCGGCCTGACCGAGACGCTCGCCCTGATCCGCGACCCCGGTGCGGCGATCCCCGCCACGGTCGATCCGCTCCAAGGGGTCAGGTGGCGGCAATCCGCCGCAGCCCGCCAGCGCGACGCGCTCCGGGATCAGATCGCCGAGCTCACCGACAGGCACGAGTTCCGGGTGCTCATCCCAGGCGGGGCAGGGTGGCCGGTCGCGCTGAACGACCTCGGGGATCGGGCACCGCTCCTGTTGTGGGCGCGCGGGAACCCGGAACTGCTCACCGCCTCCGTCTCGTCGCGGGTGACGATCACCGGAGCGCGAGCCGCGACCGCCTATGGCGTGCACGTCACGCAGGAGCTCGCGGAAGACCTGGCCGCGCTCCCGCGCATCATCGTCTCCGGTGGCGCCTACGGCGTTGATGCCGCCGCGCACCGCGCCGCCCTCACCACGGGCCCCGCAGCGACGATGGTCGTCTCTGCGAGCGGCCTCGACCGCCCCTACCCGAATGCCCATGCCGAGCTGTTCGAGCGGATCGTGGTGCAGGCCGGCATCCAGATCAGCGAGACCCCGCCCGGTCAGGGGCCGTCGCGGGAGCGGTTCGTCGCCCGTTCACGGCTTCTCGCAGCTCTCAGCGGGGCGACGATCATCCCCGAGGCTTCGGCGCGCTCGGGGTCGCTGCTGGTCGCGGCGCGCGCGTTCGAGCTTGGCCGGGTCGTCGGCGCTGTTCCCGGGCCGGTCACCTCGGCGTCGTCGGCGGGCTGTCACCGGCTCATGCGGGAAGGCATCGCCGAGACCGTCACCCGCGCCGGTGAGGTCGCCGAGCTCATGGACCCGTCGCCGTTCCCGCTCGGCCCGTCCTACCAGCAGGTCGCCCGCCGCGCCGCGCCCGATCACAGCCGCGCCGCACGCCGCCTCGCACTCTGACCCACCCCTCGGCCGCCCATGCCCTCGGGCGGCTGTTCCTTCACCCCCTGAATAGGAGAACTTTGCCGATGTCGAAGCGTGCCCGCTCGAGGACCGACCCGACTGCCGTGGTGATGGTGCGAATCGTCGTCGCCGAGGACGACACCCTGTCGGTGACGGTGGACGGGGCGCCGTATCTGCCGCCGGAGTTCTCGCCGCCGTGGCGGCGCTCCGCCTACCCGCACATCGTGGACGCCATCAGCCAGCACACCGGCCAGACGCTCCGCGTCGATGTCATCGAGATCGACGGACGAGTCATCACCGACTACCGCACCCCACCCAAACCCAGACCTGTGAGCCCAGAGCCCGCCGCAGCCCCCGTGGCGGCAGCACCCCAGCCTGCCGCGCCGCCCGCGCCTGTGGAGGCGGCGGTGCCTCGGTTTGCGCAGCTCGCGGGCAGCGGCTTCGTGCCCGGTGAGGATGTCGCGGTCGCGGTCATTATCTCCCACACCGAGACCGCACCCGACGGGATCGCCCGAGCCCTGATCGATTCCCGGTATCTTGCGGCCTGCCCGACGGGCGAGGCGATCCTCGTGGGCCGCATTTCCGGCACCCTCGTGCTCGGGAGGCCCGAGTGAACGGTCAGCTCCGCCCGACCGGGTCGATGGGCGACGAGCTCACGAACGCCGCGCTTGTCGCCCTCGCGGCTCTCGGCGTGGCCGCGGTGCTGCTCCGGGTCGCGGGCAGCATTGCCACGTTCCTCACCAGTGCCCCCCAGCCCGAGGCCGGCCTCGGCGCCGGGGCGGCTGTGCTCCTGAACCCGGGCGACCCCGCCACCGCGCTCGACGCGCCAGGCCTCAACGTCGTCGTCTACTGGATCGTCGCCGGGGTACTCATGACCGGCGTCTCTTTCGTCGGATGGTGGGTGTGGTCGGCGCTCCGGCATCACACCCGTCGGCTGGCGACGGATCCGTACCGGATCGTAGGTGTCGCGACCCGGGCCGAGGTAGCGCAGGCGGCTTCGCCGCGTGCGCTCCTCGCCAGGGCCCGAAACTTGCGTCCCTCGCTCGAGAATCCTGCCCCCAAGGACGTCGGCTACCGGGTCGGAGCCTCGCGTGGGGTCGAGGTGTGGGCGTCGGTAGAGGATTCGATTCTGCTGATCGGTGCTCCGCGAGCAGGGAAAGGCGTCCACGTCGTCGTGAATATGTTCCTCGACGCTCCCGGCGCGATCATCACGACGAGCACCCGCCCCGATAACGTGACCGCGACGATCAAGGCCAGGCAGAAGATCGGCCCGGTCGTGGTGTTCGACCCGCAGCACCTCGCAGACGGCATTCCCGCAGGGCTGCGCTGGTCACCCGTGCGCGGCTGCGGCGACCCGCTGACCGCGATGATCCGTGCCTCCGGCCTCGCCTCAGCGACCGGGCTCGGGAAGGGCGGGGTCGAGGGCGGCGACTTTTGGGAAGCGAAGACCCGGGTCGCGCTGCAATGCCTCCTCCATGCTGCCGCCCTCGACGGCCGGCAGCCTACTGATCTGTTCCGGTGGACGCTCGACCCTGCCGCGGCTAGGGATGCGGTGTCGATCCTCGCCGCTCATCCAGGCGCAGCTAACGGCTGGGCGGAGGCGTTGCAGGCGATGCTTGAATCCGACCCGCGCACGATGGATTCGATCTGGCAAGGCGTCTCTCTCGCGCTCGCCGCGCTCGCCGACCCGCGCGTGCTCGATGCCGTAAGCCCCAGCCCCGACGAAGTGTTCGACCCCGAGACGTTCCTCGTACAGAAGGGCACCCTCTACCTGCTCGCGACCGCGGCCGCGGCGAACAACTCCGCCGCGCTCGTCGCGGCACTCATCGAGGATGTGGTCGAGGCTGCCCGCCGTCTTGCAGCACGCAGCCCGGGCGCTCGCCTCGACCCGCCCCTGCTGCTCGCACTCGATGAGGTAGCGAACCTGAGCCCGCTGCCCTCGCTGCCGACCCTGATGGCGGAGGGCGGAGGGTCTGGGATCACGACGATGCCCGTCCTGCAGTCACTTGCGCAGGCACGGGAGAAGTGGTCGGAGAACGCCGCGTCGGCGATCTGGGATGCTGCGATCGTGAAGGTCATCCTCGGCGGATCCTCGAACTCGAAGGACCTCCAAGACCTCTCCACCCTGATTGGGGAACGCGACGAGATCACCGACTCCACCACCGTCGGCGACCACGGCTCGCGTTCCGCACAACGCTCACTTCGGCGGGTCGCGATCATGCCGCCGGATGTGATCCGCCGCATCCCGTTCGGCACCGGGCTGATCCTGCTGCGCTCCGCACCGCCCATCGTGGCCCGGCTCCGCAGATGGACCAAACGCGCAGGCGCGAGCCAGCTACTCACCGATCGCGCCGAGATCGAGTCACGGTTCGGCTACCGCCAGACCAGAGGCCAGGCGGGAGCACCTGCCGAGTAGAGGCGGCACACCAGGTGCCGCAATGAGCGAGGAGGTCGTGACGATGGAGATCCGTTCAGAGCCGTCGATCCGAGGGTTTCTGTCCCGAGCACCGGAGCAGAAGTCGAAGCCAGGAGAGGTCTTCTTGCTGGTCGCGCAGATCGGGCAGAAGTTCCGTCGCCACGAGGAAGACGGCACTTACACCCTCATCGGCTCCGCATACATCGACCTGATCATGATCGGCGACAAGGCCGAGGAGGCCTTCGCAGATTTCGTCAAGGGCGACGACATCGTGGCGATCGGCGAGTTCACGAAGCGACAGTACGAGCAGGACGGGCAGCGATTCGAGCGCCGTCAGTTCCGCGCCTCCCGGCTCCTCTTCGATACCTCCCGTGCCCGATACGCCGTCGAGCGCACCCCACGCCAGCTCGCACCTGACAGGCCGACAGGGGCGGAGGTCGCGGCTGTGGAGTTCCGCTCGCCCGAGCCTCGGCGTGCGACCGGGCCGGGGAGGTGAGCACGATGACCGACGAGCCGACACCGCCGGATCCCGAGGCCGAAGCGGAGATCGAGGACATCGACCTTTACGACGAGCTCATGGCCGGCATGGCGCTACCCGAGCCGCCGCGTCCGATCAACTGGAATCTCCTGACCGCCGGAGACGCCGAGGCAGAGTGGCTGGCGCTGAACCAGTGGGTGGACTGGCTTCGGAAGACCTACGGTCTGCCCGCCTCTGTCGTGCCGCCGTTCTGGCACCGGCATCCCGAACTGGTCTGGGAGCTCTCGGCCCTGCACCTGCACTGGTGCGCAAGCTACGATCCCGAGCAGTCCGCCTCCGGGCCGATTGCCTGGCATACGGACTTCGCCGCGGCACGCGAACGACTCCGCGAATGGGTCGTCACCTCCGGCACCCGGCTCGATCGCGACCGCCCGACACGGCAGACGGTCTGGCCCGGAGAGCGACCGCAGCCGCCCCTCGAGGACGAGACGATCCCGAACCGGACCGAGGATTTCATCGCGTTCGTCGCCGCCGACGTGCAAGCACGTCAGGACATCGAGGACGCGTTCGGCCGAGCGCGACGGGCGAGCGACCATGCCCGCCACGATTGACGCCGTCGAACCTCTCTGGAACTCGCAAGAGGCGGCGGAGTTCCTGAACGTCTCGCAGGCCACGCTCTCGCGCTGGCGACGCGAGCACGAGGGGCCACCGTTCGTGCAGGTCGGCGGCATCGCCCGCTACAACCCGCCCACCGTGCGAGCCTGGGTGCTGGAACGCGAGGGCA
>JBKEBN010000010.1:0-6057 GCA_047973175.1 Leucobacter sp.
CCTTCAGGAATCCCGAAGGAGTTTCAGAGTGCCGCGACGACCCGAGGAACCCAGCAATGCAGCGGGCAGAGCGCACCTCTCGAACATGAGAAGCCGAAAAGAACCCGTAGCAATAGAGACAATCTGCGAGGCTTTATCTATGAGCATTACCGAGAAGCCTGATTTGTTGGCAGGGATGACCTCAGAGGCCTGGGTCGCGTTGCTTGTCGGCGTGCCTTCCCTCTTACTTGCCGTCGCTGCGATCATCGTTTCGGTTCGCGCAAACAAACGCGCTAAGGACGCCAATACTCTTGCCGAGAAATCGAACGGGTTGGCTTCCGAAGCAAACACGATTGCCACTGAAGCAGTTGAGCATCAGAAACTCACCGCACCTCCGGCATGGGGTGCGGTGCAGCCGGTATCAGGGAAGAGACTCTGGTATGGCGTCGAGAACCGCTCAGGAAGAGACATTAACGTACTTGAGTTCACCGTTATGCCGACCGATAGCGCCGGGGCAGTTACGTTTCGGCAGGAGCCCGGCGAAATCGTTGGCTACGGTGACTCTCTGTTCTTCTCGATAGACAAGACGATCGCTGACGATCCACGTCAAATCGAGGTTGCCTGGGTCTATGCAGACCGCACGGAAGAAGAAACCGAGTGGAACTATCTCTATCGCGCATTGATCTGGTAACCACTTCTCAACACAACGCAACTAAGAGCTTCGCAGTTAGCTCACGCGAGCGCACCTGATCGTTGACTGTTCCCCGTCTCGGGGGCGGTCGTTCGCTTCGATCAGGAGGTCTCGGATGTCTCCCATTATGCTCGTGCCACCCCACCCGGTACTGCCGGAACTCGCGCCCACCGGAGGGAGCGGTTGGTTGCTGGTGGGTATCGGCATTGCGGTCGCGCTCATCATCACCGGCGGGGTGCTGTGGTTCGGTCACCGGCTCTCACTCCACCGGGAACACAGCCCCGAGGACGGAGGAGACGTGACGCTCGAAGAGCTGCTGAACGAGCATCCCGACTCCGACTAGCACCCGAGCATGCGCGGCGGGGCTCAGCCTGTTTCCCAGGTCTGAGCCCCGCCGTGTTGTGTGCGCCGCGAGGTGAGCCGCGCACCTCGCGGGTATGAGCAGAAAACACTCGCAGCCCGCCCCCTCGTCCGATCCTGTCGTGAAGGTGCCGCCGGTGCTGCCGCATGTGCAGATCAGCGTGAACGACGGCGGCACCTTGACGGTGCTGGTAGATGGGGTGCCGTATCCGCCGCCGGAGTATTCCCCGGCCTGGCAGCGTTCCTCCTTCCCGATCATCATTCAGACGATTCTCGCGCAGCGTCAATCACCGATCCGGGTGACGGTCACCGAGACCGACGGGCAGACCTTCACCGACTTCTTCACCCCGCCGAAACCGCGCACCCCGTGGCAGCCCGAGGCCGGAGGCGGCGCGCCTTCCGCGCTTGCCGTTGCGGAGCCGGTGGACGGGCAGGGGGCGCTGCCGGTTGCGGTGAGTGCCGCGAACTTCATTCCCGGTGAGGATGTCGCGGTTGCGGTCGTGCTCACCCTCGGCGAGGCCGGGGCCGATGGAGTCGCCCGCGCCATGCTTACCGTGGCGCAGCTCGCACAGTCGCGCTTCCGTGAGGTGCTGCTGCACGGTCTCGTCTCGGGCCGCACCGTCACCCTCCACCCCGAAACACAGAGCGCGGGGGCGGAGTCGTGAGCGCGACGGGGCGGCAGGTGGGCTCGTTCGGTGACGAGCTGACCAATGCCGCGATGATCGGCCTGATCGCCCTGTTCGCATTCGCCGGGATACTCCGAGGAGCGGGCAGCATCGCCGCGTGGCTCACCGGCATACCGCAGCCCGATTCCGGGGTGACTGCCGGGGTCGCGGTGCTGTTTCAGATGGGCGACCCAGCGGGAGCGCTTGGCGCGCCGGGCCTCGACCCCGTCGTGTACTGGCTCATCGTCACACTCCTCCTCGCGGTGCTCCTCACGGGCGGGCTGTGGGGGTGGGTAAAGGTGCGGCAGTGGATGCGCCGCACCGAGGCCGACCCGCGCAAGATCGCAGGCGTTGCCACCCGCTCCGACGTCGATGCCGGAGCATCCGAGACGGCACTGCTGCGACGGGCCGGGAACCTGCGCCCCTCGCTCGCGCATCCGACCACCGCGCAGGTGGGGTATCTCATCGGGCGTTCGCAGGGCCGGGAGGTGTGGGCGTCGGTCGAAGACTCGATCCTCGTGCTCGGCGCGCCCCGCACGGGCAAGGGCGCATATGCCGTTATCAACTTCATTCTCGATGCGCCCGGCGCGGTCGTGACGACATCGACCCGGCCCGATAACCTCACCGCGACGATGAAGGCGCGCCGGAAGGTCGGCCCGGTCGCGGTGTTCGATCCGCAGCGCCTCGCAGACGGTATCCCGGCAGGGCTGCGCTGGTCGCCAGTTCGGGGGTGTGAAGACCCCTTGACAGCGATGATCCGGGCCGCTGGCCTTGCCGCTGCTACGGGGCTCGGCGGCGGCGATGTCGAAGGCGGCGGGTTCTGGGAAGGGAAAACGCGCGTCGCGCTCCAATCGTTGCTGCACGCGGCGGCGCTCGACGGGCGCAGCCCGGCAGAGCTGTACCGGTGGACGGTCGACCCGGCAGCTGCCGCCGAAGCCGCAGCGATCCTCAGCACGCATACCCGTGCCGCGTCCGGGTGGGGCGACTCGCTCGCCGCGATGCTCGACGCTGACCCGCGCACGCGGGATTCGATCTGGCAGGGCGTCTCGCTGTCGCTGGCCGCGCTCGCAGACCCGCGCGTGCTCGATGCGGTCAGCCCGGCACCGGGCAAGGACTTCGACCCGGCGCAGTTCATCACCGAGAAAGGTACCCTGTATCTCCTCGCGACCGGTGCGGGGGCCGGGGCGTCGGCGGCGCTGGTCGCGGCGATGATCGAAGACGTTGTCGAGGCCGCCCGAAGGATCGCCGCCCGCTCAGCCAAGGCACGCCTCGACCCTCCTCTACTGCTTGCGCTCGATGAGATTGGGAACCTCGCCCCCTTGCCGTCGCTACCGACGCTCATGGCTGAGGGCGGCGGCACGGGGATTACCACAATGCCCGTGTTGCAGTCGCTCGCACAGGCCCGGCAGAAGTGGGGCGAGAACGAAGCCGGAGCTATCTGGGGTGCGGCGATTGTGAAGCTCATACTCGGCGGAGGAACCGAAGCGCGCGACCTTGAAGACTTCTCGATGCTCATCGGGGAACGCGACGAGTACACCGACTCGGTGACGCTCGGCGAGCACGGGCACCGCTCGAACCAGCGCTCCGTGCGACGGGTGCGTATCCTGCCGCCCGACCGGATACGCACCCTCCCGTTCGGCACCGGAGTAACGCTCCTTCGCTCGGCCCCGCCGATCATTACCGAGCTGCGCCTGTGGACGGCACGCGAGAACGGAGCCGAACTGAGTAAGGATCAGGAACAGCTCGAAACACTCCTGGTCGATACCAAAGAGACCGGAGAGAAACAATGACCAGACACGAGAGCACGACAGACCCCAATGAGGCAGCGACAGAGAGCGAAGAGTTCACCCTTGACGACCTCGAAGAGCCCGCCGAGGAACCCTCCCAGGAGAGTGCCGCTGCGGAGGGGCAGACGATCCCCGGTGCTATCGACTGGGATATGCTCTCCGCGAAGCAAGCGAAACTCGAATGGGCTGCGCTCAACCAGTGGGTGAACTGGCTCCGCCACTCCTTCGGGCTACCGCCCTCGGTCGTGCCCCCGCTGTGGCATCGGCACCGCGAGATGGTCGAAGAACTCTCAGCGCTCCGCACGCACCGGATCGCGGCGTATCATCCGAGTCAGAACGGGTCGGCACCGTATGGGTGGATGCGCGACTTCCACGAGGCCAAGGCGAGGCTTCGCGAATGGGTGCAAGCCTCGGGCACTCGGCTTGAACGTGACCGGCCCACCCGTATTACGGCATGGCCCGGCGAAACACCGATCCCCGTAGGCGAGGAGCAGCCGATCTTCGACCGCAAGGCCGATTTCAAGGCATTCGTTGCCGCCGACCTCGCCGAACGCGAAGCCGCAGAGCAAGCGTTCATCAACGAATGCGTCACCGACGAACCCGAGGAGCACGAGTAGCCGAAACCGGGGCGGGGTGGAGCCGATCAGCTCCACCCCGCTCTTTCGTGACCTCTGTGACCGTTCAGATCAGGTGCTTTCGGAGAGCAGCGAATCCATGATGTCGGCGGTCACTGGATCGACCTGTTCTGCCGAGACCACATAGCTGACTCGGGTGATCTGTTCGTTCGCGTGGCCGAGGAGCCGTGAGGCGAGCGAGAGCCCGCCGTTTTGCTCGATCAGCGTGGCGACGGTTCGGCGGTAGATGTGCGTAGAGTATTCCTCGACATCGACGCCGAGTTCGATGAGTTCATCGCGGTTGTCTTCGATGAAGGAGCGCAGGAGCCGTTCGTAGTTGCTCACGCTCATTGGCTTGCCGTTCTTCGTTTGGAACAGCAGCGCTTCCGGGCCGGAGTCGGCGAGGGCGAGGCGGCGGCGTACGGCGGCTGCCGCGAACGCCGGGAGCGCCACCCGGCGGCGCTGGCGCGCACGCTTGGGTGTGTCCTTGCGGCGGATGCCCTGGGCCTTCGTCTGGGTGATGGTGCCGTTGATGAGCGCGGTCGGCGGCGAGGTCGTGATGTCCACATCGCATCGCCGGAGCCCGACGCATTCACCGACTCGGGCGGAGGTGCCGAGCATGATGTCCATGCCGTCGAGCAAGGCCCGGTAGTTCGGGCGCGGCCCCATGCCCCAGTCTTTGCGCCAGTTCTCCATGAGCACCCGGATTCCGGCGATCTGCTCCGGTGTGAGCACGGAGGTTTTCTTCTCAGACCTCGGCAGTCGCTCGATGTCGCGTACCGGGTTCAAGGGGATGGCATCATCCCGCACGGCGAAGCCGCAGATGAGGCTCAGCACCGCTCGCGCTCGCCTGGCTGCTGAGGGGGTGACTTCTTGGAGGATCGCCTGCACGATGCGGTTGCAGCGCCCCACGGTGAAGTCTTCGAGTGCGATGCCGCCGCACCACGGCTTCACCGTGAGTCGCACCGTGACTTCGTAGTGTTCGTAGGTGGAGTAGGAGAGGGTGCCGGTCTTCGCTCGCAGCTCGATTGCGGCAAGCCAGATGTCGGCGGCATGGGCGATGGTGTCGGTCGGTTTGAGGACGGCTCCGAGTTTGCCGAACCTGACGGTATCGGCTTGCTGTTCGAGTGAGGCGAGCGCCGCCGCCTCGTCGGTGCCGAATGCTTTGAAGCGGTGCAGCGCCCCGGCGTCGTCGCGCATTCGTGCGGTGGCGCAGACGGTGCCGTTCGGGAGGGTCGAGTAGCCCACGGTGCCAAGTTCTCCGGCTTTGAGTCTGGGCCTAGGCATGAGTGCTCAGCCCCTCGAACCATGCGAGCACTTCGCTGCGCAGGTAGCGAACGTGCTTGCCCATCTTGCGGTAGGGCGGGCCGGTGCGCGTCTGCCGCCAGTCTTCGAGCGTGCGGATCGAGACGTGCAGCAGCTCCGCGACCTGCGCCCCGGTGAGAATCTCGTCGTCCATGAGACCGAGGTATGCGGGCGGTGTCGGGGGCGTCTGCGGCGCAGCCGCAGCAACCCGGAACAACAGGTAGAGCAGGCCGGGAATATCCCCGATCAGAGCGGGGGTCGGAGGGTTTTTTACCCCGTTTTTTACCCCTAGGCCGTTTCCGGTGGTGTTTCGACAAAGCATGAAGCCCTGACTTTCCTGCGGAAGATCAGGGCTTTTATCGCTGGGATACCAGGACTCGAACCTAGAATGACGGTACCAGAAACCGTAGTGTTGCCAATTACACCAGATCCCACTGGCGGTATTCCGAAACTCCGGAGAGATCGGCACCGAGAGTCTATTTTAGCCTGATCCTCCGTCGTTTCTCAAACTGCAGTGCCGAGCATGAGGCAGGCACCTGTGATGGGGTACAGGCGCCTGCCGGCTTATAGGGGAGCGCGGGCTACGGGAAGATCTGATCCGATCGCGTGATCAGCACCGTCACGATGACGGCGACCGGCACGATCCAGATCCAGGC
>JBKEBN010000033.1:0-5289 GCA_047973175.1 Leucobacter sp.
TTGTCTCCCACCAAACGATCCGATCTGACGATGAGACCGGATACAGGCTGGAGAACTCATCCAGCAACATGCGCGGCCACGCAATACGTCGGCATCTCTCCACAACTAAGGCGCGGCTGAACTCCTCCTCGCCCTCAGTCGTCAGATGGTGGAAAGTGCCGCACCTGTTGTTAAACTCTGGCGCTCGTTTTACTCGGAATTGTTTGTTCTCAATAGGCCAACGCGGTCGCGAACTGTAGAAGTCTCGATAGTAGATCCCATAGCAGTGCGCAATAAAGGCAGCATGATCATTCTCAAAGCCTGCAAGATCAGGCTGAAGCGAAAGCCACCTGTCCGTCAACGTTGCCCCGTCCAATGGAAGACGTTGAACTTTTGCGCACTTGGCAAAGTAGAACGAGTCAACGCAGTGCCTGAACGCCGCCGTATGCGGTTGACAATCTCAAGCTTCGCAGCGCTACTCTGCAGCCCTCGAGTTGCGTATCCAACCGCGCCCAGTAGCAGGTCAGCAAGCTGCAATAACGCTATCTCGTGGGATTGGACCACCTGCACACGCTCGACAATCTTCCGGTCAAAGTCCAGCATTGAATTCGCCAGAACCTGCTGCAGCTTCGCGGTCTTATCTGCGCTGCGAGTGTCTTTTTTATCCAGGTAGATTCTGTAAGCATTTCCCGGCACGAGCAGACGAGTATGAAGCTGATACATCATCTTGTAGTACCACTCGTCATGCGTCTGGCCAAAGCGGTCGTGATCGAGCTTCCCCTTTTGAGCGACCACGGCCCTGAATGTCAGATCATCATCATCAAAGAAGTAGTCGACAAGGTCTCGGTAATAGCTGACCTTCGCAGGAGAAACGCTTGTCCATTTGACCTCAAAAGCAGTTGGAAGGTGGTGCTTCTCACGAATCTCGCGCAACCGGACGTTGGCCTCACGGGACTTGTCAAGAGGACAGACTATTGCGCCTTGAACCATTACCGGCATCTGGTCATTCGGAAGATGTCCACTTTCATCCGCATAGATGTTGTAAACCCTCGCCAAGACGCTCCCCTACCGATAGATATGAGCCCATACTAGCGGCGCGGACTCCGTGGGCATGAGTCTCTGCGATGTCCAGGGGTCGAAAAGCACAAGTAGCGGGGTGTCCTACCGCCCGTAGGCAGCAGGGCACCCCGCTTGTTTGTGTTTCTTGGTGTTAGAGTCCGGCTCGTCGTCGTTCGGCAGCGCGGCGTTCGCGTTGCCGCTCGATCTCGCGGACGGTCTTGCACGCCCTCGAGCAATACACCCTTGATCGCCGGCCCGTGAAGCTCTCCCCACACACCGGGCACACCCCCTCAGATAGAGGGACGCGCTGCCGTTCCCGGTCGAGTTGTCGCTGCCGATCGACGTATTCAGGATGCCGAGCACGGTAGGTGCGAATCCTGCAGGATTCCGAACACCACTGCCTCGGATTCCGGGCACGAACACTACGCCTGAACCGCTGTCCACAGCCCCGGCATTCCACCTCAATCAGCATCAAATTTCTCCTTCCTGCTGGCGGTCTCGCCGGTTACGTCGTGAAAATCCCCGAACCCGTACACGGGGCCGCGCACAGCCCCTCAATGCGCCAGCAGAGGCCGGGGGGAGGGGTGGTGCCCCGGGGTGTTCCCGGGGCACCGTGGTGGGTTAGACGGCTCTACGGAGTCGTTGCTTGGTGGTGGGCACGCTGATCTTTTTGCGGAGTTCGGGTGCTTCCCATTCGCGGCGGATTCGGTAGTTTTCGAGTCGTCGCGCGTCGCCGATGACTTTGATGTTCCATGGCTGGATTTTGTCGACCTGGTTTGCGGTGAGGATCGCGGGTTCGGCGTTGAGGATCGCGGTGGCGTAGTACCTTGCGCCGGTGTACTGGGCGGATGCGTCGTAGCGGGCTTGGGGGTTGCGCCAGAGGAAGTGCTGGTGTGCGTAGCGGTCGAGGGTGTGCTGGCCCTGATCGAGGACGCCGTTGAGGTAGAGATCACCGATGAGCGTTTCGATGTTTTGAACGTCGGTGATGTGCTCGACGAGTTCTGTCCATTCACCTGCGAAGCCGTGTTTCGCGGCGTGTTCGAGTGTGTCGATGCCTGAGTCTCCTGCAGCATCGATGACCTCCATCAGGGTGGTGACCCTCTCGACGGCCTGGGTGAGGGGGCCGGTGAACCAGTCGAGTACCCGGTTGCCGCGGTTCTTGAAGTGGTGCCATGCGCGGCGGCGGGTGTCTTCTGCGGCGCGTCGGATGTGGTTGACGGCGTCGTCGCGGGCGTCGTCTGCAGTCTCGTGGACGGCGGTCGATGCGATCGCGATGGCGTCCTCGTAGCTTGTGGCAGCGCGGATGCGGGTAGCGACGACGTGATCGTTGGGGCCGGTGGCTTCGGCGTAGGTGACCGCCCAAGCGTCGATGCGGCGGGACTGCTGGATGAGGTCGACCTCTTCGGCCCAGTTGGTGGGGTTGATGCCGAGCTCGGTGAAGGCTTCGAACCATTCCTCGAGTTTTTCGATGCCCTCGTGATAGCCGAGGCCGGGGGTGGTGTTGCTGACTCGTTGGCGAGTATCCATGAGGGGTCCTTACTTGCTGGTGGCGCGGTTGATGATCTCGGCCGCGGTGAGTTCGCGGTCCGGGTTGGTGTCGTGTTCGGCGGTGTCGAGCATCGCTTGGATGTCTTCGTCGGTGGGGCGGGGTGTCATGGGGTTAGCCTTTCTCTCGGTTGATGAGGTGTTGCAGGATGCGGAGGTTGTCCTTGGAGCGGTGCTCCCACTTGCGGGAGCGGTCTTTCCAGAGGTCGCGGTCGCGGCGTATCGCTGCGAGGGCGCGGCCTTGGCGCACAAGGCGGTTCTCGAGTTTCTCGATTCGCTGGAGCAGATCATCGCGACTGGGGAGCGGCGGACGGGGAACAGGCACATCAGGCATGGTCTTGCCCTTCTCGGTGGTCGTGACCGGCGTACCTGTAGACGTACCGGTCGTCGCGGTTGACGTGGCCAAAGGCCTGGTACGCGGTCTGGTCGCCGTCGTCGAGGAGCCACCCGGTGCCGTCTTCCACGACCTCGATCACGGGGCCTGCAGGCATTCCGCGGGGGATGGTGACGATGAGGTGTCCGGTGTCGGGGTGGTTCTCCCATCGGACACCCCACGCGATGAGGAGTGCTGCTGCGACGAGTTGCTCGTCGGGGCTGTACGGGTCGATCATGATGCCTCCTGGTCAAGGGTGCTGAGGTCGAGGGTGTTGGGGTCGTCGGCTTCGCGTTTCGCTTCGGCGGCTTCGCGTCTGGAGCGTCGTTTCCGGCATGTCTGCGAGCAGGTGATCGCGCGCGGGTCAGAGGTCGGGAGGGGGTTGTCGCACTCCGAGCAGACCCGGTTGGGGGACGGTTGAGGGCCGGCAGACTCGGGCAGTGTAGGTGGATTCGCCGACACTGAACTTTTGCCCGTGACATCCGCGGAATCATGCGGCAGATCAGCGTAGACGGGCAGTGTAGGCGAGCCGCCCAGTGTAGGCGCTCCCGTTCGAGCTGCCGACACTGAACTATCTACACTCAGATCCGCAGAATCATGCGGAATGTCACGGTTTTCGGGCAGTGTAGGCGATTCCGCCGACACTGACGAAGCGGCGAGACGGTATCGGGTACGGTCTCGCCCCTGATACTGATCATTCAGCACCTCGATCCTGCCGCTCTGGGCGAGCCCGAAGACAGCTGTATCGAAGTACTCGCGGAGCTTCTGACTCATCGCGTTCTTGATCGTGCGCTCTGCGGTCCAGTCGGTGCTGAGGTTCGACACGATGCGCTCCTGGCACTTCGCGACGAGGTGATCGTCGGATCTCACGATCGCTTCGGCGCGGAGGTCGGCACGTTGCGCGTTCGCCTGGCGTGAGGCTGCCCGAAGCGCGTCCAGGCACTTCTGGCGAGTCGCGTCCGAGTGCTCCATGATGATGCCGGCGAGCCGCCAGTCGTCCTCGGAGATGATCGGGACGGATCCGTTCAGGAAGTTCAGGGCGGCGGCGACCTTCAACCGGGTGAACAGGGCGTGCCCGTCGAGCGCGTCACCCTCACCGCGGAGCCGCGCGAGAGCGGCCTCCTCGATCTCGGTGCGGGCGTCCCAGCACACGCTCATCACGCGCTTCCCCGGCGTCTTATCGGACCGGGCGGGCAGGTTCGGCTCCCATCCCGCAATCGGGGCCACAGGTTCAGGGGCGTGCCGGGGCGCGTCGGGATCCTCGCCATCCATCCACAGGAACCGCTGGGCGAGACCGCCCGCAGTGTCGTCGAGGAGCGCACCGGAGCGTTCCGGCTGCACACCGATGATCGCGGCCGCCCGGTAGGTGTGCGCCTTCAGGACGAGGGACCGGTCAGCGGCACGGTTGCTGAACCCGAGCGGCTCACCGCTGTACACTTTGCGGAGCTCGGCTGAGAGCGTTGCCCCGGTACGGCCCAACAGGGCGAGGAGCGTGTCGATCTCGCCGACATGGAACAGCACGCTATCGGCGTGGTATTCGACCGACACAGTGCCGTCCTCGGCTTTCTCGGTATGCGCGAACGCTGCCGCGATGCCCTCCCCGGATCCGAGGTTCGTCTCGGAGAACCTGAGCGTGTAGGCCGGTTGGAGGAGTTCAGCGCCGGTGTTCGTTGCCGCGCCCTTGCCGCCACCTGATCGTGCGACGAGGGCCACGAGGGTGTTGAAGCTGCCGTAACCGCCGATGATCGGCGGCAGTACAACGTCAGCCGGAACCGCGGTGAGAGCGCGGGCGAGCACGACGCCGAGCACCGCCCACGGGGACACTCTGCGGGCGCGGGCGTGCTGCTGGATCTGCTGGAGCACGGGGAGGCTATCCCAGAAGTCGGGCGGATCGAGATGGTCAGGAATGCGGGGTTCAAGTTCGGCAGCTGACATTAGGCAGCCTCCTTAGCTGTGTGAAGTTGTACGGGTTGGGGTGCCGGGCCGACGATCATCGGCTCAGCGAAGAACAGGCGGTCCTGCTCCTGGAAATGACGATCGAGACGGCGCTGGTATTCGGCCGCACGATCTTTCGCGCTGTACGCGGCGAGATAGGCCTGGTCGAGCTGGCGCTGCTGCTCAGCATCTCGCGCACGCCCAACGCTGCTGCCGTGAAGAAAGCCGAGGTGATAGATTGCCTCGACTTCGAGGGGCAGCATCCCGATGCGCAGGGTGCCTCGAGCGAGCCCGTCTTCCGCGGCCGTGAGCCATCGTCGGGCGGGCTCACTCAAGACCGGACGCATCAGCAGGGCACCTCAGGAAGCTGAAGGTCTTCGAGACCAGGGCTGCCAGGT
>JBKEBN010000062.1:0-3637 GCA_047973175.1 Leucobacter sp.
TGATGCACGCCGAAAGAGTGTCGGGAATGGTGCTCGACTCTGCGTTGCAATCGGCAAACGAACTGGAACTTGAGCGTCAGGTGCTGCGCGGGCTGCTGTGGGATGCGCCGAGTGAGTTGGCACGGCGTGTGCGCACCCTGGCTGAAACCGGCATGGATGGACGTGTGCTGCTCGATGTGGGGCGGGCGGCCTATGAATTGGGTGGTGACCGACTGCTGGGTTCGCTGCTGCGTCAAAGACTGCGATCTCACCGTAGTTGCACGTGGCGCGCACTGGCCGCCTATGCAACACGGGGTGAATCGATCGCGCGTATCCCTGGGGTGTACGAGTTCGATCTTGCGGGCACGATCGGGTTCCGCGAACTCGGCTACGGTGCGCCGCGCGACGGGCTGCCGCTCGACCCGGCGTACACTTACGCGCCGCTCGCATCCCGTTTCCCGGCATTCTCGGGAGAGCCGTTTGATCTGGTGACGGAGACGTCGGCATTCACGTGGCCGATGGTGCTCGTGAGCGGGTCAAGAGATCTGCGCACACCGCCCGCGATTGCGGCTCGGACGGCAGCGGTCGCGCCGCAAGCTGTGACGGTGACGCTCGAGAACGGGCACAGCGCTCTCGATACCCACCCGGTCGCTCTGCTGAATGTGATCGAATGGCTCGCAGCCGGGCGTCAGAACGAGTTGCCCGGTATTGCGCGGCAGCTGGATCAGCTGCCGCGCAGGGGCGCTGCTGCGCGGGCGCAACAACTGCTGGAATCTGTTCTCAGGGTCTAGATGCGCTGCGCGTGAACGGCCATCAGCGCTTCCCCATCGGCGCTTGTCATGCCGACGATGGGCTCGCCGTTCCAGACGATGTCCTCGCCCATGGCCTTCAGGAGTTCTTCGCGGTGGCCGTGAGCCAGCTTTGCGCCATGGACGAGCATCGCAGGCCCCCACATCATCGCAAGCGAATCGTGCCACTTATGGCCGATATCCGGTACCTCCAGAAGGTCATGCAGAGAAGTCTTGAGATGCTTCAGCGGTTCAGTGAAGGCGTCAGCCAGCACTGCGAGCCGGATTTGCCGCTCGACCCCCGGATCGACAAGGATCGGCTCGTCCACTTCGCCACTCATCGCCTTGAGGAACCCTGCGGTTTCGAGCAGAATCACACCGTTGGTGGGACGCGGGTTGCATTCGATGGCGTAGAGATCGCCCTGGTGCTTGACGAAGTCGAAGGACAGCTGCCCCGAGAAACTCGGGTCGAGTTCATCGATGAGTCGCTGCGTGTACTCCAGGGTCTTCGTGCTGTCTTCAGCGAGGAAGGTGATGCCTGTGCTGTGAGCCCACTGCTCCGGAGCGCTGTAGGTGCACTGAGCCGTCACCTTGCCATCGACGATGATGCTGTAGGTGCAGATCATGGGGCCGTCGGTGAACGGTTGCACGAGCCACGGCTGCTCAGCTGTCGGGTGGCAGTCCTGGACCGACATCTTGCCCGCGAGTGGGCCGGTGTTCGTCAGGAGGCCGACGCCGCCGCGTGAGAAGACTGCGCGAGCGAAGAACTGCGGGAAGCGTGAGATCGCCGCGTGCAGTTCGTCGGCATTCGAAACGACGACAGTTTCGGGTATCGGGACGCCGGCACGCTCGACGAGTCGTTGGAAGCTCCCTTTGTCGTGCAGTTGCGCGAGCTTGTCGAAGCCTCCAGTAAAGAGCGTGACGCCGTCGGGAAGGTCTGCGGTGCGCGCTGCTAGGTAGAAGGCTTCTTCGAATGTAGGGATGATGATTTCGATCTGATGCTCGGTGACGATTCGGCAGATATCTGCGATGAACTTCTCAGTGTCGAAACGCGGTGACGCCGTGGTCTCGTGGGCTGCGAGGTAGCGTGAGTGGCTCCCGATCGCGCCCGCATACGTGTCTGCGGCCACGACATAGCTGCCTGAGCTGCCAAGCTTTCGAATGATATCCAGGGCGAATGTATTTCGTGAGCTGGTGATCAGGGCACGCATGGCACTCCTCTCCATCGAGTGTGTCGCAGGTTGGGCTCAGTCTAACTGAAAGTGCGACTGACGCCGGGTGAAAGCGGCGCGAAGAAGCGGTGAAATCAAGGCTTGCCTCGGCGCGCAGGGGGTGCTCAGACGGGTGAAAATCACCTCTTGAAGTCTCGAGACGTCCTGTTCTAGGCTGAGGCTGGACGGGGGATAAGTTGTACTTCGACAAGGATTCTGTCTTGTAATGACAACTCTTGGCTGGGGCCGTGACGAACTGCGGATCGCGATCGTGACCTGGATTGAACGCACCTATCGTCGGCGTCACCGGCAGGCCCGTCTGGGCAGGTTGACGCCGGTCGAGTACGAGACCATCATGAACAAGCAGGTCGCACTCGCTGCCTGACCAAACTGACCTGCCCTACAGTTTATTTACCCACCGTCGTGGTGAGAATAAAGCTGGAACGAGTGTCCGTTCGTAGGCTACCTCGACCTCGATCTGGGTGCGGTACCCGAGCCCTGAATGTCGCCGCTTCCGGTTATGGAACATCTCGATGTACTCGAACATGGCGTTCGCGAGCTCAACTCTTGTTGACCATCGCTGCCGATCAAGCAGTTCGATCTGCATTGAGGACCAGAACGATTCCATCATCGCGTTATCAAGCCCATCGCCGATCGACCCGAACGAAGGCATCAGCCCTGCCTCACGAATCTTGTTCGTGAATGCCCAAGAGGTGAATTGCACGCCATGGTCGGCGTGCACCACCCCGCCAGGAGTGGGTTGTAGGTTCTTCAGCGCCATATCGAGCGCGTTGACAACGAGGTTCGAATTCTGAACGGTATCGATCGACCATCCCACGACCTTTCGGCTGAAGGTGTCCATCACGCAGCAGCAGAACACCTTGCCTTCTTTCGTTCGATGTTCAGTGATGTCCGTGACCCACAGTTCGTTCGGTGACAGGCGATGGAACTTCCGATTCACGAGATCATCCGCGGTGACCACACCACGTAGCTTTTTCACCTTCGCCGGCCCTGGTAGCCCGCGAATGCCCGCGAGGCTCATGAGCACCGCCACGAGATGTTCGCTCACCACCACACCCATCCCCATCGTGAGTTCGGCATGGATACGCCTGGACCCATAGGTTCCTCGGGACGCTTCATGCACCTCGCGGATCAAACCAGTCAGCCACTGTCGTCGCATCTGCGTGCGTGATAGCGGACGTGCGCGATATCGGTAGTAGCCCGGCGAAGATACCCCGAGCACGCGGCAGCACATCTTCACTGAGAACCCGGCGTCGACCAATGCGTCGATCACCGGGTGGATCCTTTTGGGTGTGGCGCGTCCTCTCCGACGAGCTTCGCAGCACGCTTCACGATCTCGAGTTCTTGTTCGAGTTGGTGGATGCGTTTCCTCGCGCGAGTGAGCTCCACGCTCTCAGCGGTGCTGGTACCGGGGATCTCACCACGATCGATGCGGTCTTGTCTGACCCACCGGTTAAGACCTCCTGCGCTGATGCCGAGGTCTTCAGCAACATGTTTTACCGGCTTGCCGGAACGAACGAGTGCGACTGCACGCTGCCGGAACTCTCCGGGAAATTGCTTGGGCATAGGAACGAGCCTTTCAGAAGAGAAATGAACTCGATACTCACAAGCCGAAAGGGTAACCAAACCGTAGGGCAG
>JBKEBN010000014.1:0-7701 GCA_047973175.1 Leucobacter sp.
GGTAAGCTTCCCATCACCGTTCCCGGTGGTGTAGACGTCAAGATCGACGGCCAGAAGGTCACGGTCAAGGGTCCGAAGGGCGAGCTGGAGCTCGTCGTCGCGGAGCCCATTCGCGTTGCTCTCGAAGACGGACAGGTGCAGGTCACCCGCCCCGACGACGAGCGCAACTCCCGAGCGCTGCACGGTCTCACTCGCACGCTCATCAACAACAACATCATCGGTGTCACCGAGGGCTACTCGAAGCAGCTCGAGGTCGTCGGCACGGGCTACCGCGTGCAGCAGAAGGGCACGGGCCTCGAGCTCGCGCTCGGCTTCTCGCACCCCGTCAGCGTCGAGGCTCCCGCGGGCATCACGCTCGCGGTCGAGGGCAGCACGAAGATCACCGTGAGCGGCATTTCGAAGCAGGCGGTCGGCGAGGCCGCCGCGAACATCCGCAAGCTGAAGAAGCCGGAGCCCTACAAGGGCAAGGGCATTCGCTACGCGGGCGAGAACGTCCGCCGCAAGGCAGGAAAGGCTGGTAAGTAACCCATGGCCGCTTCAGTATCCCGGGCTAAGGGTCGTACGGCTGCTCGCATCCGCCGCCACACCCGCCTGCGCAAGAAGATCGTCGGCACGGAGACTCGTCCCCGTCTCGTCGTGAACCGCTCGTCGCGTCACGTCTTCGTTCAGATCGTCGACGACTCGAAGGGGCACACCGTCGCGTCGGCCTCGACTATGGAGGCAGACCTGCGCGCACTCGACGGCGACAAGACCGCGAAGGCCCGCAGGGTCGGCGAACTCGTCGCCGAGCGCGCCAAGCAGGCCGGCGTCGAGTCGGTCGTGTTCGATCGCGGAGGCAGCAAGTACGCCGGCCGCGTCGCGGCGATCGCCGAGGGCGCTCGCGAAGGGGGGCTTGCGCTGTGAGCAACGAAACGAAGGAGCAGGAAGTGTCTGCAGAGGCCACTGAGACCCAGGAAGCTTCGGCGCAGGCGTCGGATCATCGGGGCGAGCCCCGCGAGCAGCGTCGCGGTAGCCGCGACCGCGGCACCCGTGGCGAGCGCGGCGGCCGTGACCGCAGCGAGAGCCAGTTCCTCGAGCGCGTCGTCACCATCAACCGCGTGTCGAAGGTCGTCAAGGGCGGCCGTCGCTTCAGCTTCACCGCGCTCGTCGTGGTGGGCGACGGCAACGGCACCGTGGGCGTCGGCTACGGCAAGGCGAAGGAGGTGCCCCTCGCCATCTCCAAGGGTGTCGAGGAGGCCAAGAAGAACTTCTTCCGCGTGCCCCGCGTCGGCAACACCATTCCGCACCCGGTGCAGGGCGAGGCCGCTGCCGGCGTCGTGCTGCTGCGTCCCGCCGCTGCCGGTACCGGCGTTATCGCCGGTGGCCCGGTGCGCGCCGTGCTCGAGTGCGCCGGCATCCACGACGTGCTGAGCAAGTCGCTCGGTTCGTCGAACACCCTGAATATCGTGCACGCGACCGTTGAGGCGCTGCAGCTGCTCGAGGAGCCCCGCTCCGTCGCAGCCCGCCGCGGCCTCGACTTCGACCGCGTCGCTCCGGCTCGCCTCGTGCGCGCCGAGGCGAAGGCCGCGGCCGACGCTGCCGCGAAGGCAAAGGCAGGTGCGTGATGACGAAGAGCCTGAAGATTACGCAGACGAAGTCCGTTATCAGTGAGAAGCAGAACCAGCGCAACACGCTGCGCAGCCTCGGCCTCAAGAAGATCGGCCAGTCGGTCGTTCGCGAGGACACCAAGGCCAACCGCGGGTACGTGCGCGCTGTTGCTCACCTGGTAGAGGTTGAGGAGATCGACGCATGAGCGAGAAGAACGAGGAGCGCGAGCAGGTGCTCAAGGCGCACCACCTCCGTCCGGCTCCCGGCGCCAAGAAGGCCAAGACCCGCGTGGGACGCGGCGAGGCCTCGAAGGGCAAGACCGCGGGTCGCGGCACCAAGGGCACCAAGGCCCGGTACCAGGTGAAGGCGGGCTTTGAGGGCGGTCAGATGCCGCTGCACATGCGCACGCCGAAGCTGCGCGGGTTCAAGAACCCGTTCCGCACCGAGTACCAGGTCGTCAATGTCGCCAAGCTCGCCGAGCTGTACCCGAAGGGCGGCGAAGTTACCGTCGCCGACCTGGTGCAGAAGGGCGCTGTTCGCAAGAACCAGCCTGTGAAGGTGCTGGGCGACGGCGACATCCAGGTGAAGCTCGTCGTGTCGGTCGACAAGGTCTCCGGCTCGGCTGAGCAGAAGATCGTCGCCGCCGGCGGCGAGATCAAGTAGCCGCTCGGCGTCATCGACGCCGACACTCTGGGGGACGGGAGGTTCCCGGCTTACGAGCCGGGTCTCCCGGCCCCCGTTTTTCACTATTCGGTTTCACGCGAATTCGCGCCCTCCGCATCGTTCCGATAGGAGGCCGGAGCGGGGCCCTGTGCGCAGGGTGCACGCCGCTCGCACTCCATCTGATGTTTAGGCGTGTAACGTGTAAGCTGTTTTATTGGTTCTCGTCGTCAGGCGAAGGCCCCACGACGTTTCCAGGAGGCAGAGTTTGTTCAGCGCCATCGGACGAATCTTCCGAACCCCCGACCTGCGGCGGAAGATCGTCTTCACGCTCGCTATCGTGTCGCTCTTCAGGCTCGGTTCCTTCATCCCCGCGCCGTTCGTGAACTTCAACAACGTGCAGTCGTGTCTCGCGGCCAACCAGGAGACCCACGGTCTCTACCAGATGATCAACCTCTTCAGCGGCGGTGCGCTGCTCCAGCTGTCGATCTTCGCGCTCGGGATCATGCCCTACATCACGGCCTCGATCATCACCCAGCTGCTGCGCGTGGTCATCCCGCACTTCGAGGCGCTGCACAAAGAGGGGCAGGCCGGTCAGAGCAAGCTGACGCAGTACACCCGCTACCTGACGATCGCGCTCGCGATCCTGCAGTCGACCACGCTCATCACGGTCGCGCGCTCCGGTCAGCTGTTCGGCGCGGGTGCCAACCAGGCCTGCCAGAGCCTCATCGCCCCGGAGTGGTGGGCGGTGCTGATCATGATCATCACCATGACGGCCGGCACGGGCCTCATCATGTGGTTCGGTGAGCTCATCACCGAGCGCGGCATCGGCAACGGCATGTCGCTGCTGATCTTCACCTCCATCGCGGCGCAGTTCCCCAGCTCGCTCTGGGCGATCAAGGTGCAGAACAGCTGGGAGGTCTTCTTCCTCGTCATCGCCGTCGGCCTCGTGATTGTCGGTCTGGTCGTGTACGTCGAGCAGTCGCAGCGCCGCATCCCCGTGCAGTACGCGAAGCGCGTGGTGGGCCGCCGCACCTACGGCGGCAGCAGCACCTACATCCCGATCAAGGTGAACATGGCCGGCGTCATCCCGGTGATCTTCGCCTCCGCGATCCTCTACCTGCCGATGCTGCTCGCCCAGTTCAACCAGCCCCAGATCGGCGAGGAGCCGAAGGCCTGGGTGAGCTGGATCCAGAACAACCTGGTGTTCGGCGATCAGCCGCTCTACATGCTCGTCTTCTTCCTGCTGGTGATCGGCTTCACGTTCTTCTACGTGCAGATCACCTTCAATCCGGAGGAGGTCGCCGACAACATGAAGCGCTACGGCGGCTTCATCCCCGGCATTCGCGCCGGCCGCCCGACTGCCGAGTACCTCAACTACGTGCTCACTCGGATCACGAGCGCCGGTTCGCTCTACCTCGGCCTCATCGCGCTTCTTCCGCTCATCGCGCTCTCCTTCTTCGGAGCGAACCAGAACTTCCCGTTCGGCGGTGCCTCGATCCTGATCATCGTGGGTGTCGGCCTTGAAACCGTGAAGCAGATCGACGCGCAGCTGCAGCAGCGCCACTACGAAGGGCTCCTGAAGTGACCGAAAACACGACCACTCGATTGCTCATCATCGGCCCGCCGGGGGCAGGTAAGGGCACCCAGGCCGCGGCGCTCGCGGAGCGCTACGGCGTACCCGCCATCTCCACCGGCGATATCTTCCGCGCGAACATCAAGGGCGGCACCGAGCTCGGCAAGCAGGTGCAGGCCATCATCGAGCGCGGCGAACTCGTGCCCGACTCGCTCACCAACGAGATCGTCGCCGACCGTCTCGCGCAGGCGGATGCCGCGCCGGGTTTTCTGCTCGACGGGTACCCGCGCAACGTCGAGCAGGTGCACGCTCTCGACGGCATGCTCGACGGGGATTCGCTCGACGCCGTCGTGCTGCTCGAGGCCGATGTCGACGCCGTCGTCGCCCGGCTGCTGAAGCGCGCTGAGATCGAGGGCCGTGCCGATGACACCGAAGAGGTCATCCGTCACCGGCAGAACGTGTACGCCGAGCAGACTGCACCGCTCATCGAGCTCTTCTCGGAGCGCGGCATCCTGGTCTCGATCGACGCGCTCGGCACGGTCGAAGAGGTGGCGGATCGCATCGCCTCGGGCGTCTCCGCCCAGCTCGGGCGCTGATCCAGTGGCACGGGGTCTGCTGCGCCGCTCGATCTACAAGTCGCCGGCGCAACTGCGGCTGATGCTCGAGCCCGGGCTCGCCACGGCCGCCGCGCTCTCGGCGATGCGCGCCGCGGTGCGCCCGGGCATCACCACGCTCGAACTCGATGCGATCGCGGAGGACGCGATTCGCTCGCGCGGCGGTGCTCCCAACTTCATGCTCGAACCGGGCTACCGGCACACCATCTGCGCCAACGTGAACGAGCACGTCGTGCACGCCATTCCCACGGATCGACCGCTTGTCGACGGCGACATCGTCGCGCTCGACGTGGGAGCCGTGGTGAAGGGCTGGCACGGCGACTCGGCCATCACCGCGGTGCTGCCCGACGCGTCGCGGCCGGAGCACACCGAGGCGATCCAGAAGCTCAGCGAGGTCACGGAGCAGGCCATGTGGCGCGGAATCGCGCGCCTCGCGACCGCCTCGCACCTGAACGAGGTGGGTGAGGCGGTGTCTGCGTACGTGCGAAAGCACAGCGACTTCGGCGTGCTGGAGGACTACATCGGGCACGGCATCGGCCGCAGCATGCACGAGGATCCTCCCGTCTTCAACGTTCCGGTGCGGCGGCGCGGGCCCGAGGTGAAGCCCGGCCTCGTGGTCGCCATCGAGCCGATCATCTCTGCGGGAGGCATCGACACGCTCGTCGAGGACGACGACTGGACGGTGACGATGTCGGACGGATCGATGAGCGCCCAGTGGGAGCACTCCGTGGCCGTGCACAGGGACGGCATCTGGGTGCTCACCGCCGAAGACGGCGGGGCCTCGGGGCTCGAGCCGCTCGGCGTGAAGCCCGTTCCGATCGCGTGACGGTTCCGCGCAGCGGCGGCGTCGCACGTCGCGCTGTGGTGTTCGGCGGGTTGGGGCTCGCGCTCACCGCCTGCGCTGCCGAGCCTTCGAAACAGCGGGCGGATCCCGCGCCTACCCGCACGGAGCCCGCGCCGACTGCCGAACCGACGCCGCAACCCACCACTGATCCACCGGTCGATGTCGAAGCCGTTATCGCGGAGCACGAGGGGCGACTGCCGACGCAGTGGGGCACCGACATCTCGGGAGTCGTGCGCACCGGAGCGGACGCGGGGCTCGCTTCGTCCGGCGACGTGTATCTCACGCTCGACGCCTGCGGCGGCCCCGCAGGCTCGGGGTACGACGAGAGCCTGATCGCCGGGCTCGTCGACGCCGGGGTGCCCGCGACGCTGTTTCTCAACAGGCGCTGGATCGAGGCCAACAGCGACACGGCCGCACAGCTCGCGAGGCTCCCGCAGTTCTCCATTCAGAATCACGGCACGGCCCACCTGCCGCTGAGCGTGACTGGCGAGGCCGCGTACGGCATCCCGGGCACTCCAGGCGCGCGCGAGGCTGCGATGGAGGTGTGGGAGAACCACCTCGCACTGACCGAGCTCACCGGCACGGCTCCGCGGTGGTTTCGGCCGGGCACCGCGCACCTCGACGACGTCGGGCTGAGCATTGCGGAGGCGCTGGGGGAGCGGATCGCCGGTTTCGCGGTCAACGCCGACGGTGGAGCGACCCTGCCGGCTGAGAGCGTCGCCGCGGAACTCGGCGCGGTCGGCGGCGGCGAGATCGTCATCGCGCACATGAATCAGCCCGGGTCGGGCACGGCCGCGGGCATCCTGCAGATGATCGCGCCGCTGCGGGATCGCGGGATCACCTTCGGGAGGCTGGCGTAAGTGGTTGCACGTCGGCCGCTTTACAAACGCGTGGGATGCGGGTACTCTTGATCTTTGGTGCTTTGCGCCTGTTTTCGTGTCCGCGAAAGGTTTTCTTTTCGGGGTGCGAGATGCCGGCGCGGAGCATTCGCAAGACCAGTGAAACCTACGCAAGCGATAGTGAGGCTATGGCGAAAAAAGACGGCGTCATCGAGATTGAGGGACAGGTTGTCGAGGCTCTGCCGAACGCGATGTTCCGCGTCGAGCTGACCAATGGACACAAGGTACTCGCCCATATTTCGGGCAAGATGCGTCAGCACTACATCCGCATCCTCCCCGAGGATCGCGTGATCGTGGAGTTGACGCCCTACGATCTGACCCGCGGCCGCATCGTCTACCGCTACAAGTAGGCAGCTGGAAAGTAACGACTCGCGGCACCCCGCGGGTACGAGGACAGCGAAGTACTAAGGAAACATCATGAAGGTCAAGCCCAGCGTCAAGCCGATCTGCGATCACTGCAGGGTCATTCGTCGCCACGGCCGCGTCATGGTGATCTGCAAGAGCAACCCCCGCCACAAGCAGCGCCAGGGTTGAGTCGCAGCGGATCAATGCGGCTGTGCCGCGTTGATGCGCAGCGACTCAAGGTTGAGCGGAGCGAAGCGGAGTCGAAACCTAACTGAATAGCATGTCAATGCGGCTGCGCCGCGTTGATGCGCAGCGACTCAACTCTCACTTCCGTGCGGCGCGAAGCGCCGAGAAGTGGAGCTTGAGAAATTTCGATCCTGAGCAGCGAATCCCGCTCAGGGAGAAATCTCAACCGTTCGCTCTCATGCAACGCGAACCGAGATCCCGGATCCCGATTCGTTCTCGGCTCACCCGAAACCGCTCTAGCAGATCAAACCAGGGCTTCCAGCCGTTCCGGCTCGATCCCGAACACAACTCAATAACTGATCCAGCGCATCGAAGAATCCAAGCCCGTCACGGGCGCGGAGGACACCTCGGGGCGGAGGCCCGAACCCCCGATGCGCACCACACCTCCACCAATCCGCAAGGAGAGCCACTATGGCACGTCTCGCAGGAGTCGACATCCCGCGCGATAAGCGCGTCGAGATCGCACTTACCTACATCTACGGTGTCGGCCGCACCAGCGCGCTGAAGACCCTCGCCGACACCGGCATCGACGGCAACATCCGCGTCAAGGATCTTACCGACGACCAGCTCGTCGCGCTCCGCGACTACATCGACGGCAACTTCAAGGGTGAGGGCGACCGCCGCCGCGAGGTCGCAGCTGACCTTCGCCGCACGGTCGAGATCGGCAGCTACCCGGGCCTCCGGCACCGCACGGGCCTGCCCGTGCTCGGTCAGCGCACCAAGTCTAACGCTCGCACACGCAAGGGTCCGAAGCTCACCGTCGCCGTCAAGAAGAAGTAACCGCCGGTTCACTGACCCAACACACAGAGCTTTTCATGACAACCCCCAACAATGGCTGCTTCCAAGACCGCTGCTCTCAAGCCGAGTCGCAAGGACAAGAACAAAGTCGTCGTGGGCCATGCCCACATCAAGTCGACATTTAACAACCCG
>JBKEBN010000139.1:0-20994 GCA_047973175.1 Leucobacter sp.
GTGTCATCCAGTGCTCGCGCGGGTTGGGGCCGCGGCTGCGGTGCGGAGAACGAAAATCTGGCTGCGTTGTCGCCGGAGTCTTCACCACCAGTGAAGCCCTCCTCCTCCCTCCGCCTTGCCAGAATTTCCGTTCACCGCATCCTCGTTCCGCGGCCCCTACCCGCGCGATCACTAGGCACCGACAAAGCCGGCCGCAACCACTGCCGACTGCGTGAACCGATGGTGAACGATGCCCGTTCGTAGAGCCGCACCGCGCGCTCGTTCTCGCCGTCGACGTAGAGCGACACCCCATCGGGGGAGTGCTGCGCCATGCGCGCGAGCGTCGCTTCGAGCAGGAGCCCACCGAGCCCGCGACCGGCGTAGGCCGGGTCGACGCCCACGGCGTAGAGCTCGGTCTCGACACCGGATTCGCCGCGCACGGTCTTAATCCAGGTGGATCCCGCGAGCTCGCCCTCCTCGCCAGCCGAGAGCAGAATCAGGTCGTCGGCATCGAACCACGGTTCCTGCCGCATGAGCGCGAAGTCGGCCAGAGAGATGCGACCCTGCTCGGGGTGATCGGCGAAGGCCGCGGCGTTCACGCGCACCCAGCCCTCGGCGTCGGCTGCACTCTCGGGGTCGAACGCGCGCAGCGCGAAATCGGGCGGGGTCTCAAGAGCGAGCGGAGGCCGCCCGTCATCGGGCAGCAGTTCGGGATCGAGCACCATGCGGTAGAGCGAACGCACCGGTTCGAAGCCCGCCCCGCGCAGCAGCGCCTCGGCCGCGGGGTTCTCGCCGTGAGCCCACGCGCGCAGCTCACCGGTCTGGGTGCGCAGCAGGGCGTCGAGAGCGGCCGAGCCGACGCCGCGACCGCGACTCTCGGGCCGCACCACGAGGTCGACCTCGCCCTGACCGACGATGCCGACTGCCGAGGGTCCGCGATCCGGAATCGCACCCGACCCGTCATCACAACCGGCCTCAGCGTCACCGACTTCGGTGAAGAGCAGCATGACTCGCTGCCCCTGCGTGGCCGCGAGCATCGCCTGATCGGAGACCGGCGAGGTTCCGTCGGCCTGTTCGGCCTCGGCGATCAGCGCGCGTGCGGCGCTGAAATCTTGCTCGTGAGTGGCGGGGGCACTTGCGAGTCGTGTCATTGCGGCTCTTCCTCCTCGGGTTTCGCTCTCGCAAAACCGTACCCCACGCCTCTGACAGTGCTGATGAGACTCTCGTACTCGCCGAGTTTCGCGCGCAGCCGCCGCACGTGCACGTCGACCGTGCGAGTGCCGCCGAAGTAGTCGACTCCCCACACGTCGCTGAGCAACTGTTCGCGGGTGAAGACCCTGCCGGGGTGCCCGGCGAGGAAGTGCAGCAGCTCGAACTCCTTGTAGGTGAGGTCGAGTGTGCGCCCGTGCACGCGGGCGATGAAATTGGCCTCATCAATGACAACACCCGCGGCCTGGACCGCGGGTGGGGGGGAGGAGGTGTCGGGCACGGGGCCCTCGAGCAGTCGCATGCGCAGCTCGATCTCGGCTGGGCTGGCAGTGGGCAGCAGCAACTCGCTGACGCCCCACTCGGTCGTCAGCGCGGTCAGCGCGAGTTCGGGCAGCACGACGACACGGGGCACCGCCGCGCCGTCGGCGAGGGCGAGGCACGCCGTGCGGGCGCGTCGCGCGTCGAGGGTGCCGTCCACGAGGATCGCGTCGAACCGCGCAGCCATGGTCTCGGGCACGCGCAGCGAGAGCGGCGAGGTGCGCACGTCGTGCGGCAGCAGATCGAGTCCGGGCAGCGACTCGGCCGGGTCGCGGTCCGTGAGAAACAGCAGTTGCATGGATCGCCCCCTCAATATATTCGTTCGTGTGCTGGCGTCGTCGGTCTCGCACGCACTGCGTGTTCAGCGCCTCGTAACCGACCGGATTCCCGTTTCTTTTCCCAAAAACATCGTACTGCCCCTCTGTTTCGCGACCGTTTCCCCCTGTTTCGTCTCCGTTTCGCAGCCATTTCGTGACCTGGTGTTGACGCGGTAGGGGAGAAAAACGGCGTCGTTTCGCCGTTTCTTCGTTGCGTTGCCACTACTGATCCCGTAGCCCCCACCCGCGCGACCGGTCATCCCCGCGGTCGTGTAGACGGCCCTCTCGCCGAGAGTCCGAACCTGCGCTACTCGCACGCGCTGTGTGACAATGGGACGGTGACCGATCCCGCCGCAGTTCCGACGCCGACCGGAGCCTCCGACACCGTTGAGACCTTCCCCTGGCATCCGGGGCGCATGGTCGCGGTCTGGGTCGTCGCGGCCGTGATCGGTGTGCTGGTGACGCTGCTCGTGCCCGCGGAGCACCGCGCGGCCTGGCTCGTCTTCGCCATCGGCGTGACGACGCTCATCACCTTCGGGCTGCAGATCGGCACGGCGCAGCGCGAGGGCTTCATCACGCGGGTCTCCTACAGCGTCGGCGGCGCGGTGATCGTGATCGCCGTGATCGAGGTCATCAGCCTGCTGACCCGCTCCGGGTAGAGAGCCCCGCGCGGGCGATCCCGCGTGTATTAGACTGGCGGTATGCTCCTCGCGCTAGAACTCTTCTTCCTTGGTCTCCTCGGCCTGGCGTCGCTCGCAATCGCGTGGGTTTCGATCACGGTCATCTACAAGCTCTTCAAGGGCCAGCACTAGTTCTCGCGGTCTTCGCGGGTGCGGTGCGCACGATGAATCCGTTCCTCGATTTCCCCGGGGCGGTGCCGGATCCGACGCTGCGCGTCGCGACGCACTACGGAGAGCCGCTGCCCGAACAGCGCGCGCTCGAAGCGGGGTGCGCGATTGTGGATCTGTCGCATCGCGGCATCGTCACGGTCTCAGGGGTCGATCGCCTGAGTTGGCTGCACTCGATGACGAGTCAGCAGCTCACCCGGCTAGCCCCCGGCGAGAGCGCCGAGACCCTGCTGCTCGATCCGAACGGCCGCATCGAGCGGGCCATTCGCATCGTCGATGACGGCGAGCGAAGCTGGCTGCTGGTCGACGAGGGATCGGCCGAGCCGCTCGCGGCGTTTCTGCAGCGCATGCGCTTCGCCCTGCGCGTCGAGGTGCGAGACGTCTCCGACGAGTACGCCGCGGTGCTCGCGTTCGCGGGTCCCGCCGCTGAGGCGCTGAGCGCGATGTCTCCGGTGGCGGAGTGGCGCGATCCGTGGCGGGCGGTCGTGGTCGGAGGCGTGCAGTACGCGCAGCCCGAGCGGCACGCGGGCACCGACTGGTCGGCGTCGCAGTTCGTGTTCTCGCGCGATGATCTGCCGCGCGTCGTGGAGGCGGTGCGCGCGGCGGAGTTGCGCCCCGCGGGACTTCTCGCTCTCGAGGCGCTCGAGGTGCGAGCGTGGCGTCCGGCGCAGCACTCAGACGTAGACGAGCGCGCTATTCCGCACGAACTCGACTGGCTGCGCACCGCGGTGCACCTCGACAAGGGCTGCTACCGCGGGCAGGAGACCGTCGCGAAGGTGCACAACCTCGGGCATCCGCCGCGCCGTCTCGCGATGCTGCACCTCGACGGTTCGGGCGGCGAGCTGCCTGAGGCGGGTGCGCTCGTCTACCGGGCTGCGGCTCCGGGCGAGAACCGGGATCCCGAGGCGCGGCCCGTGGGGCGGGTCACCAGGGCGGCTCTGCACCACGAGTGGGGGGGCATCGCGCTCGCGCTGCTGAAGCGCTCGGTGCCCGAGGATGCCCCGCTCGAGGTGCAGCTCACGGGGTCGGCAGAGCGCGTCGCCGCGGCTCAGGAGGTCATCGTCCCGACAGACGCGGGGCGAACCCGCGACATTCCCCGACTCAAGCGCCTCTGAGCTCTGAACGCCTCCGATGCGCCGGGTGCCTGACCGGCACAGGACTGTAGCAAAGGGTTAGGCTTGAAGGCATGACGAACAAGCTGATCCTTCTGCGTCACGGGCAGAGCGAGTGGAACCAGAAGAACCTCTTCACCGGGTGGGTCGATGTGCGCCTCACCGAGAAGGGCCGCGGCGAGGCGGCTCGGGCCGGTGAGCTGATGGCCGAAGCCGGGATCCTGCCCGACGTGCTGCACACCTCCGTGCTCAGCCGCGCCATTCAGACCTCCAACCTCGCGCTCGACACCGCTGACCGCCTCTGGATTCCGGTGAAGCGCTCATGGCGGCTCAACGAGCGCCACTACGGTGCGCTGCAGGGTCTCGACAAGGCGGAGACGCTGCAGAAGTACGGCGATGAGCAGTTCATGGAGTGGCGGCGGTCGTTCGACACCCCGCCCCCGCCGCTCGACGATGCGAGCGAGTGGTCGCAGGCGAACGATCCGCGGTACGCGGGCATCGACGGCGGGCGCCCCCGCACGGAGTGCCTCAAAGACGTCATCGCGCGGCTCATACCCTACTGGGAGGGCGAGATTCTGCCAGACCTCAACGCGGGCAAGATCGTGCTCGTCACCGCCCACGGCAATTCCCTGCGCGCGCTGGTGAAGCACCTCGATGGCATCTCCGACGCCGACATCGCGGGTCTCAACATTCCGACGGGCATGCCGCTGGTCTACGAGATCAACGAAGACGGCACACCGGCGGGCGAGGCCCGCTACCTCGATCCCGAAGCCGCTGCGGCGGGTGCCGCTGCGGTCGCGAATCAGGGACGCTGAGCGTGACGTGACGGGGCCTTCTCAGAGATGAGGCCCCGTCACGCAAGCCGTCACCCGAACGGCACCGCTGCAGCAGCATCGAGTGCGGCCGACACCGGGTCGGTGGAGGAAGGACGAGGAGTTTAGTCGTCGTCTTCGTCGTCGACGTTGTACTTGTCGGCGTACTCAGCCCACGGATCGTCGTCAACCTTCTGGGTCGACTGCGTCGCAAGCTCACGTTCGAGTGCCGTGTAGTTCGTGTCGGGGCTGAAATACTTCAGTTCCCGTGCGACCTTGGTGTGCTTTGCCTTTTGACGGCCGCGCCCCATGCGTGACCCCCTTACACATTCGGGCCTCGCGAACCACGTTCACGAGGCAGTACTCAATTCATAGACGTATGGAGCCGATTCTAGCATCCTTCCCGAATGATGAATGCCGAGAGGTCGGGCTCTTTTGCAGTCCGGTCGAACTGCACGCAGATTCCGGGACCCCGTGCCCCCGTGCCCGCCCGGGCGGTCGAAGCGGAGCGCGGCGGTCTCGAGAGCGCCCTTCTGCCTGCAAGCCGGAATCGTGCTTTCGCCCACAAGCCTCTGGAAGACGCGAATGGTCGGTATCGCGCCTGATATCGACCATTCGCGTCTTCCAGAAGAGACCGCGATTCAGCGCCGCGACTCGGGACGACCGATTACGATAAACGCATGTCTTCCCGCGGTTCTCGGCCCGGTCCGGCCAGGATCGTACTTTTTGCGGTGCTCGCGGTCGCGGTGCTCGTGCTCATCGGCGCGCTGGCGGTGGTGATCCCGATTCTCACGCACCAGAGTGCCGGAGGATCGGGTCAGACGGTGCCCGAGGGATATGTCTCTGAGGCGAGTGCGCGCGGCGCCGACGGTCGTGAGCGCGAGATCTCGGTCGAAACCGCCGACGGCAGCCCCGCCGATCTCGAGCGCCTCGTGCCCGGTGAGGAGCTGGTGGTGCGGGGTAGCGGTTTTGATGCCTCGATCGGAATATATGTCGCGATCTGTGCGATTCCGAGTTCCGACGAAGAGAAACCGGGACCCTGCCTGGGAGGTATACCCGAGGGGGCCGAGGAGGGGCAGACGGGCCAGACCGCGCTCGCGAGCGCCTGGATCACCGATGCCTGGGCGTGGCGCGCCTTTGCAACGCAGAGGTACGACGATGCCGAAACCGGATCCTTCGCGGCGCGCCTCACGGTGCCGCAGCCGGTCACGGACGGCCTCGACTGCCGTGAGACGCGGTGCGCGATCGCGACCCGCGCCGATCACACGGCCTCGGGAGACCGGGTGCAAGACATGCTGCTGCCGGTCGCCTTCGCCCAGTGAGCGGGAGAGGCTGTCGAGGTCGGCGATCCAGCGCCCTCGGCGACACGGTGGGGCCGCGGCCGTAACTTCTATTCCGCGCGATCAGTCAGTGCGTGAGCGGCGCGATCACGAGCGTCGCAACCGTGTAGATCGCGAGCCCGGCGAGAGCGCCGATCACGGTTCCGTTGATGCGGATGAACTGCAGATCCTTGCCCACCTGAAGCTCGACCTTCTCGGCGGCCTCACGGGCGTCCCAGCGCTGCACCGTCTCGGTCACCACGTTCGCCAGGTCGTGCCGGTGAGTTCGCACGAGGTGCTCGACGACCCCGGCGATCCAGGCGTCGATCTTGCTCTGCAGCGCCGCGTCCTCGAGCAGCCTGCGACCGAAGTCTTGAGCGGCGTCGTCGATGCGCGCGCGCAGATCGCTCTCGGGGTCTTCGAGCATCTCGATGAGGGCGGCTCGGGCGGTCTGCCAGGTCGCCGCCGCGAGAGCCCGCACGCGGGGGCTGTCGAAGACCTCGCGCTTGTAGCTCTCGACCTGCTGCCGCAGCTTCGGCTGGTGCTGCAGATCGCGCGCGAGGTCGGTGAGAAACTGCCCGATGGCGAGGCGGAACGGGTGCTCGCGGTCTTCGGCGACCCGCTGCGCGAATTGCACCGCCTCGGCGTGCATGCGGTGGTCTACGAAGCGATCGACAATGCTGGGGACCCACGACGGCAGGCGGGAGGAGACGACGGCGTCGAAGGCCTCGGGATGGGCGATGGCCCACTCCTCGAAACGGTTGGCGGCGATGTCGATGAGCGCCTCGTGGCGGCCGCCAGCGACGAACGAATCCGTCGCGCGTCCCAGCAGCGGTGCCCAGTCGGGGTCCACCACGTGGCGGCGCACGAGCGACTCGATGAACTCCTGCACGTCGTCGTCGTCGAGCACCGCGAGGGTGCCGAGGGCGGCACTCGCGATCATGCCGCCCACCCGCTCGGCATTGGCGCGATCCGACAGCCACTCGCCCGCCACGCGCGCTCCGCTGATCTGCGCGAGCTTGTCATGCACCACGTCATCGGCGAGAAAATTATCCTCGATGAAGGTGCCGAGGCCCTCGCCGATATCGTCCTTGCGGTTGGAGATGAGGTTGGTGTGCGGGATCTTCACGCCCAGCGGATAGCGGAAGAGCGCCGTGACCGCGAACCAGTCGGCGAGCGCGCCCACCATGCCGCCCTCGCTCGCAGCGCGCACGTAGGCCAGCCAGGGGTAGCGCTCCTGCAGCGCGAAGGAGACGACGAAGACCACCGCCATGAGCAGCAGCAGTACGAGCGCGATGGCCTGCATGCGGCGGAGCGCGGCGAGGCGTTCGAAGTCTGCCGGCGTCGTGGCACCGAGCGTGCGCCGCGAACGGGGCCGGTGAGCCGGCTGGGACGGATCCTGCGTCTGAGACATCGACATCACAGTATTATCGCGTGACCATAATGATTGCTCGGGCACATCGGTGTCGGGGGTGCGTGGGATAATCAACGCCATGTATCTCTTCACGGCGTTCAGCCTGAAAAACCGCGCTCTCATCGCGCTCGTGACGGTCGTGGCGGCAGTCTTCGGCCTGATCGGTGTGGGATCGCTGAAGCAGGAGCTGATGCCGTCGGTGCAGTTTCCGGCCATCGCCGTGATCACGAACTACCCCGGGGCTTCGCCCGAGGTGGTCAACAAAGACGTCTCCGGCCCGATCGAGACGGCCGTGCGCGGGGTGCCTTCGCTCGAGAGCACCACGGCCACCTCTAGCACCGGTGCCTCCATGGTGGTGGCGCAGTTCACCTACGGCGTCGATATCACGGCGACCGAGCAGAAGGTCGAACGGGCGATCGGCCGCATCTCTCAGATGCTCCCCGAGACGGCGGATACGCAGGTGCTGTCGGGGAGCATCGACGATTTTCCGGTGATCCAAATCGCCGTCACTCCCGCCGACGGCGAGACGCCCGAGCAGACCGCGAAGACGGTCGAACGCATCGCGATTCCCGAGCTCAGCGATCTCGACGGGGTGCGCGATGCGCAGCTCAGCGGAGCGAGAGAAGACCGCATCACCATCACCCCCAACACCGAGACGCTCGCGTCCAACGGTCTCACGCCTCAGGCGATCACCGATGCGCTGCAGCAGAGCGGGGTGCTGTTCGCCGCGGGCACGGTCACCGACGGCGACCAGACGCTGGCGGTGCAGGCCGGATCGCAGCTGACCTCAGTCAAGGCGATCCGGGAGCTGCCGATCCCGCGCGACGCCGCGGCGCTGGCGGCTCAGCAGCAACAGGCAGAACCGCTGCCGGGCGAGCTGGTCGAGCCGACGCCCGAGGCTCCGGCACCCGTGCTCACTATCGCAGACCTGGCGGAGGTGAAGCTCGGCCCGGGCCCCGAGCAGAGCATCTCGCGAGTAGACGGCGAGCCCGCGCTCACCATCGCCGTGACCAAGATGTCGGCGGCCAACACCGTCGAGGTGTCGCACGCGGTGCAGCAGAAGCTCGACGAGCTCTCCGACCAGCTCGGCGGCGCGCAGCTCAAGGTGATCTTCGACCAGGCCCCGTACGTGGAGCAGTCGGTGCACACCCTCACGACCGAGGGGCTGCTGGGCCTGGTGTTCGCGGTGCTCGTGATTCTCGTGTTCCTCATGTCGGTGCGCGCCACACTCGTCACGGCGATCTCGATACCGACCTCGGTTCTGCTCACCTTCATCGGCCTGAACTTCGCCGATTACACGCTCAACATGCTGACGCTGGGCGCGCTCACCATCTCCATTGGCCGCGTCGTAGACGACTCCATCGTGGTCATCGAGAACATCAAGCGGCACCTCGCACTCGCACCCGACGCGCCTCGCGCAGAGACCATCGTCGAGGCCGTGCGCGAGGTCGCGGGGGCGATCACGGCCTCGACCGTCACCACCGTCGCGGTGTTCCTGCCGATGGCCTTCGTCGGCGGCATGGTCGGCGAGCTCTTCCGACCCTTCGCCTTCACCGTGACCATCGCGCTCGCCGCGTCGCTGCTCGTGTCGCTGACGATCGTGCCCGTGCTGGCGTTCTGGTTCTTGCGGGGCAGCGCGGTGAAGAGCGGGGACGCCGCGAAGAGCGCTAAGCGGCGAAAGACGGCCGAGGTGCCGGATCCCGCACCCGCGCACGGAGTGCACGGAACGGTCGAGGCCGCCGCGACCGAGGGGAGCGGCGAGAACCGCGGCATCAGCGCCCTGCTGAGCCGCTGGTATCGACCGGTGATCGAGTGGACTCTCCTGCGCCCCGGAATCACGCTGATCATCGCCGTGCTGGTGCTCGGCGGCACGGTCGCCGCCAGCCCGCTCATGAAGACCAACTTCATGGGATCGGACGAGCAGAACTCCGTCGGGCTCGTGCAGACGCTCGAGCCCGGAACCAGTCTGGAGGCGCAGCTGCACCAGGCCGAGCGCGTCGAGGAGGCGCTGGGGGAGATTCCCGAGGTCGAGACCGTGCAGGTGACCATCGGCAGCGCCGGCGGCGGCATGGCGGCCATCTTCGGCAGTGGCGGTGACGGCACCGTGAACTACTCGATCACCACCGACCCCGACGCAAAGCAGAGCGAGGTGCAAGACCGCGTTCGCGAGGCGGTCGACGCGCTCGAAGACGCCGGCGACTTCTCGCTGGGGCAGTCTGACGGCGGCATCACCTCGTCCTCTGCCATCGAGGTGAACGTCACCGCACCCGACCAGGAGACGCTCGCGGAGGCGAGCGACGCCGTGCTCGAAGAGCTGCGGGCGCAAGACGGACTCGAGCAGGTCGAGAGCGACCTCTCGCTGTCGCGCCCCTACCTGCGCGTCAGGGTGGATCGCGCGCTCTCCGCCGAGGCCGGCCTCACCGAGGCCGCTGTCGCGGGGCAGGTCGCGAACCTCATGCAGCCGAGTCAGATCGGCCAGGTCACCGTCGACGCCGACACGATCTCGGTCTACCTTTCCCAGGGGGCCGCTCCCACCGACGTCGAGGGCGTCGCGGCACTCTCCATTCAAACCGCCAACGGTCCCCAGCGCCTCGACGCGCTCGCGACCGTGAAGGTGGCAGACGGGCCGGTCACGGTGCGCACCGAAGACGGTGTGCGCATGGTCACCGTTTCGGCGCTGCCCAAGGGCGACGATCTCGGCACCGCCGGTATCGCGGTCAACGCCGCTCTCGAGAAGGTCGACCTCCCCGCGGGGGCCAACGCCAGCATCGGCGGCGTCATGTCTCAGCAGAGCGAAGCCTTCGAACAGCTCGGCATCGCGCTGCTCGCAGCGATCCTCATCGTCTACGTCGTGATGGTCGCGACCTTCCGCAGCCTGCTGCAGCCGCTCCTGCTGCTCGTCTCGGTGCCGTTCGCCGCGACGGGTGCGATCCTGCTGCTGATCGTGACCGGGATCCCGCTCGGCGTGGCCTCGCTCATCGGCGTGCTCATGCTCATCGGCATCGTCGTCACCAACGCCATCGTGCTGATCGACCTCGTCAACCAGTATCGTGCGCGCGGCGACGCACTGCGCGATGCCGTGCTGCACGGCACCATGCAGCGTCTCCGACCCATCGTCATGACGGCGCTCGCCACGATTCTCGCCCTCACTCCGATGGCGCTCGGGATCACGGGCAAGGGAGGATTCATCTCTCAGCCGCTCGCGGTCGTGGTGATCGGCGGTCTGCTCTCATCGACCGTGCTCACCCTCATCGTGCTGCCGACGCTCTACTACCTCGTGGAGCGGCGGCGCGAGGGCGGGGCGCGCAGGCGGGGGCAGGGTGGAGAACCCGTGTCGCCCGCGCCTTCCGCCGGGTCACCCGCGCTCGCCGGAGCCGCCGCAGCGGTTGCCGCGACGCACGCCGCCGGAGGGGCGACCGCGGTGGGCGCTCCGGTTGCGGGAGTTCCGGTTGCGGGCGTGGGGCCGGTTCCGGCTGCTGGTGGTGTTCCGGCTGCTGGTGTCGTTCCGGCCGCGGCTGCTGTGGGCGTTGCTGCTCCGGGTGCTGTCGCTCCGGGCGACGACGACTCCGAGACCGATGGCGTCGAGCCTGAGGCTTCGGCCGCCAGCCTTTCTGTCGCAGACTCTCCCGCCGCCGATGTTTCGGCTGCCGAGGCTTCGGCCGCTGCCTCCTCTTCATACCCTCCGGTGGCAGCTCTCGGTGCGAACGCCAGCGGCACCGCCGCGGAACCGTTCGGCGCGGCCGTCGGGGGAGACGCTGATTCCGACCCGGCCGCGCTCACTGAGTCGCGGCCGGCCGCACCGCGCGAAGACCTCAGGCGCATGTTCTCCGAAGAAGCTCCTCCGCAGCAGATCGACGAGGTGACGCGCGAGGAAATGATCAGAAACCTCTTCAGGGCGGGGCTCGACGCTCCCGAGGTGACGCGTCCGAGAAACGCCTCCGTGGCCGATACGTTCGACCCCGCCGTCGCGTTCTCGGCCTCTGCTGTGCCCGAGCCCTCCGACGATCAGGCGTCTGCCGAAGAGACGGCTTCGGCGGCCTCTGAGGCGGATTCCGAAGAAGAAGCTGTCGACCTCGGCGAGATCGATGAGGCTGACGCTTCGAACGCGGAGGTCGCGGAAGCTGCGGAGGTCGCGGAGATCCAGACCGCAGCGGCAGCGGCAGACGCTTCTGAGGCAGACGGTCCCGAGGCGGATGCTCCTGAGACGGAGGCTGCGGTTGCAGAGGCTCCGGGTGCGAAGGCCGACGCTTCGGAAACGGGCGCGGATGCTCCGGATGCGGACCTCGACGTTCTGAGTGCGGCGGTGGAGGCCGAGCCCGGAGCGACAGAGGTTTCGAAGACGGCTGCAGACGTGGAAGCAGAAGCAGAGGAAACCGAGTCAGCAGAGGCGGACGTCAATGCGACTGAGCACGAAGTTACCCCCCTCGTGCTCCCCGGACCGGAGACGGAGACGGAGACCGCGACGGCGATGGGACCGGCGACCGAGCAGATGTCGCGCGAGCTGGCGAGCCTCGGCTTCGTCGGCGACGACAATCCGCTGAGCGATCTCCTGCGCGATCTCGACGACCAGGGTGCCGAAGAGGAGGACGCGGTGCCGGAACGCGCTCCCGATCGCGAGCCTGTCGCCGCGCCCGCGGATTCCGAAGCTGATGCGCGAGCCGATTCCGCGACGGCGGAATCCACCGCAGGCGGCCCTGCACCAGACCCGCTGCCTGCTCCGCTTCCCGCACGGCATCACGGGGCGCGTGAAGAGAGCGGCGGTGAGGCGGGCGCACCCGCGTCCTCGGCTGACCCCCAAACCGGTGACGAGGAGCGGGCTGGCAACACCTCTGGGGCTGCGACTGAAGACGGAGAAGAACCAGACGACGCGACGCGACCGATCCGGACCGTTGAGCCGGCGCGGCGTCGAGCAACCCGGCGCGACGTCGAGGCCGAAGCCGAGCCGGAACGCACGGTCGAAACCGGTGACGGTTCGGAACCGGGAGCCGATCCCGAACCGAGCACCGATTCGGCAACGCCGAGTTATCGGGCAGCGCAGAGCGAGCCGGAAACGGCGGGTGGGTCCGAAGAGCAGGCCGATCCCGAACCGAGGGAGGAGCCGCGGCCGGTAGCAGCCCCTGAGCGAGATGTCACCGAGCCAGACGCCGCTGAGCGAGACGCGGCACCCCGGCAGAACTCACCGGGCGAACAGGAGGCCGCCCCGGAGCAGGAGATCGAGGCAGAACCCGCCACCGACTCCGCGACAGGCGGATCCGCCGAGGAGCAGCGGCGCAGTTATGCCGCGACCCCGCTTCCCGGTGAGTTGGACTGGGAGCAGCTGATCTGGGAGGCTACCCACGAAATCGACGGCGACGGCGACGACGAGGGAAACAGAGACGGGGGCGAATCGCAGTCTGACGATCAAAGCAGCGGCGAGTCCGGCGAGTCCGGCGATTCGGTGGACGCTGCTGAGGGCACCGCTGCTGAAGCCGCCGCCGATGAAGCCGACGCGAGTCTTTCCGATCCGAAGCACGGCACCGTGGAGACCGTGGAGACGGCTGATATCGACGTTGACACCGGCATTGACGGCCGCTCCGGTCCTGGCTCCGACGATTCGCGATTGGAGCCGTAACGGTGGCGTCGAAGCGTCGCGGCGGATTCAAGCCGCCGGCCAACTACGAACCCAACCGCAAGCCGAAGAGCCGTCGCGGAGCGGGTTATCACGGACGACCGCAGGGCAGCGGCTCCGCGACTGAACGCGGTGCGGCAGATCGCGGCTCCGTCGAGCGCGACCCGAACGGCCGGATCGCCGGGAAGAGTGCAGGCAAGAGTTCTGCACGGATCTACGCTTTCGACCGCGCGGGCGTGGCGAAGCACGACCGAAGCAGCGCGACGGATGGTCGGGTCGAGACCGGCCCGCCCGGCCGCAACCGGCGAGAGGCCCCGGAACGGCAGCAGGCACCCGAGCTGGTACTCGACAGGCTCGAGGCGCAGCTGACGACGGCAGCCGATGTCGAGGGCGTATCGTTCGGCGACCTGGGTCTCGGCCCCAACCTCGTGCGAGTGCTCGGTGAGATGGGGGCCGATCGGCCGTTCCCGATTCAGGCCGCGACGATCCCGGATGCCCTGCGCGGCCGCGACGTGCTCGGTCGAGCGCGCACCGGATCGGGGAAGACCATTGCGTTCGGCGCTGCGCTCGTGGAGCGGCTGCTGCTGCTCAAAGCCGACGGTGCTTTCGCCGACGAGGCGGCCGCAGCGGCCAAGAAGCCGCGCCGCGGAGAACGGCAGCAGCGCGCCCCGAAGCGCCCGACCCGCAAACCGAAGGCGCTGATCCTCGCCCCCACCCGCGAGCTCGCCCTGCAGATCGATCGCACGGTGCAGCCGCTCGCGCGCTCCGTCGGGTTCTACACCGCGCAGCTCGTCGGCGGCGTGCCCATCGACCCGCAGGTGCACGCGCTCGAACGCGGTGTCGACATCGTCATCGGCACGCCCGGCCGCGTGGAAGACCTGGTCAACCGCAGAAAGCTCGACCTGCGCGGCGTGCGAGTCACGGTTGTCGACGAGGCCGACCACATGTGCGATCTCGGGTTTCTCGAGCCCGTGCAGCGGGTGCTGCGGGGCACGGCGCGGGGCGGACAGCGGCTGCTGTTCTCGGCGACCCTCGACACCGCGGTGTCGCAGCTCGTCGCGGAGTTCTTGCGCGACCCCGCCGTGCACGAGGTGGCGGACGTGGAGGCCGCTGCCGCCGATATCGAGCACAGTGTGCTCGTGGTGATGCGCGAGCACAAGGACGAAGTGCTCGTCGAACTGACCGGAGGACGGGATCGCGTGCTGGTGTTCTGCCGCACGCGAGCGTATGCCGAGCGCGTGCTCGAGCTTCTGACCGAGGCGGGAATTCGCGCCGTTGCGCTGCACGGAGATCTCAAACAGCACGCGCGCGAGCGCAACCTGGAGCGTTTCGCCTCGGGCCGGGCCGGGGTGCTCGTCGCCACCGATGTTGCGGCGCGCGGCATCCACGTCGATGATGTCGACCTGGTGCTGCAGGCCGACCCGCCCGACGACTACAAGACCTACCTGCACCGCTCGGGACGCACGGGTCGGGCGGGCAAGAAGGGACGCGCGATCACCGTGATTCCGCGCAACCGGCAGAAGCGCACGCGCGAGGTGCTCGAGAACGCGGGCGTCGAAGCGGCTTACTTCGGCGATTTCGTGCCCGGCCAGAAGTTCCCTCGTTAGGGCTTGTCCCCAGCCTGAACGGCCCTGCGTTGGATAGTTTCGACAACTGCGCGACGCTGAGCGGCGTCACGCGGTTGTGCAGAGCGGGCGGCGCGATTGTCAGTGTCAGCGGTCCCTTCTAGCCTGGAATCAGATTCAGGATCCGCGGCGTGCCGCCGCGATCCCGCGCACGACACAAGATTCCACACACCACATCGAAGGAGCAGCGATGAGTGAGACTGCCGCACCCCAGAATTGCCGTATCGACGTCGAGGTCGTGAAAGACGCGCTACTGGGCAGGTGGAAGAAAGAACGTCTCGAGTCGCGCAGGCTCGCAGAAGATCCGCGCCTCCACACCATTCCCGGGCAGCCCATGGCCGAGCACCGCGAGCGTGCGCTCGAGCAGCTCGGCATTCTGGTCGAGGAGGGCGCGATCCAGCGGGCGTATCCCACTGACCTCGGCGGTGCCGACAACCACGGCGGCAACATCGCCGCGTTCCAAGAACTCGTGCTCGCCGATCCCTCACTGCAGATCAAGAGCGGTGTGCAGTGGGGGCTCTTCGGTGCCGCCATCTTGCATCTGGGCACGCGTGCGCACCACGAGAAGTGGCTGCCCGACGTGATAGACCTGAAGTTGCCGGGTGCGTTCGCCATGACCGAGATCGGGCACGGTTCAGACGTCGCTTCGATCGGCACCACGGCCACGTACGACCCGGAGACCGAAGAGTTCGAGATTCACACTCCGTTCGCGGGAGCGTGGAAGGAGTTTCTCGGCAACGCGGCTTTGCACGGGCAGGCCGCGGTCGTCTTCGCGCAGCTCATCACCAAGGGCGTGAACCACGGCGTGCACGCGTTCTTCGTGCCCATCCGCACCCCGGAGGGCGAGATGATGCCAGGCGTGGGCAGCGAAGACGACGGGGTGAAGGGCGGTCTCAACGGTATCGACAACGGCAGGCTCTACTTCGACCACGTGCGCATCCCGCGCGAGAACCTGCTCAATCGCTACGGAGACGTCGCGGCAGACGGCACCTACTCGTCGGCGATCGAGAGCCCCGGGCGGCGCTTCTTCACCATGATCGGCACGCTCGTGCAGGGGCGTGTTTCGCTCGACGGCGCGGCGGTGCGAGCGATGGAGGCGGCGCTCACGATCGCGATTCGCTACGCCGGCGAACGGCGGCAGTTTCCGGGCGCTTCGGGGCACGAGACGGTGCTGCTCGACTACGGTCAGCATCAGCGGCGACTCATTCCGCTGCTCGCGCAGACCTATGCGATGGCGTTCGCCGACGAGCGGCTGCTCACCGTGTTCGACGAGGTATTCTCGGGAGTGGGCGACACCGAGCGCAATCGCGAAGACCTCGAAACGCTTGCCGCCTCGCTGAAGCCGCTCTCCACGTGGGCTGCCCTCGACACGCTGCAGGAGGCGCGCGAGGCCTGCGGTGGGGCCGGGTTCATGGCCAAGAACCGGCTCACGGGCCTCCGAGCCGATCTCGACATTTACGTCACATTCGAGGGCGACAACAATGTGCTGCTGCAACTGGTCGGCAAGCGTCTCCTCACCGACTACGCCGCCCAGTTCAAGGGGGCCGACAGAAAGGTGCTCGTCAAAGCTGCGGCGAGTCAGCTGGGCGATCGCGTGAGCCGCTTCGGCTTGCGCCAGTTCGGCCAGAGCATCGCCGACCTCGGGCAGCGAGCCCGCTCCGTCGAGAGCCTGCGCACTCCGGAGGCGCAGCACACTCTGCTGGCAGACCGGGTGCAGACCATGATCGCCGAGATCGCAATCGTGCTGCGCGACGCGACGAAGAACGTACCAGACGGAGACAAGCACACCCGCGCGCTGGCGAGCGAGCAGGCGTTCAACGCGCAGCAGCACAAGCTCATCGAGGCGGCCCGCGCGCACGGCGAACTGCTGCAGTGGGAGGCCTTTACCGAGGCCATCGAGTCGATCGACGATGGAGATACCAGGCAGGTGCTCACCTGGCTGCGCGACCTTTTCGGCTTCGCGCTCATCGAGCGCAACGCCGCGTGGTACCTCGTGCAGGGTCGCCTCTCGGGGCAGAGGGTCGAGGCCGTCTCCGCCTACATCGACCGTCTGATTCTGCGGCTGCGAGATCACGCCCTCGACCTGGTTGACGCCTTCGGGCTCACGCCCGAGCTGTTGCGGGCCGAGATTGCCACGGGGATCGAGGCCGAGCGGCAGGCGGAGGCGCAGGCCTACGTCGATGCACAGCGGGCCGCCGGCACCTGGCCGGTGCAGGAGAAGGATCTGCGCAAGGTTCAGAAGGCCCAGAAAAGCTAGTGTCCTGCGCCGGAAATTCGTGCCGCATATCCCGGCACTCTCAGATCGTCTCGCTGCGTTGTCGTCGTCGACTTTGCCACCAGCAAAGCCTCCTCCTCCGCCTTGCGAGACACTCCGAGAGTGCCGGTCTATACGAACGAACTTCCGGCGCAGAACACTAGAACGGGGCATTCATTTAGGGCCTGACAGTATTGAGGTTCCGCGGATAGAGGCTGCGGAACGAGGATGTGGTGAACGGGAATCTGGCAAGGCGGAGGCCGCGCCCACTGGCGCGGACGCAGCCAGATTCCCGTTCACCGCACCGCAGTCCTAGTCCCTATCCGTGGAACCTCCAAGCGACACGCAGCGGATTCGCGCCGGGATGACTCCACCAGCGGGCGTCACGTGATGTGTTGCTTCACTCAGTTGTCGATGTATGGGGTCGAAACATTTTGGCCTCAATTGCGGCCGGTGCCGGAATCCTCGAGAATCAGCCCCGGGACGGGGACGCCATTAGCCTGGATCGAGACGAAATGGGCTGTCACACTAAGCGGACGCTCGTATCCGCTTACAGACACCTCCCAGACTGGTGTGCGGTAGCGGCCATCTGTCGGCAGCGCGTGAATAATGACCCCGTGACATCGTTTGAAAACTGACCCCCTCCGACACTCTTGGAGGGTGATTGATATGGAACAGTGGGCCGAGATACGTCGGCTGCATCGCAGCGAGAACGTGCCGATCAAAGAGATCGTGAGAAGGCTCGGGATCGCGAGGAACACGGTGAGGTCGGCACTCAAGCAACAGACCGAGCCGCGCTACCAGCGCCGTGCCGCGGGATCGCTGGTTGACGCGGTTGAGCCCGAGATCCGTAAGCTCCTCGCGCAGACCCCGAGGATGCCAGCGACGGTGATCGCGGAGCGGATCGGGTGGGAGTCTTCGATCACGATTCTGCGCGACCGGGTCCGCCTGCTCCGCCCCGAGTACGTCGCCCAGGACCCTGCGGACCGCCTCGTGCACGAGCCTGGCGGGGCCGCGCAGATGGATCTCTGGTTCCCCGAGCCTCGGATTCCGGTCGGGTACGGTCAGGCGTTGATGCTGCCAGTGCTGGTGATGACGCTCACCTATTCGAGGTTCTTGTCGGCGGTGATGCTGCCTTCGCGGCAGGCTGGTGATCTCCTTGCGGGCATGTGGCAGCTGATCAGTGACGTGGGCAGGGTCTCGAAGAGTCTGGTGTGGGATCGTGAGGCGGCGATCGCTGGGAAAGGGAAACCCACTCAGGTGGCGGCAGCGTTTGCTGGCACGCTGGGCACCAGGTATGACATCGCCCCGCCGCGGGATCCTGAGTACAAGGGCATGACCGAGCGCAACAACCAGTACTTTGAGAGTTCGTTCCTCCCCGGCCGAACCTTCATCTCGCCCACCGATTTCAACGAGCAACTGGCCAGCTGGCTGCCCCGCGCGAATGCGCGGACGGTTCGCTCATTGGGCGGCCGCCCGATCGATTTTCTCGACCGCGATCTGCACGCGATGACGGTGCTGCCGCCGTATCCGCCGGTGACGGGGTTCCAGAACCGGGTGCGGCTCGCCCGCGACTACTACGTCCGTGTCGAGGGGAATGACTACTCTGTCGACCCCAGAGTGATCGGCCGGCTCGTGGATGTGACCGCGACGCTGACGCGGGTGATCGTGGTGTGTGACGGGGTGACGGTTGCTGACCATGCGCGCTGCCGGGCGAGACATCAGAACATCACTGACCCGCAGCATGTCGCTCTCGCGAAAAGGATGCGGACCGAGTTCGCGGGCGAGAAACGAGCTCGTGAGCAGCACAGCAGAGCGAGGAGGGACTCGCAGGTGAGGTTCCTCACCCTGGACGAGTACGACGCGCTCTACGGCAGCAGCGATCTGGGCCGAGACGTGAGCGGGGGTGCCTGGTGACGACAGATACTGCGTCACGTCTGGCCTACCTGGCCCGAGCATTGAAGACCCCGACGATCGGTCGCACCTGGGAATCTCTCGCGGTGACCGCCCGCGACGAGGGCTGGTCCCATGAGGAATACCTCGCTGCGGTTCTCGAACGGCAAGTCGCTGATCGGGAAGCGAACGGCACCAAACTGCGTATCGCAGCCGCTCGGTTCCCGCAGGTCAAAACACTCGATGATTTCAACCCCGACCATCAGCCCACGTTGCGTCGCGATATCCTCGCGCACCTCGCGGGTACCTCGTTCATCCCGAGAGCGGAGAACGTGATCCTGCTCGGCCCGCCCGGGGTGGGGAAAACCCATCTCGCGATCGGGCTCGGGATCAAGGCCTGTCATGCGGGATATCCGGTGCTTTTCGATACTGCTGCTGGCTGGGTGCTGCGCCTGCAGCAAGCACATGCGTCTCCTGGTGGGCTCGAGTCTGAACTCCGCAGGCTGCGCCGGTATCGGCTCCTCATCATCGACGAGGTCGGCTATCTTCCCTTCGATGCTGATGCGGCGAATCTGTTCTTCCAACTCATCGCGTCCAGGTACGAGCAGGGCTCGATCCTGATCACCTCGAATATGCCTTTCAGGCGTTGGGGGGAGGTGTTCTCCGACGATGTCGTTGCCGGAGCAATGATCGACCGTCTCGTCCATCATGCAGAAGTGTTGACCCTGGGCGGGGACTCGTACCGCACCAAAGCCCGCCGAGACCTCCTCGGCGCGACCCCGCCGCCACCGGGGGGAACCAACCGATAACACGCAAGGGGGGTCAATTTTCAGGCGACGAAAAGGGGTCAAAATTCAGCCGCTGTTGACAGGCCCAAAAAGCACCTGCCGTGCAACCCTGCACTCACCCTCGGCACCCGGCGTGCCGTATCCCAGGCGCGCCCTCAGTCAGTCGAGTCGAGCAGTCCCCACCGGCGCGCAACGGCGAGGGCGTCAGACGACGTCGACACCCCGAGCCTCTTGTAGAGCAGTTTCAAGTGAGACTTCACCGTGTTCACGCTCACCTGATCGATCGCGGCGATCTCGCCATAGCTGCACCCCCGGTCAAGGTGCCGCAGCATCTCGACCTGGCGCGGCGTAACGGTGCTGAGTGCCATATTCTGCTCGCGTCCCCAAAGCAGAAGCTTCGTGTGGTGCTGCTGCCATTGGTGCAGAAGATCCGCACTCAGGTATGGTTCGAGCGCATCCCGCAGCAGCGGAGGGAACATGAGCGCGACCCGGCGATGAGCACGCAGACTCAGCGCATATCCCAGTCCGGGTGCCTCGGTGTCACGTATCGCTCCCTCCCGCACGCACTGACCCAGCGCGTGGAACCCCTCGGCCTGAATGCCTTGAGCGGAAGTCACATTCGGCCTGGCAAGGACAGAGCCGAGTTGACGGTCGATCTCGCTGTAATTCTGTTCGCCGCAGAGCAGAGCCAGCGATGCCACCGAGCAGTGCGGCGCATCGCTTGCGCGTTCGTCGTAGACCGCGCGTGCACTGGTGAGTCGAGCAGCCACGATCAGCGCCTCGACTCGCCGCGCGACCAGCACGTCTTGTGCGAACGAGCCAGGTTCCGGTGAGTGGATGAGGTCGGCGGACTTGATGAAAGCAAGTGAATCGGCCACTCGGCCGACCAACTCGGCATAGCGGGTTCTCGCGAGCAAGATGTACGGCCACAGTGGTGCAGGGTCCTCAACGCGTTCGAGTGCCGCTACCGCCTCATCGCAATCGGGCGTGCACTCCTCGACCTCCGCGATCGCCCGGGCGGCCGCGTACAAACCCCATAAGCGGGTACCGGCACGCACAGACGCGGGTTCGACCCGATCGAGGTGCTGACGTGCGAGCGTGATGTTGCCCATGAGCGCAGCAACGAGGGCGAGGTATCCCAGAGTCAACTGGGCCGGGGGGGGCTTCCTGGCAGGAGCGTAGCCAAGCGCGGTGGTGAAGTCACTGTAGGCCAGCTGAATGAATTGGCCTGGTTTTTGTTCCGACCGGTTTGTCTGTCAGCCGGTCGGTGACAGAAGCGTCTTTGTTCCAGCGTAGTAGGCCTGTTCGACCTCGTCCGGGGTGCGCATATCGAGTTCCCCGTGGAGGCGCTCGTGGTTCCACCACCACACCCACTCCAGCGTCGCGAGTTCGACCTGCTCAACGGTTCTCCAGGGCCCTTGCTGCCGGATCAGTTCGGTCTTGTAGAGATTGTTGACCGCCTCGGCCATCGCATTGTCAAAACTGTCGCCAACGGTCC
>JBKEBN010000191.1:0-44309 GCA_047973175.1 Leucobacter sp.
CGCGTTCGGCGGCCTCTTCTCGCACTAGTTGCTTCGAAGGAGTGTCACCGAGCGGGAAGTAGCAGTGCGCGAGCTGCTCGGATGTGAGTACGCCGAGTACGTACGACTGGTCCTTCGCCCATGCGCTTGCACGGTGCAGCTCCCGACCGTGCCGGCCATCAATCAATGTCGCGTAGTGCCCGGTCGCCACCGAGTCGAAACCGAGCGCAATAGCCTTGTCGAGCAGTGCCGCAAATTTGATTTTCTCGTTGCATCGCAGACACGGGTTCGGCGTGCGCCCCGCTGCGTATTCTGCGACAAAGTCATCGACTACGTCCGCTTTGAAACGCTCGCTGAAGTCCCAGACGTAGAACGGGATGTCGAGGAGACCCGCCACTCGACGGGCGTCCATCGAGTCTTCGATCGTGCAACAGCCTCTTGAGCCGGTGCGCAGCGTGCCCGGCATGCGGCTCAGCGCCAGGTGCACGCCGACCACGTCGTGCCCGGCCTCGACCGCCCGCGCCGCAGCCACCGCGGAATCGACACCGCCGCTCATCGCCGCCAGAACTTTCACCCGCGACAGTTTACGCGAGGCCGACGCCACGAGGCTGCGAGGCGACACGCAGCAGTTTATTTCTACGCGCGCCCTACGCCAGACCGGCCACCCGAGCGCGTTCGAGGGCGGCGGGCAGCGCTGCGAGTAGCGCGTCGACCTCCTCGTCCCGGGTGTCGGGGCCGAGAGTGAAGCGCAGCGCACCGGCCGCCTCGCCCTCAGGCAGCCCCATCGCGAGCAGCACGTGCGAGATCTCGGCGACGCCGGCCTGACAGGCTGAGCCGACCGACACCGAGACGCCCGCCGCATCGAGCAGGAAGACCAGCGAGTCGCCCTGGCAGCCGGGAAAGGTGAAGTGCGCGTTCCCGGCCAGCCGCGCGCCGGCGACCGCGGCACTCCTCCCCCGCAGCACGGCACTCGGATCCACCGCTCGCACACCCGCGATCAGTCGGTTCCGCAGCTGCTCCACGCGCGCGACCCGCTCCGGTCGCGGCGATCCGGACGCGTCGACCACGAGATCCAGTGCCGCGGCGAATGCCACCGCGCCGGCGACATCCTGGGTTCCGGATCGCGCCCGCTGCTGCGTGCCGCCGTGCAGCAGCGGATCCGCCGCCGTTCGCCGCCCGAGCACGAGCGCACCGACCCCGACCGGTCCGCCGATCTTGTGCGCCGACACCGACACCGCCGCGGCTCCGGAGCGCGCGAAGTCGACGGGCAGCTGCCCCAGCGCGGAGACCGCATCGACGTGGGTCGGGATGCCGTGAGCCGCGGCGACGCCGCAGAGCTCGACCACCGGCTGCACCGTTCCGACCTCGTTGTTGGCCCAGAGAAAGGAGAGCAGCGCCACGTTCTCCGCGCCTTCCTGGTCGATCGCCTCTGCAACGGTCTGCGGGTGCAACACGCCCTCGGCGTCGATCGGAAGCCACCGCAGCCGAGCCCCCTGCGAGTCGCGCAGCCACTCCGCCGCCTCGATCGTGGCGTGGTGCTCCCCCTCGGCGATGAGTATCACGGGTCGGGATCGGGGCCGCTGCCGCGCCCAGTACACGCCCTTGAGCGCGAGGTTGATCGATTCGGTGCCGCCGCCGGTCAGGATCAGCTCGGCGGCGTCGCAGCCGAGTGCTCGTGCAATGCGCTCTCTCGCGCCCTCGAGCATCTCGCTCGCCCGCTGCCCGTGCCCATGCGTCGAAGCGGGGTTGCCGACGACGCGCAGAGCTTCGGAGTACGCGTGCAGCACCTCGTCCGGCATCGGAGAGGTCGCCGCGTGATCGAGGTACGCGCGCCCGCCCGGCTGGGCACCGCCGGAGCGCACGGCGTCGGCCCGCACCGCGAGCCCTCAGTACAGCAGGTTGGCGAGTCGGCCGCGAGCCGCGATCACGCGCAGATCCGCCGGCCCGACGACCTCGAAGAGCTCGAGCAGACGCTCGCGGATCGCGGTGCGGTCGTCGTCAGAGCTGCTCTGCGCGAAGAGGTCGAGCAGCCGCAGGAAGGCGTCTTCGACGTGACCGCCCGAGACGTCGAGATCGGCGACGAGCATCTGAGCCTCGACATCGTCGGGATTCGCGGCGGCCGCGCCCCTGATCTCGTCGACGGTGAGCCCCTGCAGGCGACTCAGCAGCCTCACCTGCACGAGCGCGGCACGTGCCTCGGCATCGGCGGGCGCCTTCGCGAGCACCGCCTCCCACTCCGCCACCGCAGCGGCGTAGTCTCCCTGCTCGGCGGCCTCGATGGCCGCGCGGTGAGCCTCCGGGATCTCCGGCTCCGCCGGAGCCTCGGGTGTTTCCCCGTCACCCTGCTCGGGCGCGCTGACCCGGCCCACGACACCGTTCTGCTCGGCGAGCTGCACGAGCTGGGCGAAGAACTCCCGCACCTGCGCCTCGGGCACCGCGCCCTGGAAGAGCGGCACCGGACGCCCGCCGATCAGCGCCACGACGGTCGGAATCGACTGCGCCTGGAACGCCTGGGCGAGCCCCGGGTTCGCGTCGACATCGACCTTCGCCAGCAGCACGCGACCCTCGAACTCGCGCGTGACCCTCTCGATCACCGGGCTCAGGGTCTTGCACGGCCCGCACCACTCCGCCCAGAGGTCGAACACCACCGGCACTACGGTCGAGAGCTGAGCGATCTGCTCGAAAGTAGCGTCGCTCACGTCGAGCACGAGCGACGGCACATCGACGACCTGACTCGAGCCCTGCGGGGCACCCGCGGCAGCCGGGGCACCCGCGGGTGTGGCCGGCACACCGGGTGCCGCCTGCGCACGAGCCGCAAGGTGACTCAGGTCGATCCCGCCGCTCGGGATCCGTTCGGGCATCTGCTGCGCCATAGTGCTAGTTCCTCACTCCCACCAGCTCGCTCGTCACGCCGAGCAGCTGAATCTGCGATTCGTCGGTCTTGCTGGGCACGAAGAAGAGCATCTGGTGCGCAACCTCGTGCACCAGCTTCTCCTGCTCGCCCTCCAGGCCCGAGAGCGCCGTCACGGCACCCGAGGCCTGCGGGCGGCAGCGGCCCCCCGCACCGTCGACGGTGCGCTCCTCGATCACGGTGGTCGCGACGAGCGCGCCGCCGACACCCGTCGAGAGCGCCACCGGAGGCTGGTCGCCCTGGCGCACCTCCACCGAGAAGTTCAGCGTGTCGCACTCCTGCTCGTCGGCGAGAGCCTGTTCTTTCGCCTGCTCGACGTAGGCCTTGCCGTAGTTCTCGAGCATGGTGCTGTCGGCGAGATCGAACTCCGCGGCCTCCGGGGCGTCAGCCCCGTTCTGCAGCAGCGCCGCAAACGCGGTGCCCACCTCCTCGGGAGCCATGACCAGCATCTCGGTGTCGTTCGAGATCAGCGCCGTGCCCTCCTCTGCCGGTGCCGCGGGAGGCATCGAAATGCCGCCGCGCAGCGCGATGACCCGACTCACCATGTAGTTCGAGTGCGGAGTTTCCTGAGTGAGCACGAGCGCGAGTGATGGCGAGGCCTTCTCCTCCGTGGCGTCGGGCTCAGCGGTGTCGGCTTCGGCGGTGTCGGCGGTGCCCGCCTCGGCGTCGGTGGCATCCGCACTCGCGTCGCCCTCCGCATCGGTCTGAGCGCTGCCGTCGGCGTTCGCGTCGCCCTGCGCGTCAGCACCCGCATCGGTCTCGCTCGTATCGGTCTCAGCGCCGGCGTTCGCGTCGCCCTCGGCATTCGCCTCCGTGCCATCGCCCGCATCGGCGTTCGCATCGCCGTCGGCTCCGTCCTGCGCGTCGGGCTCTGCGTTCGCGTCGCCCTCGGCGGCGGCGCTCTTGCCGGGCTTCGAAGCGACCGTCAGAAACAGGGTGCGCGGCCACGACTCGGTGCTCTGCACGAGTTCGTAGGCGAGTTGCTCGTCGGTGATGCGGGGCGGCACGACCTCGTAGTCGGGCACCGCGGTGCGCACGGCGTAATTCGCGGTGCGCTGTGTGAGAGCGTCACCGGTGAACCGGGGATCGAGCAGCTGCGCGTCGAGAGCATCGTCGGCGTCATCGGCGGTCTGCGAAACGCTCTTCACGATCTGCGTCAACTGGGCCTCCGTCACCGGTACCGGTGCGAGCTGCGAGGTCGGCTCCTCCTTCGGCTTGGTGGGCTCTGGGGATGAACCGGGCCAGTAGCTCGGCGAGCATCCCGACAGCGCAAGACCCGCGGCGAGGCCGAGCACGGGAAGCGCGAACCTGCGCGCTCTGCGAGCACGCGCGGAGGAGTCGTTCACTGCGGATTTCACTGCGGAGTCCTTGCTTTTGCCTGCCGTGTCCCTGTCCGTCGAGCCGCTCGCGGGTGGGTCTTCGGCACCGGAACCGCTCGAACCGCCCTTTCGACCCTTGCGGCCGAACATATTGCGAATGCCGAGCAGGGGTCCGCGACGTCCGCGACGCGGACCCAGACCGCGACGGTTGTGATCCACCGCCAGCAGGTAGAGCACACCGCCCAGCAGGGCGAAGAATGCGCCGGCTACCAGCAGCGGTCCGGCCCACGGCGTATTGCGATCCTGCTCCCACACCAGCTTCACATCCGCGGGCATCGGTGCCGTTCCATCCGAGGCGATGAGTACCGACTGCCCGGATGTCAGAGCGACGGGCACTCGAAGCTCCTCCGGGGTGTCATCCGAGCCCGACGCCTCGCTGACGCGCGTTTCGAGCCACAGGTCGCTGTCGCGCGGATCTACCATCCCCTGCGCCACGGCCTCATCGGTGGCGGGATCGATCTCCGCCGCGTCTTCGGCGGGAACCGGATCCTGAGTCTCTGCCGCCGCGTCGTCTGCCGCCGCGGGATCTTCGACCGCCGGATCCTCGGCGGTCGCGGGATCCTCGGTGGCGGCGGGGTCTTCGGTCGCCGCGGGATCGTCACCGCTCGCGGGATCCTCGGTGGCCGTCGGATCTTCCGAGGCATCGGGTGCCACGGTCGTCTCGCCAGCGGGAACCTGGGCGCTCAGCAGCCGCTGCTTGGCGGGATCAACCCGCAGCTCGGCGTGCGCGAAAGGCTCGACCCAGCCCTCGACGTCGCGAGTCGTCGCGGTGGCGATGAAGACCTCGTCACCCGCCACGACGACGTTGGCCTGCCCGGGTACCTTGCCGAACTCACCGCCGTTGATCACCGCGTACGGTGCCTCGGACTCCGTCTCGAGCAGGATCGCGATCTCGCTGGGCCCTGCGAACACGGTGCGCTGCCCGATCCCGAGCAAGAGCAGAACTCCTGCGAGAACGAGCGACGTGATCGCAAGCACATATCGCACGGGGGCTCCTCCACTACTTCGACGCCTGAATTCAGACGCGCACGTACCGCCTCGCAGCCGCGACTGCGATGACGCGACAGCGACCCTGCGCCGCACGCGGACGGTTTCCTGACAGACAACGCTACCCGAGCTTTCCGGATAACTCATGCGAGCACGGTCGAGCGCGCGGTTCGCAACCCTCGATTTTCAGGGGGCTCGGGCAGAAGTGAACTATCATTGAGGCTCTGTGTGCGGCACGGTTGCGAGGTGCGCACTGATCCAGCGCGTTCGCTCCGTCAACCACATCCGCAGCACCAACAGTTTCGACACCCATGTCACGGAGGGCCAGTGTCCGAGTCAGACCAGCCATTCTCTCCGGCCTTTCGCGGCTACAACCGCGAAGAGGTCGATGAGCGCATCGGTGCACTCACCGGGCACATCTCCACCCTGCAGGCGCACCTCGATTCGCTGCAGCTCGCCTACCAGCAGGCTACGCAGTCGTCTCAGGAGCAGCGCGAGCTGGTAGCAGAACTGCAGGAGCAGGTCGCCGAGCTCGGTGCGAGCGGCTACACCGGCCTCGGGCTCCGGGTGGAGAAGAGCCTGCAGCTGGCCGAGGATCACGCTCAGAACCTCATGGCCCAGGCCGACCTCGACGCCGAGAAGCTGCGTCGATCGTCCGAGGACGAGGCGAATCGCGTGCTCACCCAGGCGCAGCTTCGCGCCGACGAACTCCTCGCGGCCGCCGGCGAACAGGCCGAGATCATCGTCACGGGCGCTCGCAACGACCTCGCAGAGCAGACTGCCGCCGCGAACGCCGAACGCGAGCGGCTGCTCGACGAGGCTCGCCGCACCGCCGAGCTCACGCGCAGCTCGGCCGAACGCGAGGCGACCGCCGCGCGCGAGACCGCGCACCGCGACGCCGAAGCCGAGCGCACCGGAGCCGAGGCCGAAGCCACCCGAATTCTCGCGGAGGCGACGGAAGCCGCGAACGAGCTGCGCCGTGAGACGGAGCTGCGCGCCGAAACCTTCGCCCGCGAAAGCGCCGAGGCAGAGCGCGAGGCAGAGCGCGAGCGAGCGCGTCTGACGCACGAGAGCGAGCGCGCGCGCGCCGAGTTCGAGGCCAAACGCCAGCGCGAGGAGGCCGAACTCGAGGAGCGCTTTACCGAGCGGCAGCGCCAACTCGAGTCGGAGCACGAGGCGCAGCGGCGCAGCCTCACTACCGAGGCCGAGACCCAGCGCGCGCGCATCGCGCAGGAGCGCGGCGAGCACGACGAGGCCCTCGCGAGCGAACGAGACAGGCACGACCGCACCATCGCGTCCGAACGGCAGGCTCACGAGGACCGCATCGCGCAGGAGCGCACGCAGCACGAAGCCTCGATCTCCCGCGAACTCGAGACGCATCAGCAGGAACTGACGACGCTGGCGGATCAGGCCGCGCGCGAGCGCGAGCGGACGAACGCGGCAACCGACGCCGAACTCACCCGCCGGCGCGAGGAACAGGAAGCCGAACTCGCCGCGAATCGTCGAGAGCAAGAGACCCGCCTCGCGAACGAGCTCGCCTCGCATCAGGCCCGCATTGCCGAAGAGCGGGAAGAGCACGAAGCGGAACTTTCCGACGAGCGCGACGAGCACGACGAACGACTTCGCGTCGCAATCGTTTCGCACGAGGCTCGGATGCGCGACGAGCAGGACGCGCAGGAGAGCCGTCTGACCCGAGAGCTTGCCGAACACGTTTCGCAGCTGGATCTCGACCGCCAGGCCCACAGCCAGCAGGTCGCTCGGGAGACGGAGGCGCATCAGACTCGAATCGCGCGCGAACGTTCGGCCCACGAGGCGGCCATGGCTCAGGAGCGCGACGCTCACGACACCGCGCTGACCTCGGAGCGCGGAGAGCACGACACCGCACTCGCCGCCGAACGCAGCGAGCACGATACCGCGCTGGCCGCCGAACGGGAAGAGCACGACCGGCAGTTGGCCGCGGAGCGCGAAACGCACGAGTCCGGCATTCGGCGCGAGCGCGAGGAGCACGACGCCACGATCCAGCGCGAACGCGTTGAACACGAGGCGGGCATCCAGCGCGAGCGCGGCGAACACGAGACGACGATTCAGCGCGAGCGGGAAGAGCACGAAGCCGCCATCCAGCGCGAACGCGAAGAGCACGACTCCGCGATCCAGCGCGAACGGGAAGAGCACGAAGCCACGATCCAGCGCGAACGCGAAGAGCACGACAGCAGAATCACCGGCGAGGGCGAGGAGCACGAAGCCAGACTCACTCGCGAACGCAGCGAACACGAGAACCGCATCGCTCGCGAACGCGACGAACACGAAAGCCGCATCGCTCGGGAATCCGACGCGCACGAAGCTCGGATCTCCCAGGAGCGCGAGGCTCACGAGGCCGAACTCGCGGAGGAGCGCGAGCTGCAACGGGAGGCGCTCGAGATCGAACGCACTACGCACGCGGCGGATCTCGTCTCCGAGCGGGAGACTCAGACCGCCGAACTGCGAGCCGAGCACGCCACTCAGCTCGCCGCGCTGACCGAAGAACGCGCTGCTCACGAGAGCCGCATCACCCGCGAGCGCGAGGAGCACGAGGCTCGCGTCGGGTCCGAGCTCGCAGGCCATCAGGACCGGCTGATCGCGGAGTGGGACGATCACCGCGACAGGGTATCGGCGGAGCGCGACGTGCACGAACGCGAGATCGCGCAGGAACGTGCCGAGCACGAGCGCCTGATCGCCCGGGAACGCGACGAGCACCGTGCTGCCCTCGCAGATCAGGCGCAGATGCAGGAGGAGCGCCTCACCGCGCAGATGGTCGAGCATCAGCGACGCATCGAAGACGAGACCGCGACGGCCGAGGAACGCGTGCGGATCCAGCGAGAGGAGGCCGCGGAGTCGCTGGGGATTCAGCGCGAGTCTCTCGAACTGCAGATGGAGCGCGAGCAGGCCAGGCTGGCGGCCGACATCGCCCGCGAACGCGACGAACTCGAACGCGAACTCACCGCAGCTCGCGCACAGCTCGAAGAGGATCTGCGCAACGAACGCGAGGCGCACAACGCCGCCATCGAACGCGAGATCGCGGCACGGCGCGCAGCGGTCACCGAGGAGACCGATCTGCTGCGCGCCGACACCGTCGCCGAGCTCGCCGAGCACCGCCACCAGGAAGAAGCGCGGCTCGCACAGCTCCGCGCAGAAACCGAGGAGGCCGCGCGCGCGCTGCGAGAGCAGATCGAGACCGACTCGCTCTCGTTCTCCACGTCGTCGACGCAGCAGCGAGAAGAACTCGAGCGAGAGCTCGCCGCGCGTCAGCACGAGGCCGCGGAGGCCGCGCAGCGCGAGATCGAGGCCACGACGGCTGAGCTCTCGGAGCTGCGCGCACAGCTCGAAGCCGCCCGCGAAGAGTACGAGCAGATCACCTCGGAGGCCGCGCTCGGTGCCCGCAACACCCGCGCCGAGGCCGAGCGTCAAGCCGCGGAGATCGTGCTCGAAGCCGAGCGCCGGGCGCAGACGACCTTCACCGCCGCCGAGAACCGGGCGACAAAGGTTCTCGCCGCCGCCGAAGATCGCATGAACCAGCTCAAGGTCGAGCGCGGAGCCGTAGCCCGCTACTTCGAAAGCCTGGGCGAGGTCATCACCAACGCGCAGAAGATGAGCTCGGCTACCGGAAATGCGATGGATCGTGCGTCCGTCGTCTCAGACGAGGGTTCCGTCTCGACTGAGAACTCGAACTAGGAACGAGGATCCATGACGCTCACGGCAGCCGCAGACGGCTCGGCCCTCGGCAATCCCGGCCCCGCGGGCTGGGCCTGGGTCATCGACGGTGAGCAGTGGCGAGCGGGCGGGTGGCCGCGCGCGACGAACAACCAGGGTGAGCTGATGGCCGTGCTCGATCTGCTGCGCGCCACCTCGGCACGCTCGAACGAACCGCTGCGCATTCTGTGCGACAGCCAGTACGTGATCAACTCCGTGACTCAGTGGATGCCCGGATGGAAGCGGCGCGGTTGGCGCAAGGCCGACGGCAAACCCGTGCTCAACCGAGAACTGCTCGAACAGCTCGATGCGGCGCTTGTCGGGCGAGATGTGAGCTTCGAATGGGTGAAGGGGCACGCGGGGCATCCGCTCAACGAGGCCGCAGACCAGCGTGCTCGTGCCGCGGCCACAGCCTTCCAGGCCGGTCGCGAGCCCGAGCAGGGTCCCGGGCTCGGCGACGCCCCGGCTCCGCCGGTCTCGGTGGGACTCGCCTCAGGACCGCCCACGCTCTTCTGAGCATCGGTTTTTCATCGGGGGTCTGCGCGCTGTAGTGAGGTCTTAGAGACTCCGCCAGCAGTAGGTGTGGTAGTGACGACGATCCCGCACAGCGGCCTCATCGCCGAAGAAGTGCTCGGCATCCCAGGCAACGATGTGCGCCTGTCCGGGCGGCACCTCGCTGCCGCAGAGCGGGCAACGATAGCTCTTCTCCGCACGATGGGCAGGAATGTCGCGTACAAACCACTCGGTGCCCCCGCGCGCTTCCCTGCGGGCTCCACCGTAGGCGAGTCGCGTGACATCGCGCGGCGGAGTCGCCGCGGCCCGCTGATACTTACTCACACGTCGGCTGCGAGCCATGACCGGTTACCACCAGTGATTTGAGGTCCAGAAGGCGTAGGCCGCAGCCCACCCGCCGTAGCGGTCGCTCGCGTAGCCGTGCGCCCACCGCAGATTGTCGACCGGATCGTAGCCGTTGCCCGGCACCTTGCTGCAGGGCAGTGCCTGAATCAGGCCGCACGCACCCGAACTCGCATTGGTGGCATTCGGGTTCAGGCTGCTCTCCTTCTCGGCGATGTAGTAGACGTACTGCCAGTCGGCTTCGGGAATGCCGGCGGCCTTCATCCACTCCGCCATCGAACCTCCGCCGCTGTACTTCGGCGGAGCTTCGGGGCTCGCGGGGCTTGTCGGCGCTGTTCCGGATTCGGGATCGGCTTCTTCCGCCTCGGCCTGCTTCGCAGCCGCCTCAGCTTCGGCCTTCTTCTTCGCGGCGGCCTCGGCCTTCCTGCGCTCTTCCTCGGGATCCGGCAGCAGCACGATAGGCACATCGGTGTATACGAGATCGGCTTCCTCAGTGGTGTTCGGCACGAACTCCTGATGAATTCGGGCCTGGAATACAGCCGGATCGACATCGGCCTGCGCACCGCTCGGCGCGGCGAAGGGCGCGATAACGGCAGCGCCGAGAAAACCCGCGACAGCGAGGGTCGCAACCGGAGCCCGCAAGCGCGACCAACGGGATACCGGTTTGGAAGTTACTGATGCCACAATATAACGATTCTATCTCAGATTCGGGTGCGGCTCAACGAGGCTCAGCGGGTGGCGAGGATCAGCTCGACGACCCCGTCGAGCAGCGCATCGACCTGCTCTTCGTCGTATCCGCGCCACTCGGTATGGAACACCACGTCGCGCACCTCGGTCGGCGAGAGATCGAGTTCGCGGTTGTCGAACATGTCGGAAACGCGATCCAGGAAGGCATCGACCTGCGAACGGCGGTAGCCAGTAGCGAACGGGCCTCGCCTGCGGAATCGCTTGCCTCTCGGCCGATTGATGCGACCCCGCACGTCGGAGAGCAGTTCTCGGGTCTCCTCCCACCAGGCGTCTTCGCCCTCGATGCGCAGGCGAGCACGACGCTCGCGCTCGAAGAAGACCTCTTCGAGGCGATCCATCGCGGCATCGACGTATCGAGTGGCATACCCGTTCTTCTTCACCGCAAAGGCAAGGCGTCGCACCTCGGCCGAGGTCATTGCCTGATCGGGCACCTCGTTTCCCTCGTAGGTCGCCCGCGCGCGCAGCAGAAAAACATCGACCTGGGCCGGATCGTAGCCGAACTTCCCGACCCCCGCGAGCGGAAATGCATTGCGGGTCGTCACCGCCGCCGTGTTCTGCGTCATGCGACCACTCCCAGAGCTAGAGCCACCCCGTACACGCCCACCGCAGAGGGCAGCAGCGAGTCGAGCCTGTCGAGGAATCCCCCGTGACCCGGGATCCAGGAACTCATGTCTTTCACTCCTAGATTGCGTTTGATGAGGGACTCCGTGAGGTCCCCGCCGGTGGCTGTGAACAGCACGACGACACCGAGCAGCACGCCGACCCACCACGGCTGATCCAGCGCGAAGATCGCCATCACCACACCGGCCGCGGTCGCCGCTACAGCCGCGCCCCCGAAGCCCTCCCAGGTCTTGTTGGGGCTGATACGCGGGGTCATCTTGTGTTTGCCCAGCGTCACCCCCGCGGCATACGCGCCGATGTCGACGGAGACCACGATCAGCACGAGGGCGAATATCCACCACTCGCCGCCCTCGACCTCGATGAGCAGCACAGAGAAAGAGGCCAGGAACGACACGTAGACCAGCGCGAATACGCCCGAGAGAACGTCTCGCAGCAGCGTGCGCTTCGGCGTCTCCCAGCGCACCACCAGTCCCTCGACGAGTCGCCAGACGATGATCAGCCCGGAGCCCGCGAACAGGCCCAGCAGCATACCCTCGGAACCCCAGAAATAGGTGCCGACCACCACGGTGAGCCCACCGACCACCGCCCCGACGCGGGGTACGCGGCGACCGGCCGTGCGAAAAGCCGACGCCAGTTCGACCAGCGCGACGGATACGAGAATCGCGACGAGCAGCACGAACAGCTGCTTCACCCAGAGAATGCTCACCAGGAAGACGGCCGCGAACACCAGCCCGGAAGCAACCGCGAAGAAGAGGTTGCGGCCCGCGCGAGCCTCGATCTTGGCGTTGGTCGCTTCGAGGTGAGCGCGAGTGGACTCCAGGTGCGCTCTGATCTCGTCTCGCCGGTCAGAACCGGTCATGAGGGCTAGACCTCCATCAGTTCGGCTTCTTTGCGCTTCGACGCTTCATCCACCTGATCGACGTAGTGCTTGGTCACGGTCTCGAGTTCTTTCTCTGCGCGAGCGACCTCGTCTTCTCCGACCTCGCCCTTGAGCGCCTCGAACTCGTCCTTACCGTAGCGACGCACGTTGCGAATGGCCACGCGAGCGTCTTCGGCGCGGCTCTTCACGAGCTTGACGAACTCCCTGCGACGCTCCTCCGTGAGTTCGGGAAGCGAGACGCGGATGACATTGCCGTCGTTCGAGGGGTTTGCGCCGAGGTTCGGCATATCGCGAATCGCCTGCTCGATCCCCTTCATCGCGCCCTTGTCGTACGGCGTGATGAGCAGGCTCCGCGCATCTTGGTTCTGCACGGACGCGAGCTGCGAAAGCGGCGTGGGCGTGCCGTAGTAATCGACCTGCAGGTGCTGCAGCAGGGCCGGGTTGGCGCGGCCTGTGCGCACCGTGGCGAAGCTCTCCTTCGCGGCCTCGACCGCCTTGGCCATGCGTTCTTTGACGTCAGCGAAAACCTCATCGATCACGGTGCTCTCCTTCTGATTCTGCCTGTGATTCAAGCTTAGCGGTGCACCAGGGTGCCGAGCTTCTCGCCGCGGATGGCGGCGGTCACGTTGCCCGCCGGCTCCATGCCGAAGACGCGCATCGGCATGCCGTTGTCCATGCAGAGGCTGAACGCGGTCGAGTCGACCACTTTGAGGCCCCGCACGAGCGCGTCGTTGTAGGTGACCTCCTCGATGAGCGTGGCATTCGGGTTCTTATTGGGATCTGCCGTGTAGACGCCGTCGACGCCGTTCTTGGCCACGAGCACCTCTTCGGCGTGGATCTCGAGCGCGCGCTGGGCTCCGACGGTGTCGGTGGAGAAGTAGGGCAGGCCTGCGCCTGCACCGAAGATCACCACGCGCCCCTTCTCGAGGTGACGGATAGCGCGCAGAGGAATGTAGGTTTCAGCGACCTGGGTCATGGTGATCGCCGACTGCACGCGGCTGTGCACGCCGGCCTGCTCGAGGAAGTCCTGAAGTGCGAGAGCGTTCATGACCGTGCCGAGCATGCCCATGTAGTCGGCGCGGGCGCGGTCCATGCCGCGTTGCGAGAGCTCGGCTCCTCGGAAGAAGTTGCCGCCGCCCACGACGACGGCGACCTCGACCTCGTCGGTCGCCGCTGCGATCTCACGAGCGATCTGACTCACCACGTCGGGGTTGACACCGATCCTGCCGCCTCCGAAGGCCTCCCCCGAGAGCTTCAGCAGAACTCGGCGCTTGCGTGCGGCGGTCTCGGTCATGGGGTCTCCTTCGGGGTTGTTGGATCGGTGCGATCGACGCAGTCCGTACGTGTCTGATCGGTATGTAGCTTACGGGGTTGCCGCTGAGCGCAGCATAAGGGCCCGGGTCGAATAGACGACCCGGGCCCCGGAAGGTTGTTAGGCTCCGACCTTGCCGCGTGCGAACTCGACGACGTTGATGCCGGCGGCGTCTGCCACCTTCTTCACGTCGCGCTTGTCGGCGTCGAGTGCGTGGACCTGCTCGTTCAGAACGACCTGCTTGAAGAAGGCGTTGAGACGACCCTCGACGATCTTGGGCAGAGCGGCCTCGGGCTTGCCCTCGTTCTTCGAGATCTCGGTGACGATCTGGCGCTCCTTCTCAACGGCGTCCGCGGGAACCTGCTCGCGCAGAACGTAGAGCGGATCGGCGAAGGAGATGTGCTGGGCGATGCTCAGCGCAGTCTTGTCGTCGGCACCCTCGAAGCCCACGACCACGCCGATCTGCGGAGGCAGATCCTTCGAGGTGCGGTGCAGGTAGACGGCGGTGGCGGGTGCTTCGACCCGCGACACCTTGCGCAGTACGAGGCGCTCGCCGATGCTCGCCGACTCGTCGGTGATGAGCTCGGCGACAGTCTTGCCCTCGGCGGGAGCCGCGAGGGCCTCCTCGAGGTTCTTCGCCGAAGCGGCGTCGATCGCGTCGAGCACGCGATCCGACAGCGCGATGAACTTCTCGTTCTTCGCGACGAAGTCGGTCTCGCACACCAGCTCGATGAGCGTTGCAGCGCCCTCGCTCTGGCGCACGGCTACCAGGCCCTCGCTGGCCTCGCGGCCCTCGCGCTTCGCGACGCCCTTGAGGCCCTTGAGACGCAGGATCTCGATGGCCTTCTCGATGTCGCCATCGGCCTCGACGAGTGCGTTCTTGCTGTCGAGCATGCCAGCGCCGAGGCGCTCGCGCAGTTCCTTCACAGCGGCCATGCTTACTGCTGCCATGTGTGACTCCTTATGTGAGTTTGAAGTAGAAAGTGTGGGGTGAATTACTCGGCCGCGGGAGCGGCCGGTGCCTCAACGATCTCGGCGGTCTCGGCGACCTCGACCTCGAACGTCGGATCCACGGGCTCGGTCACCAGAGGCTCCTCGGTCTTCTCCGAGTTCAGCAGCTCGACCTCCCACTCGGCGAGGGGCTCGGCGGCCGCCTCAGCGCCCTCGGAGGGCTTCTGGTGACGCTCCATGAGGCCCTCGGCCACGGCGTCGGCGATCACGCGGGTGAGCAGCGCGACCGAACGGATCGCGTCGTCGTTGCCCGGGATCGGGTAGGTGACCTCGTCGGGATCGCAGTTGGTGTCGAGGATAGCGATGACCGGGATGCCGAGCTTCTTGGCCTCGTCGATCGCGAGGTGCTCCTTCTTGGTGTCGACCACCCAGAGCGCCGACGGGGTCTTCGTCATGTTGCGAATGCCGCCGAGCGACTTCTGCAGCTTCTCGAGCTCGCGCCGCTTGAGCAGCAGCTCCTTCTTGGTGAAGCCGCTGGTGGTGCCCTCGAAGTCGAGCTGCTCGAGCTCCTTCATGCGCTCGAGGCGACCGGTGACGGTCTGGAAGTTGGTGAGCAGGCCACCGAGCCAGCGCTGGTTGACGTAGGGCTGGTTGTCGCGGGTCGCCTGCTCGGCGATCGCCTCTTGCGCCTGCTTCTTCGTGCCGACGATGAGAATGTTGCCGCCGCGGGCGATCGTCTGCTTCACGAACTCGTAGGCGGCGTCGATGTGGCCGAGCGACTGCTGCAGGTCGATGATGTAGATGCCCGAGCGCTCGGTGAAGATGAAGCGCTTCATCTTGGGATTCCAGCGGCGGGTCTGGTGTCCGAAGTGGACGCCGCTGTCGAGCAGCTGGCGCATGGTTACGACGGCCATTGCCGTTCTCCTGTTCTGTGCACCCCCGCGGGCGCACGCTTGCGGTTGTTTCGGTCGCGGGTGCGACCAGATCCTGGTGCCCTCGGGCTTCACCGCCCCTCAGCGTGTGGATCACACGATCGGGGACCGTCGGCGCAGCTCCGGTGCGTGGGCACGCGAAGTCACCTCTTTCGAGATGCGGTGTCTAGTGTAGCACCCGAGGCTGATCTTGACGGGCTGTCAACGCCGCAAGGCGCGTTGAGGCGCAGCATTCACGGCGTGCCCAACTTTCTCCACAACAAACCCATTTTTCCCAGTTTCGAGCACTTGTCCACAGATTTGTAAAACCCGGGGTTTCAGGGCCGCGAATCAGATGAGGATGGCCTCGGAGGTGCACCATGAACCGCACGGCAACACACAATCAGACGCTGGGAGCGCGCGGCGAATCCATCGCGGCCGCATACCTCGAAGACCTCGGGTTCCGCATCCTGGACCGGAACTGGCGCAACCGCTATGGAGAACTCGATCTCGTGGCCCTCGATCGCGACGAGATCGTCGGAGTGGAGGTCAAGACGCGAAGCGGTACCGGGTACGGCAACCCGCTCTCTGCCATCACCGTGCGTAAGGCCGGAAGGCTCAGGCGGCTCCTGCTCGACTGGGTGCGCGCCCACCAGGCACGCGCGCCCGGTCTGCGCATCGATGCCGTCGGCATCACGATCCGCCCAGGTGCGGCACCCCGCATCGATCACCTCCGGGGCATTCTGTGAGTGCGGCGGTGTGCCGCGCCGCAGCCATCGCGCTGACCGGTCTCGAGGGAACACCGGTGATGGTGGAGTCGGCAGTGTCTCAGCAGATACCGGGGATGGCGATCATCGGGCTGCCCGATACCGCTCTCGCCGAGGCGAAGCTGCGCGTGCGCTCCGCGACTGCGCAGCTCGGACTGCCGATTTCCGAGCGCTTCGTCACGGTGAACCTGAGCCCCGCCTCTCTACCGAAGCACGGATCGGGGTTCGACCTCGCAATCGCGCTCTCCGCACTGGCCGCGCTCAAGCACCTGCCGCACGAGGACATGGCCCGAGTCGCCCACCTCGGCGAGCTGGGTCTCGACGGCGAACTGCGCAGGCCCGCCGGCCTTCTCTCCTCGGCGGTAGCGGCTCGAGCCCTCGGGTTTCAGCGGGTGATGGTACCCGAATCGTGCTCGGGCGAGGCCTCGCTGGTACCCGGCCTCGAGGTCGTCGCGGTGCCGCACCTCGCGGCCGCGGTGGCCTGGTACCGCGGCGACCTGGAGCAGGCGAGGATCGTGCAGTACGCCGAACACGGTCCGAAGCCCGCGACGGCGAGCGCGGCCGACACGGACGTCGAGGGAGTGCAACCGCTCGACATGGCCGACGTGATCGGTCAGTCGGAGGCGGTGGAGGCGCTCGTGATCGCGGCCGCGGGCCGACACCACCTCTCGATGCTGGGTCCACCGGGGGCGGGAAAGACCCTGCTCGCCTCTCGACTGCCGTCGATCATGCCCGACCTCTCACCCGACGAGTCGCTCACCGCGAGCAGCATCGCCGCACTGGGAGGCAGCCCGCTCGCCTCTCTCGTGCGACGCCCTCCGTTCGAGTCGCCGCATCACACGGCCTCCGCCGTGTCGATCATCGGCGGCGGCGACGGTGCCGCCGTGAGGCCCGGAGCGATCACCCGGGCCTGCCACGGCGTGCTCTTCCTCGACGAGGCTCCCGAGTTTCCGGGCGGCGTGCTCGACCAGCTGCGTCAACCGCTCGAGTCGGGGCGCATCGAGATCCACCGCGCCAAGGTGCGCGCCACGCTCCCCGCGCGTTTCCAATTGGTGCTCGCCTCGAACCCCTGCCCCTGCGGCAATGCCGGTTCGCCCGACACCGCGGCGAGCTGCACGTGTTCCCCCGCCAAGCAGGTCAAATACCTGCAGCGCATCTCCGGGCCGCTCAGCGACCGCATCGACGTGCGGCTCTCCGTTCGTCGGGTATCGAGTGTGCTGCAGCACGACGAGACTGCTGCGGCTCCGTGCAGCGAGGCGCTGCGACACCGTGTTTCCGAGGCACGCGCGGCCGCGAGCGAGCGGCTCCGCGGCACTCCCTGGAGTGTGAACTCGGAAGTGCCGGGCAACTGGTTTCGCATGCCTCGCATGCGTCTGCCCCGCACAGACACCGCGATACTCGACCGGGCGCTCGCGCGCGGTGCCCTGACCCTGCGCGGCTACGATCGGGTGCTGCGTGTCGCCTGGAGCATCGCCGACCTCACAGGGAGGCAGCGTCCGGGACGCGCAGAGCTCGCCCGAGCACTCGTACTGCGCGGAGGCGGTGCCCCGTGAGTCGCGCAGACGGGCAACACCCCGCGTCTCACATCGGAGCCGATGCCGAGATCCGTGAGCTCCTCCTTCCTCTGCTCTCTCCAGAGCCGGCGGGCCCATCCGCGGAGTCGAGTGCGGTGCAGGAGCTCTCCGGTGAGCAGCTGGATGCCGTTCTCGCTCGGATCGTGTGGGCCCGACTCGTCGAACCGGGCGATGCGCTCGCGGGGGCGCTCATCGCCACCCTGGGTGCGGGTGAGGCTCTGGATCTGGTGGCTGCGGGTGAGGTCTCACCCGGTGCCGTAGAAGCGCTGCGGGCTGCCGGGTCGCTCGACGTCTCGCAGAAAGAACTCGCCGGTGCCTTCAAGCGCTGGCGGCTGCGACTCAACCGCGAGGCGACGCTCAGCGATCTCAAGCGGGGCGTTGCAACCGGTATGCGTGTGATCGCACCGGATGGCGAGCTGTGGCCGCGGGCTCTCGACGACCTCGGACCGCACGCACCGCTGCTGCTGTGGGTGCGCGGTGACCCGACACTGCTGAGCAGGCCCTCACTCGCAATCGTCGGTGCCAGAGCCTGCACGGGGTACGGTTCGAACATCACCGCCGAACTCGCTCAGAGCGTCTGCGATGCCGGGGTGACCGTCGTCTCTGGAGCCGCATACGGCATCGACGCGGTCGCACACCGCACAGCACTCGCCGTGGGAGCTCCGACGATCGCGGTACTCGCGGGCGGAGCCGACATCTACTACCCGGCAGCGCACGAGCAACTGCTCGACAGCATCGCCGCGGCAGGTGCCGTGTGCTCCGAGATGGTGCCGGGGTCCGCGCCGACCCGGTGGAGGTTTTTGCAACGCAACAGGTCGATCGCCGCGCTTTCGCGCGCCACTCTCGTCACCGAGGCCGGTGTGCGCTCCGGTTCTCTGAACACCGCCGGTCACGCAGCCGAACTCGCGCGGGATCTCGGTGCTGTGCCGGGCCCCGTGACGAGTGCGACGTCGGCGGGCTGCCACCGACTCATCCGTGAGTACGGAGCAGCGCTCGTGACGAACGGGGTTGAGGTTCGCGAGTTTCTGGGGATCGACGACTCGGCGCTCTTCGAGCTTGCTTCCGAGGACGACGCTCGACAGCCGGCGCTGCATCAGCGGGTGCTCGATGCGCTGCCGCTGCGCGGCGGGCGAGACCTGATAGACGTGGCCCGGATCGCGGGTGTCGACTCGGATGAGGCTCAGAACGCGCTGGCCGAGCTGGAACTGCTGGGATCGGTCGAGGCTCGCGACACGGCGGAGTCGGGAGAGCGGAGGTGGTCTCTGCGGCGAAAGTGACGAAAGAGACGAAAGGTGGAACTGCGCGACCACTGAGCGGGCATCGGCGACAGCTCCGCCCAGAGCGAAGAGAGATGGGAGAATGATGGCGTGCAGTTGACAGCGGCGATCGAGGCGTTCCTCACGGCGATCCGCCTCGAATACGGGTACTCCGAGCACACCCGTCGCGCCTACAGCCGCGACCTCGCCGATTTCGCGGAGTACGCCGAACAGGCCGATGCCTCGACTCTCGCCTCGTGCGACATCGAGCTCATGCGCGGCTGGCTTTGGGAGCGGCAGCAGCGAGGGCTCTCCCCCGCCACGCTGGCCCGCAACGTGGCCACGCTCAAGTCGTTCGGCGCGTGGCTCGAGCGCACTCGGCTCGCTCAGGGCAACCCGTCCGCGCGGCTCCGCACTCCCAAAGCCCCGCGCGAGCTGCCGCGTGTGCTTGCGAACGAGCAGGTGGGAAAGATCCTGGAACGCGCCGCACGGCGTGCCGAGACAGGCGATCCCGAACCGCTGCGCGATCACGCTGTGTTGGAGCTGCTGTATGCTACCGGGCTGCGGGTCTCCGAGTTGTGCACGCTTTCGCTCGCAGGTTTCGACCGTCGCGAACGAACCGTGCTCCTGCTCGGCAAGGGCGGTAAAGAGCGGGTTGTGCCGATGGGCGCACCCGCGGCTCACGCTCTCGAGCGCTACCTGGAAGCCGGTCGCCCGCGGTTGGCCGCGCGATCACGGAGCAGAAGCGGCGAAGTCGCGGAGGGAGAAGAGGAAGAAGCCGCAGCCACTGCTCTCCGAAACCGTGACCCGTTCTTCCTGGGTAACCGCGGCGGCAGGCTCGGCACCAATGCCGTGTACCGCCTGGTGGCCCGGGAACTGGAGCAGGAGCCGGGCGGCGGCCCTCGCGGCCCCCACACACTGCGCCACACGGCGGCAACGCACCTCTTGAACGGCGGAGCAGACTTGCGCGTAGTGCAGGAGATGCTCGGCCACTCAAGCCTCGCCAGCACGCAGATCTACACTCACGTCTCGGCCGAACGACTCGCCGAAAGCTACAGGCAGGCGCACCCCCGGGCCTGATCCCGCTTTCGCCGCCCCCCTCTCGGCGACCGGCCCCTCTCCGGGTCGACGCCTCACTCCCAGGGCAGCAGCACGGGGCGGTCGGTGAAGTAGCCCACGGGGTTGACGTACTCCCCCTCCACCCGCACCCCGAAGTGCACGCACTCGTCGGCGCAGTGCCCTCCGCTCGCGACCGTACCGAGCAGCGCACCGGCGGCCACGGTGTCTCCTTCGGCGAGCGCGCTCGCGACCGGTTCCATCGAATACACGGTGCGCTCGCTCACGCGCACCGTGATCACGGGACGGTCGACGACCCGCCCCGCGAACACGACGGTCCCCGCAGCCGGAGCCGAGACCGCCATGCCCTGCGAAGACACGAGGTCGATACCGCGGTGGCCCGAACCGTATCGGTGCTCGGGAGCGCGAAACGGCCCCGAGACCTCGAAGGTGCCGAGCGGTGGAATCCACCGCGTACCCGGCCGATCGCCCGGATGCTCGCCCGCGTCGACCACCGCAACGGCGGGTGCAGGGGGTGGCGACGGCGCGCGCGACGCGCTGTTCTGCTCGGAGGGGGCGAGGAGTAGTGCGGCGAACAGCGCGCCGACTATCGGGAGTTGCGAGGGCATGCTCCGACTCTCGCAGACCTCCGGCAGAAGACCGGGCCGCAGCAGGCAATCTGTGGAGAAGCGCCCGAAACTGACCAAAAAGAGCTCGCTGTGGAGAAAGCAATCTTCCCGTCCCAGCCGAGGGTCACTCGTCGAGCGCGAGCTCCTGCGGAAGTTTGAATTCGCGGGCCGAAAGCTCTTCGACGTTGACGTCCTTGAAGGTGAGCACGCGCACTGACTTCACGAAGCGATCGGAGCGGTACACGTCCCACACCCAGACATCGCTCATGGTCAGCTCGAAGTAGAAATCGCTGCCGGCGTCTTGCCGCTGCAGATCCACTTCGTTGGCCAGGTAGAACCGACGCTCGGTCTCGACCACGTAGCGGAACTGACTGGCGATGTCCCGATACTCGCGGAACAGCGACAGCTCGGCCTCACGCTCGTAATCGTCTAGCTCGTCCTCGTTCATCCAACCCATCCTACGCCGTCTTCGAGAGCCCTCGCCGCGACCGAACATCAGAGTTGACTTATTCGAATATATGTTCGAATATTGCTCCATGAATTATCCCGCGACCGTCCGTTCGCTGCAGCAGCGCATCACCGAGATGCAGCCGCTGCGGCTCGACGACCGCGGGCTCCCAACCTCGGAAGGGCTGCGACCGCTCCTGCCCGGCGGTGCCCTCCGCAGGGGTGCCAGCTACGCCGTGCACGGGTCCCAGCAGCTCGCGCTCGCCCTCCTGGCGGCTCCGTCCGCAGCCGGCTCGTGGTGCGGCGTGATCGGCTGCCCCTCGTTCGGTGCCGAGGCAGCCGCTGCGCTGGGCCTCGCACTCGACCGCTGCGTGCTCATTCCACGGCCGGGCACCGACGCGACAGGGATCGCCTCCGCTCTGAGCGAGGTGCTGAGCGTAGTGCTGCTGCACCGTCCGCCCGGCAGCGTGTCACCGGGCAGCATCGAGCGCCTCTCCGCCAGGCTGCGCGAGCACGGCTCCGCACTCGTGGTCATCGGAGACTGGCCCCGGTGCGAGAGCACGCTGAGCGTGACTGCGTCACGGTGGCACGGGCTGGGCCGCGGCCACGGCATGCTCGAAGACCGCGAGCTGGCGGTGCAGTCACGGGATCGCCGCGGGGTGAGACGGCACACGGTGCGGTTCTCGGCCGGTGCCGTGGTCGATCCCGGGGTCTCTCCGCTGCTTCGCCTGGGAACCCGAGGAGCGCAGCCGTGACCGCCATTTCCGCAGTGAGCACCGCAGAACGCACGCTCGTGTTCTGGGTGCCCGACTGGCCCGTGCGCGCCTGGGCGCTTGAGCAGCAGTCGGAGAGCGGTGAGGATCGGGCCGCCGGCACCCGAGCCGCGCCCCTCGACAACGCCCCTCTCGCACTCGTCTCGAAGCGCCGCATAGTGGCCTGCTCGGCCGCGGCTCGCGCGGAGGGAGTGCGCGTCGGGTCGCGCGAGAACGAGGCGCAGAGCCACTGCCCCGAGCTTGTGCTCTTTCCGCACGACCCCGACATCGATGAGCGCCGCTTCGCACCGGTGCTGGCAGCGCTCGAGCGCCTGGTGCCCGGGGTGGAGCCGCGACGGCCCGGGCTCTGCGCCATGCGAGCCCGCGGCCCCGCCCGCTACTACGGCGGCGAGGAGGCCGCAGCTGCCGCGCTCATCGAGGCGGCGGCTCGACTGGGTCTCTCCGGTGCGCGGGTCGGGATCGCCGACGGTCTCTTCACCGCCGAACAGGCGGCGCGCGCAGTTCCGGGAGCTCCGGGAGTCGCAGCTTTTCACGAGGCGGTGCGGATCGTGCCACCCGGCGGTTCTTCCGCTTTCCTCTCACCGCTGCCGATCACCCGCGCGGTTGCGAGCGAGTTCGCCGAAGTGCTGAACGGACTCGGCATACGCACGCTCGGGGCTCTCGCCGCGCTGCCCGAGGACGCTGTGCGGCAGCGCTTCGGTGCGGAAGGGCTGGCGGCGCATCGCCGTGCGCGGGCCGTTGGAGCGAATCACGGCTCCGAGGTGCGACCGCGACCTCCGGTGCGGGATCTGGCGGTCGAGCTGTCGTTCGAGCCTCCGATCGACGCTGCCGACCGTCTCGCTTTCGCGTGCGTGACACTCGCGGAACGGTTCATCGGAGCGCTCGCCGAGGAGCGGCTCGTGTGCACCGCGCTGCGCGTCGAACTCACCGACGACACGGGGGCGCGGCACGAACGGGAGTGGGCGCACCCCTATCGATTCACCGCGCCGGACACCGTTGATCGCGTGCGCTGGCAAGCGGCCTCCGCCGCACACGCGACGGAGCGCGGCGGGGCCGGAATCACGCAGCTGCGCATCACGCCGACCCACACCGACCGCGCGGCGGCGCACGAACCGGGTCTGTGGAGCGCTGAGCCGGACAGCCGGGTGCACCACCACCTCAGTCGGGTGCAGAGCCGGCTGGGACACACGAGTGTCGGCACCGCCCGGCTCATCGGCGGTCGCCTACTCGCCGAAAGACAGCTCTTCGTGCCGTGGAGCACGAAGCAGACGACCGGAGCGGGAAACCGAGCTTCGGCCGCCGGGCCGTGGCCGGGATCCCTGACCGGGCCGACGCCCAGCGCGGTGTTTCCCGAGCCGATGTCGGTCGAACTGCTCGACAAGAGCGGCAGTGCGATCGCCATCGACGCGGACGACCTGCTCACAGTCGAGCCCGTTCGACTGCGTGTGCCGCACACCGCCTTCGAACGGCCGGTCAGCGCGTGGTCACTGCCCTGGCCGGTGCGCGAGCGCTGGTGGGAGAAAGCCCCCGAGCGACTGCGGCTCCAGGTGCTGCTCGACGACGGAAACGCCTGGTTGCTTCTCTACGAAGCGGGGAAGTGGTTTGCCGAAGGGCAGTATGACTGAGGGAGATCTTGCGGATGGGATGGAACAACCCGGCGATGCCCTGGAACGAGCTCGAACGCCGGCTCTCGCGGCGCGCACCCGACGCACCTGTTTCCGGCTCCGCGAGCGGCAAAAGGCAGGGCAGTGAAAGGCACGGCGGTGAAGAACACAGCGGTGGGAGCCACGAGGGTTCCGCCCCTGCTGGGAACGCCGCTGCCCCGTCGCGCTCCCACCGACCAGCGGTGCAGTCGGAGCCGAAGTCGGAGTCGAAGTCGGAGCGCAGCACCGCGACTCCGGCAGCGCCCACCGTCCCCTACGCCGAGTTGCACGCTCACTCTCACTTCAGCTTCCTCGACGGTGCCTCCTCTCCGAAAGAGCTGGTGCGAGAGGCCGCTCGGCTCGAGCTCGCGGGCCTCGCCCTCACCGACCACGACGGCTTCTACGGTGCGGCGAGCTTCGCCGAAGCCGCTCTGAAACACCCCGATCTGCTCACCGTCTACGGTGCTGAGCTCTCGCTCGGTCTCGACGTGCCCCAACTCGGTGTCGCCGATCCCGCCGGCACTCACCTGCTCGTGCTCGCACGCGGCTCGAAGGGGTATCACCGCCTCGCCGCAGCAATCACCGAAGCCCAGTTGGAGGGCGGCGAGAAGGGCCGCCCTCGCTACGACCTCGAGCGCCTCGCCGCGTCGGGGCGAGACGAGTGGGTCGTGCTCACCGGTTGCCGCAAGGGAGCCGTTCGCCAGGCACTCGACTCGGCCTCCACCCGCGCCGAGGGCGAATCACGCGCACTCGCAGAACTCGACCGGCTCACCGCGCTCTTCGGGTCCGAGAGCGTCTACGTCGAACTCACCGATCACGGCCGCCCCGGCGACGACCCTCGCAACAGCCGTCTGGCGGCCCTCGCTTCCGAGCGCAGACTCCCCACGCTCGTCACCGGCAACGTGCACTACGCCGAACGGGCTCAGGCACCGCTCGCGGAGGCGATGGGGGCCGTGCGGGCACGGCGCAGCCTCGCAGAACTCGACCCCTATCTCCCGGCCTCGGGCACCGCCCACCTGCGCAGCGGCGCTGCCCAGCTGCGCAGGTTCTCCCGCTTCCCCGAGGCGGTCGCCCGCACGGTGCCGCTCGCCCGAGACCTCGCGTTTCCACTCCGTGCGGCACGCCCCCGGCTGCCAAAACTCGATCTGCCCCCGGGTCACACGCAGATGAGCTGGCTGCGGAAGCTCGTGTGGGAGGGGGCCGAGCACCGCTACGGCACCGATCTCGGCGAGCATCGGCGATCCCGTATCGAACGCGAGCTCGACGTGATCGAGCAGAAAGACTTCCCGGGCTACTTTCTCATCGTGCACGACCTGGTGCGCGAGGCACGCAACCGCAAGATCCTCTGCCAGGGACGCGGATCGGCTGCGAACTCGGCCGTGTGCTACGTGCTGGGCGTGACAGAGGTCGACTCGATCTTCTACGGGTTGCCGTTCGAGCGTTTTCTCTCGAGCATGCGCGACGAAGAACCCGACATCGACGTCGACTTCGACTCGGAGCGCCGCGAGGAGATCATCCAGTACGTCTACGACAAGTATCAGCGCCGCAACGCGGCCCAGGTGGCCAACGTCATCACCTACCAGCCCAAGGCAGCGGTGCGCGACGCCGCCAAGGCCCTCGGTTACGGTCCCGGCCAGCAGAGGGCCTGGACCAAGAGCCTGGAGCGGGGTGCCGCGCTCGGCGACGATGAGCAGAGTCCGATCCCGATCCCGGTGCAGCAGCTCGCGGCGCAGTTTCGCAGGGCACCGCGGCACCTGGGCATCCACTCGGGCGGCATGGTGCTCACCGAGCAGCCGGTGGGCGAGGTGTGTCCCATCGAGCACGCGCGCATGGATCGGCGCACGGTGCTGCAGTGGGACAAGGAGTCGTGCGAGTGGATGGGCCTCGTCAAGTTCGATCTGCTCGGTCTCGGCATGCTGAGCGCGCTGCAGAGAACGATGGATCTGATCGCCGAGAGCACGGGCGAGCAGTGGCAACTCGACACGATTCCGAAGGAGGAACCCGGGGTTTACGACATGCTGTGCCGAGCCGACGCGGTCGGCGTGTTCCAGCTCGAGAGCCGAGCCCAACTCAACACACTGCCGCGACTGCTCCCCCGCCGCTTCTACGACCTCGTCATCGAGATCGCGCTCATCCGCCCCGGCCCCATTCAGGGCGGTGCGGTGCACCCGTATCTGCGCCGCAAGAACCACGCCGAGACCATCGACTACCCCCACCCCAAACTCATTCCGGTGCTCGAACGCACGCTCGGGGTGCCGCTCTTTCAAGAGCAGCTCATGCAGATGGCGATGGCCGTGGGCGGTTGCAGCGCCGAAGACGCCGACCTGCTGCGTCGGGCCATGGGGTCGAAGCGCGGAGCCGAACGCATCGACGAGCTCCGGGAGAAGCTCTTCGCCGGCATGGCCGAGAACGGCATCGTCGGTGACGAGGCCACGCGCATGTACGAGCAGATCGAGGCGTTCGCCAACTTCGGCTTCGCGGAGAGCCACTCCATCAGTTTCGCCCTGCTCGTCTACGTGAGTTCGTGGTTCAAACTGCACTATCCGGCGGCTTTTCTCGCGGGTCTGCTGCGCTCTCAGCCGATGGGGTTCTACTCGGCGCGCTCCCTCGTCGAAGACGCGCGTCGACACGGTGTCGAGGTGCTGCCGCCCGATGTGCAGCGATCGGGGGTGCACGCGGGTCTCGAAGCGCTGGTGGATCGCGACGACGCTCCACCGACACTGGCCGCAGCGCGAACAGCGGCTCCAACCGGCTCCGCCACCTGCCTCGACCCTGGCCAGCCGCAGGTACCGCCGTTCGATGCGAACGCACCCGACGCGAGCGCCGCTCACCGTCGAGACGGTAGATTCGCCGTGCGGCTGGGGCTCGCCGAGGTGCGCAGCATCGAGGCCGAGGCAGCCACGCGAATAGTCGAGGCACGGGATCAGAGCGGCCCCTTTCTCGACCTCGCCGATCTCGCCCGCCGAGCCGATCTGGATCGGACCCGCCTCGAGGCCCTGGCCGCGGCCGGTGCGTGCGAAAGCCTCGGCATCGGTCGGCGCGAGGGACTGTGGGCCGCGGGGCCGGCCTCCGACAACCGGGAGCGGTTCCTCCCCGGCATAGCGGTGCACGTGCAGCCACCGCTGCTGCCCGTGCTGAGCGAGGCGGAGCAGACCGCGCTGGACCTGTGGACCACGGGAGTCGCGACCGGCACACACCCCCTCGCGCTTCTGCGCGATCTCCTCGACGCCCGCGGTGTGGTGCGATCCGACCGGATACGGCACACACGGTCGGGCTGCCTCGTCGAGGTCGCCGGGCTGGTGACCCACCGACAGCGGCCGGGCACCGCCGGCGGTGTCACCTTTCTCACGCTCGAAGACGAGACGGGCACCGTCAACATCGTCACCTGGGCGAAGGTGTGGGCACGAAACCGCCTGGTCGCGAGGTCGTCACCGGCGCTCGTGGTGCGCGGTCTGCTCGAGCGCTCCCCCGAGGGGGTGATCAATGTGGTCGCCGATTCTTTCGAGCCGCTGGCGGCACCCGACGCTGTCACCTCTCGCGACTTCCAGTAACTCCTGACGTCCCTGACTTGCAGCGGCCCCTGCGTCACCGGCCGGCGAGTCACCGAGTAAGCTGGCGGCGTGCACACCTCGACGGCTTTTCTCACCGACCACTACGAACTGACGATGGTCGACGCGGCGCTCCAGGCGGGAACGGCGCACCGCCGAAGCGTTTTCGAACTCTTCGCCCGCAGGCTTTCGGGTGCCCGCCGCTACGGCGTCGTCGCCGGCACCGGCCGCCTACTCGAAGCGATCGAGCGCTTCCGCTTCGGCGACGACGAGTTGGAGTTTCTGCGCTCGCACGGCGTCGTGCGCGACACGACCCTCGACTGGCTCTCCGACTTCCGCTTCGGCGGCGATATCTGGGGCTACCCCGAGGGCGAGGTCTTCTTTCCGGGGTCCCCCCTCCTCACCGTCGAATCGGGGTTCGCAGAGGGCGTGCTGCTCGAGACGCTGGCACTCAGCATCCTCAACTACGACTCAGCGGTCGCAACGGCCGCCTCACGCATGAGCCACGCCGCGCAGGGCAAACCGCTCGCCGAAATGGGCTCCCGCCGCACGGGCGAACACAGCGCGGTGGCCGCGGCGCGCGCCGCCTATATCGCAGGCTTCAGCGCCACGTCAAACCTCGAAGCCGGCCGCAGCTACGGCATCCCCACCATGGGTACCGCGGCCCACAGCTTCACCCTGCTCCACGACAGTGAGCGCGAAGCATTCGAGGCGCAGATCGCAGCGCTCGGCACCGACACCACCCTGCTCGTCGACACCTACGACATCGAACAGGGCGTGCGCACGGCCATCGAAACCGCGGGCACCGATCTCGGAGCCGTGCGCATCGACTCCGGTGACCTCCCCGTGGTTGTCGCTCGCGTGCGCCGGCTGCTGGACGAGCTGGGTGCCACCCGCACTCGCATCACCGTCACCAACGACCTCGACGAGCACACCGTGGCTGCGCTCGCCTCCTCACCGGTCGACGGGTTCGGGGTGGGCACCTCCGTCGTCGTCGGCTCGGGCACCCCCACCATGAGCATGGTCTACAAACTCGTCGCCCATCAGAGCGACGCGGGCGAGTGGGTGTCGGTCGCCAAGAAGTCGGCCGACAAGGCTTCGGTCGGCGGCCGCAAGAGCGTGCGTCGCAGCTACGATGCGAGCGGTGTCGCGACGGCCGAACTCATCTTCCTCGGCGACGGCCCTGGCGGCGCGGAAGAGGGCGCAGAGTTCGGTGAGAGCACCCGCGAGATCATGGTTCCGCTTGTCGCAGGCGGCGCGATCCTGCCCCAGCACGTCGGCACCGAGGGCATCGCGGCGGCACGCGAGAGGCACCGCGCGCGCGTCGCCGAACTGCCGCCGGTCGCACTCAGCCTCACGCGGGGAGACCCGGCGATACCCACTGAGTACCGTTAGGTCGAGCACCGGTAGGCATCGGTCGCCGCTCGATCTTCACCCCGAGGCGGAGGCGATTCCGACGCTGCTCAACCACCTCTGCGGCTTCAACGCCGGCGTCGCCGCGAAGAACTGATCTACTTTCGCATGCGCTCGTACACGCGCTTGCAGTCGGGGCAGACAGGGAACTTCTCGGGATCGCGCGAGGGCGTCCACTTCTTACCGCAGAGTGCGCGCACCGGCTTACCCGTCACCGCCGATTCGAGAATCTTGTCCTTCGGCACGTAGTGCGAGAATCGCTCGTGGTCGCCGTCTTCGATCTGCGCGTCCTCAAGCAGTTTCTCGAGTTCGCGGTCGAGCACATCGGTGCCCCCACCCACGGTGTCAGAGCTGCGGCGCGAGAAAATACCCATGCCTCGATTGTACCCGCGGTGCGGGAATCGGTGGCGACCGGATTCGCACCCGCGCGAGCCCGACAGAAGCAAAGGCCAGTCGAGACAGGAACAGGGCCTAGCGATCGCGCGGATCGGAGGGTAGGCCGAGCCCCACTCGCGCGATCGCTCAGTCGAAGACCTGGGTGACAGCGATGAGTTCGGGGCCGCTGCGGTCGAACAGCCAGCCGCCGATCAGAATACCGAGCACGAGCACGACGAGGCCGTAGCCGATGCCGAAGACGAGCGCCCAGATGTTCTGCATGAACTCGACGTCCGTGAACGCCATGATCGCGAACCAGACCGGCGGCACCGAGAGCGCGATCGCCACGACCATCGAGAGCGACTGCGCCACGCCGGATCCCGATCCCGACCACTGCGGCTGCGCGAAGGGGCTGTCACCGGGACGCGTCGTCGGGTACGGCATCAGCGCCGAGAAGACACTCGTCACTCCGCTCGTCACCAGCAGCACGGCGACGTTCATCCCCACCACGGCGGGCAGCACGCGCCACTCACCGAGAATCGTCACGGTGACGCTCGATCCGATGAGTGCGAGCGGAATACCGATCATCATCACCGGAGCCAGCCTGCCTGCGCGGTCGGCCCGGCCCTTCGTCCCGCTGGCGACGTGCGTCCAGATGGCGGTCGAGTCCATCGCCACGTCGTTGTGCTGCGACCAGGCCAGCAGCAGCAGGATCACGGGCAGCGGCACCAGCGCGAGAGCGCGCGGATCTGCCCCCGCGACCCAGAACGCGATGAGCATGAAGACGGGGGCGATCGGGATCGCGAACAGTGCGACGCGGTAGCGCGGATCGCGCGACCAGTACGTCAGCTCGCGGGCGGCGATCACCTGCGAAGGACGCGCGGGAAAGCGCTCGAACCAGCCGAGCCCACTGCGCGCGACCGCGGGATCGATGGGGCGTTCGACGCGCTGATTCGAAGCGCGCACCAGCGGGAACCAGATCGCGAGAAGCACGATGACAGAGCCGAACAGCACGCCCAAGCGGGGCAGCGCGCCGTCCAGGTCACCGGCCGCAGCCAGGATCGGAGCGGCGAAGGGCGCGCCGAACGGCGTCCAGCCGAGCACGTTCGTCGCGTCGAGCATGGTGGAGACGCCCTCGGAGCGGAAGGCGGTTGCGCCGATGTACACCGCAACGGGCAGCGCCGCGATGAGCAGCACCAGTCCCACCGTGCGAACGGCACCGGCGTGCCGCTCTCCCGCCATCAGCTTCGACAGCGCCGACATGACCCGCGTGCTGAGCAACGCGAAGATCGCCGCCCCGACGAACGCTACGGGAGTGACCCAGGCGGGCTCCCCGCGCTCCGGTCGCAGCAGCGCGAGAGACACCAGCCACACCGCGAACACGAGAAACGGCCAACTCAGCCAGGAGGTGACGAGCAGCGCGGAAGCGATCGAACCCGGCGACGCCGGGAACTGCGCGAACTGTCGGGGCTCGAGGTTGCGCCGGTTGTCGAAGAACGGCACGACGAACACCGCGGCGAGCACGATCGAGCCGAGCAGCACGTCGACGACGGCCCGGTCAGACCGGTCTTGGATGAGCAGCGCGGGCAGCAGAGCCAGGCAGACGGCAGCCGCAGCGGAGATGATCAAGAGCAGCAGTACGCGCAGCCCCCTCCCGAACGAACCGCGGAACGTGCCGCCCAGCAGCGCTAGGCGGAGTCGGAAGAGCCTTGCAGCCACTCGAGCCCCTTCCTCGCGTCGCTCAAACCGGTGAGTTGGGTGAAGCGCTCCTCGAGGCTGAGTCCGTCGCGCACCGCGTCGACGGTGCCCTGCGCGATGACGCTGCCGTCGACGATGATCGCGACGTGGTCGCAGACCCGCTGGATCAGGTCGAGGCTGTGGCTCGACATGACGACGCTGCCGCCGCCCGCGACGTACTTCTCGAGAATCTCGGTGACGTTCGAGGCCGACACGGGATCGATGGCTTCGAACGGCTCATCGAGCACGAGTACCTCGGGAGAGTGGATGATCGAGCAGGCGAGCGCGATCTTCTTCTGCATGCCCGCCGAGTAGTCGGAGACGAGGCGGCCGAGCGCCGATTCGAGACCGAATCCCTCGGCCAGCGCCGCGGCGCGTCGCCCCACCGTCTCCTCGTCGACGCCGTGCAGCACGCCCGAGTAGTAGAGCAGCTGAGCGCCCGTGAGCCGGTCGAACAGGCGCAGGCGGTCGGGCAGCGTGCCGATCAGGCGCTTCGCGGCGGGCCCGTCGCTCCACACGTCCACCCCGCCGACCGTCACACGACCCGAGGTGGGCCGCAGCAGTCCGCTGATCATCGAGAGCGTGGTGGTCTTGCCGGCACCGTTGGGGCCGACCACACCGGTGAAGGAACCGGCGTGCACCTCGATCGACACCTCGTTCGCGGCGATGACCGAGCCGTAGGCCTTCGTGAGCATCTCCGTGCGCAGCACCACCGGGTTCTGGGCGGCGACGCGACCGCGCTCGCGGGCCCGCACCACCGACGGAGTGGGTACCTGGATGCGACCGGTGCGGGGCTTCTCCTGGGGCGGTGCGGCGCTCTCGCGCGGCCGGGGTGCCGTGGCGGTCTCGGGATCGCGCGGACGAGGCGCTTGAGGACTCGACTCCTGCGGACTCGGTTCTTGCGGGCGCGCCTGCTGCGCACGCGGTTCTTGGGAGCGTTCCTGCACCGGCTCGGACGCGCCGTCGACAGCCGTCTGAACGGCCTCGTTCGAAGGCGGGGTCCTGTCTCGGGGCGCGGCTGCACCGCCTGAGCGAACGGCTTCGCTCTGCAGCGCTGTGCGGCTCGGGCGCACGCGAGGCGCACCGCCGCTCTCGCTCTCTGCGTGGTTCTCCACCCGCACCTCCTCGGCATCCGGTCCGCTCGATGCCGAGTTCACTTCTAACTCTGGAGCAGGCACGGCTGAAGGAGTAGAGGATGGCACGCCTACTAATTTAGCAAATCCTCACCGGCCCGACTCAGGAGTAGCTGAGAGCCGTTGCGCGCGCGGGCCGTTCAACCGGCAGAATAAGTAGCGTGAGTGCCTCTGAACGCCCCCAACGACCGCTGCGCAGGCAACGGCGCAACGCAGCGTGGTCTTCTCTGCGCCTGCTCACCCTGCGCGATCTCAAGGTGCGCTACTCCACCTCACTGCTCGGATATCTGTGGTCGATCCTCGATCCCCTGCTCATGAGCCTGATCTACTGGTTCATCTTCACCCAGGTCTTCACGCGATCCGTCGGCGAAGCCCCCTACATCGTGTTCCTGCTCACGGCGCTGCTGCCCTGGGTGTGGTTCAACGGCGCTGTCGGAGACTCGACCCGAGCCTTTCTGCGCGACGTCAAGCTGGTGCGCTCGGTTGCGCTGCCGCGTTGGATCTGGGTGGCCAGAATCGTCTGCTCCAAGGGCATCGAGTTTCTGCTGAGCCTGCCCGTGCTCGTCGCTTTCGCGATATTCACCGGGGCGACGGTCGGCTGGGGGCTGCTGCTGTTTCCTTTGGCGATCATCATGCTCGCGGCGCTGACGCTCGGGATCGGCCTGCTCGTCGCACCCCTCGTCGTGTTCTTTCGAGATTTCGAGCGAGCCACCAAGCTGATTCTGCGGGTGCTCTTCTACGCCTCGCCCATCATCTACGGCGCTTCCGATCTACCGGCGTTCGCGCAGCCCCTCGCCTGGCTCAACCCCCTCTCCGGTATCTTCGCGATGTTCCGCGCGGGATTCTTTCCCGACCAGCTCGACTGGCCGCTCATCGCCGCGTCGGCGGTGATCACGGCGCTGTTCCTCGTCGTCGGTGCGCTCGTGTTCCGACGCTCCGTCGGCGGCGTGTTGAAGGAGCTCTGACATGGGAAACCACGACGCAGAGAACAACGGAACCGGAAGCGGCGACATGAGAAGCAGCGACGCAGCGCTCTCCCCCATCATCTCCGTGCGAGAGCTCGGCGTGCGCTTCCGACGCAACAGGGGGTCGCGCCGCAGTTTCAAAGACCTCTTCGCGGGCAAGTCTCGCCGGAACCGTCCCGGCGAGTTCTGGGCTCTGCGCGACGTCTCGTTCGACGTACGGCCCGGCGAGGCGATCGGCGTGGTCGGTCGCAACGGTCAGGGCAAGTCGACGCTGCTCAAGCTCGTCGCCGGAGTGCTGCTCCCCGACGAGGGCTCGGTGACCGTCGACGGCGGCGTGGCACCCCTCATCGAGATCACCGGCGGTTTCGTCGGCGATCTCACCGTGCGCGACAACATCAGCCTCGCCGCAGGGCTGCACGGCCTGAGCAAGCGCGAGATCGCTGACCGCTTCACGGACATCATCGATTTCGCGGGAGCGGCAGACGTCATCGACACCCCCTTCAAGCATCTCTCCAGCGGCATGAAGGTGCGCGTCGCCTTCTCCGTGATCTCGCAGCTCGACGAGCCCGTGCTGCTGGTCGACGAGGTGCTCGCGGTGGGCGACCGAGCGTTCCGCTCCAAGTGCTACAAGCGCATCAACCAGCTGCTGGCGGAGGGCAAGACCCTCTTCCTCGTCTCGCACAACGAGCGCGATCTGCGCCGCTTCTGCTCGCGCGGCCTCTATCTCGACGGCGGCAAGCTGCGGTTCGACGGCCCCATCGGCGAGGCGCTGGACCGCTACAACTCAGACCATCCGGCCTGAGCGATCGCGCGGATAGAGGCCGCGGCCGATAGGTTACCCGGTCGGGCGCACTGCCGCGGCCGCCCGAATCAGCCGACCCGGGCGGAGGCCTCCTCTTCGGCCTCTGCCAGAGCCCTGTCCCTCGCGCGCCACTCCTCGGCCCTTTCCAGCAGCGTTTCGATCGCGGCGTGGAAGCGCCTGGTCGGCGCGCCCGGCGAGGTGTCGCCGAAGTAGCGCTTCGACCACGTTCCCAGCCGCTCGCGCGCCCGGTCGTCGCCGATCACGCGATCCAGCACCTCGGCGATATCGCCCGCCTCGGCCGCATCGAGCCACTCGCAGACGCTCAGGTAGCCGCCCTCGTCCACCTCGGCCTCGGGAGCGACCGGGCGCGTCACCATCAGCGGCTTGCCCGTCGCGAGCCGGTCGTAGACCATCGCCGAGATATCGCAGATGGCGACGTCGGGCAGGCTCAGCTGCCAGCCGAGGGTCGGAGAGTGGTCGTAGACGTGCTGCGCCGAGGGATCCCGCTTGTTCGCCTCGGCGATCATCGCGATGATGCGGTCGTTTGCCTCGCCGAACAACGGGTCGACCACGCCGCTGCGAGGGTGCGGCCGATACACCACGCGGTGTCTTCCGGTCGCGATGAGCTCCCGCACCAGGGTCTCGCCGTGCGTCACGACGGAGCCGTAGCAGGCCGCCGGCCGATCCCCCTCCCAGGTGGGCGCATAGAGCACTACCGTGCGATTGTCCGGCGTGAACGGCGGCTCCCCGGTGAGGTGGTCGGTCTGCGGTCGACCGATCTCGATGGTCAGGCGGTCGACGTCGTAGTCCCACAGCGCCTTCGAGAGTCGAGCCCTCGCGGCGTCGCCGGCGACCAGCGCGTAGTCGTACGCCTTGTACTGGTTGCTGGTCATGTACATCTTGTCGCTCTCGCCGTGATTGATGAACACGTGCCAGCGCTGCCCGTAGCGCATCATCTGGAAGTTGCGGGTGTTCTGGTTGACGTACAGGATCACGTCGAGTCGCTGCTCGTCGATGACGCGCTCGAGACCGGTGATCTTCTGCACGAACTCGACGTCGAGGCCGCTCTCGCGCATCAGCAGGCGAGCACCGGCCGCGTTGCGGGCGAGCACCAGCACCGGGTAGCGCTTCGACAGCTCCTGCAACGGCGCGTACCACTGCCGCATCTGATAGATGTTGACGTCGCTGTCGGCGAAGTACACACCGACGCGGAAGTGCCGTCGCGGCAGCGGCCCCCGCTTCGCGAGCATCTCTCGCAGCTCGAAATAGGATCGTCGCCCCTTGAACACGCGCTTCGCCAGGCGCACCGCCCGCTTCGCATCTTTCGTCAGTTGCATCCCTACACAATATCGCCGCTCCCCGGGCGCAGCCCCGATCCGCGCGGATGCGGCCCACGGAAGCTCAAATCGTTATTCTCCCGGGATTCTTCCGGGCAGACGCGACGCGCCTGGAACGCAGTGCACCCGCGGCACAGTCCGCCTCCGGCTGTCTGACAGTGTGCCTCCGGCCGGCTGTGGGAAAATCATCGGGTGACTGCCCCCTCCCTCCGGCCGCTTCCGAAGCTTCCCCCGCTTCCGGGGCTCCCCGGCGTCAGCTACGTCATGCCGGTGCTCAACGAGGAGGGCTTCATCGAGGCCGCGGTGCGCACCATCCTCGAACAGGACTACACGGGCGAGAAGGAGATCGTGCTCGCCCTCGGCCCGTCGCGCGATCGCACCGACGAGATCGCGCGGGCGCTCGCCGCGGAAGACGCCCGCGTGCGCCTCGTGGCCAACCCCGAGCGCGACATTCCTGCGGGCCTCAACCACGCGATCGGGGCAAGCCGCCACCCCGTCATCGTGCGGGTCGACGCGCACTCCGAACTGACCGCCGACTACACCAGGCGCGGCATCGAGGCGCTGCGGCGCGAGGGGGCCGCGAACGTCGGCGGTGTGATGCGCGCGGCCGGTCGCGGCCCGGTGCAGAGCGCGATCGCGCGCGGCTACAACAGTCCGTTCGGGCTCGGGGGCGGCGCATACCACGGCGACGGCACTCCGGGGCCGGCCGAGTCCGCCTACCTCGGCATCTTCCGCCGCGAGGCGCTCGCCGAGGTCGGCGGCTACGATCCCGAGATTCTGCGCGGTGAAGACTGGGAGCTGAACCTGCGCGTGCGGCGCGCCGGATACACCGTGTGGTTCGAGCCCGCACTCAGCGTCACCTACTGGCCGCGCGCGTCGTTCGGCGACCTCGCCAGGCAGTTCTTCGCCACCGGCACCTGGCGGGCGATGCTCGTGCGCCGCTACGGCCGCGCGAACCCGCTGCGCTTCTTCGCGCCCGGCGTACTCGTGCTCGCGCTGGCGGTGAGCCTCGTCGCGCTCGTGCTGCTCGTGTGCGGGGTGCTGCCCTGGGCCTCCGGCTGGCCGGTGCTGCTGCTTCCCGCGGTGCTCTACGCGCTCGGGATCGCGTACGCCACCGTCCGCATCCCCGATCAGCGCGGCCTCCGCGATCGACTCCTCACCGCCGCGACGCTGGTGACGATGCACGTGAGCTGGGGCACGGGGTTCCTGCGCGGCATCACCCTCGGAGCGGGTCGCGTGGTCGACCGCTCGCGCGTGTGACACCGGGCCGGCGCACCCGACAGATCAGCCGAGCACGCCGCGCACGATGAGGGCGTCGACGACGCGCGCCGCCGCCCAGCCGTCGTCGTGCGGGTTGAAGCGATCCCGCCACGCATCGGCCGCGGGGGCCGCCGCCCGCAGCCACGCTGCGTCGCGACCCTGCTCGGCGAGATCCCGAGCGCAGGCCACGACCTCGGCGCGCTGCGTCAGCAGCGGACCCGGTGCTTCGCGCTCGAAGTCAAAGGTGAAGCCGCGCTCGCGATCCCGATACGAGGCGAGATCGGGCACGAAGAAAGCCATCGGCACGCGCGCGATCGAGGCGTCGAACATGATCGACGAGTAGTCGGTGACGAGCAGGTCTGCGGCGAGAATCACGTCGTTCACATCGGGGTGCTGCGACGCGTCGACGACGCGCGCCGCCGGCGTCGCGGCGGTCGGCTCGGGATCGCGCCCGACTCCTCCCCCGTAACTGCCGAACGCGTGCGTGCGGGTGTGCCCGCGCGCGACGATCGTCCAGGCACCGCCCAGCTCTTCCGCGAGCCGGGCCACATCGATTTCGTCGACGAGGGTGATGCCGCGATCGCGCCAGGTCGGCGCGTACACGAGCACCCGCGAGTCGGGGTCGACGCCGAGCGCCGCGCGCGCGAGCCGCACCTCGACCGGGTTCGCCTCGTCGCGCAGTGCGTCGCCCACGGTGTCGCCCACGATCTCGCCGACGACGGCTCTGGCGAGGCGGTCGTCGCGCGGGTAGCCGGTCTCGAGAATCTCCCCGCGGAACGCGTAGCTCGACCGGAACTGCGCGGTCGAGTGCGGATTCTGCGAGAGCATGAGGCTCCAGCGGCTGCTCTCACGGCGGATCGCGATGCGGGTGCGCAGACCCTGGTTCGGGCGGCCGAGCGCGAGGTGCTTGAGCATGGTGCCGTGCCAGGTCTGCAAAACGGTCTGCCCCGGTCGCCTTTTGAAACCGTAGCGCAGCCAGTCGTTGACCACCAGCAGCCGCGCGTAGCGCCTGGCCGCGTGCCACTCACGGCCGCCGACCAGCAGCGGCACCGCCCCCTCGGGCACCCGCTGCAGCTCGCTCGTCACGCTCCAGTAGCGGGGCGCGTTCGGATAGCGCGCGGCGATCTCGCGGTCGATCGCCAGCGGATTGCAGCTCACCTGACGACCGTAGAAGCTCTCGAAGAACACCGCTCCCGCCGGGATCAGCTCCCGCATCGGGGTGCGCAGGCAAGCGATCTCCGCGAGCACGCGATCCGCCGCCCCGCCCTCAGGGTGCGCGTGGAACCGTGCGGCGAGCGCTCGGGTGTCGGAGATCGCGGCGCGCAGGGCGACGGATCCGGGGCGCAGCTCTTCGAGCCGGCGAGTCACCGCTGCCCAGTCGCGCTCGACGTGGCCGGCGCTCGTGACCGCGAGCGGTTCGTACAGACCGCGAGTCGCCGAGTACTGCTCGAGATCGGGGGCGAACCAGACGATGGGGCGGCCGAGCAGCGAGAAGTCGAGCGCGACCGAGGAGTAGTCAGTGATGACGGTGTCGACGCCGCCGAGCAGCGGCGTGATATCGCGCACCCGATCGCTGCCGAGCGCGTGGATGCGCCCGCCCAGCAGGTGCTCGTAGGCACCGCTGCCGAGCGGGTGCGAACGGATCACGAGGTGCGCGCCGAGGCCCTCGAGAGCCTCGCGCAGCATCTCGACCTCGCTCTCGCTCGGGATCGCCGGGTCTGCGTATCCGTCACGCCAGGTCGGCGCGTAGAGGATGATGCTCGCCTCGGACGGAATCGCCGCTTCGAGCGCCGCGACGAGTTCGGCGCGCGCTCTGGCCGCCGCTTCGGGATCCCGCGCCTGCACCGCGAGCACGTCGTCGCGCGGATCGCCGAACACCCGCACCTTTCCCGGGTCGACACGAAAGGCGGAGCGGAGCCGCTGGGCGGCGAGCGGCGATCCCGCGACGAAGAGATCGACCTCCTGCGCGCCCGCGAGGTACATGCGTCGCAGCACAGCGCGCATCGGCGCGGGGCCGCGCACCGCGGTGGTGACCTGGGAGTCGAGGTGGAGCTTCTTGAGCGGCGCGCCGTGCCAGAGCTGAATGACGCGCCCGCCGAAGATGCCGAAGCGGTTGGCGTCGCCGAGGCCGTGGGTCACGATGATCTGCCCGGCTCGAAGCGTTGCCCAGAAACCGGCCCAACCTCGCCTCTGGATCGCGGTGAAGCCTTCGGCCGTGGCGAGTTCCGACTCGTCTTCGCCTGCCACGAGCCACACGATCTGCGCTTCGGGGTCGACGCTCTGCAGTCGCCTGGCGACGACGAGCGCACCCTCGCCCACCCCGATGCCGCTTCCGAAGACCCAGCGCCGCGCGTCTCGCGGAACGAACCAGGAGAGTATCAGCGACAGCAGGTACTTGGGAATGGCGAGCAGCTTCTCGAGGTTGCCACTCGCGAATACGAATCCTCCGCTACTCATCGGATCCACTGTATGCCATCGAACGGGCCGAACGCGCTGAACGCCGCGAGCCCTGACGGATGCTCGCGGCGTTCAGCTGTGAGAGGGAGGTTCTGGATCGCGGTCCGTCACCAATCCAGGGTGCCGAGGGTGGCTTCGACCTGGCCGGGTTCACCGCCCCGGGTGTAGTCGATGGTGACCTTGCTGCCTCCGGCGTGCATGCGCACGAGCGCCGAGACCGAGGTGCCGTCGACCGCGGGAACGCCGTCGATGGCGGTGATGACGTCTCCGACGCGGAGGCCGGCCTTCTCGGCTGCACCGCCGTTGCTGAGCTCCATGATGAGTCCGCCCGCGCGGTTGGCATCCTCGTCGGTGTCCTGCGTCGAGTCTCCGACCGAGGCACCGAGCAGGCCGTGCGACGGCTGCTCGCCCGCGATGATCTGATCGGCGACGCGCGCCGCGAGGTTCGAGGGAATCGCGAAGCCGAGGCCGTCGCTGCCTGCTACGCCGTCCGAGGAACTCGTGGGCGAGGCGATGGCGACGTTGATGCCGATGAGCTCGCCGTTGCCGTTGAGCAGGGCACCGCCCGAGTTGCCCGGGTTGATCGACGCATCGGTCTGGATCACCGGGAGGGTGACCGTGCCACCGGTCGACTGCTGGGGCTGTTGCTGCTGCTGGTTCTCCTCGCCGGGCAGGCCGAAGCGGAAGTCCCAGGGGCTCTCACCGCCCGGCTCGCCCTCATCGGGTTGCGGGTTCTCGTCTTGCTGACCCGGATCCTGCGGGATGAGGGGGCTGCCGACCGAGATGCCGCGGTTGAGAGCGCTGACCACGCCGCTCGTCACGGTGTTGGCGAGATTGAGCGGCGCGCCGATCGCGACGGTGAGGTCGCCGACGTTGAGCTCGCTCGAGTCGGCCACCGTGATCGCCTGCAGGTTGTCGGCCTCGACCTTGACCACTGCGAGGTCTGAGTACGGTGCGGTGCCGACGAGTTCGCCGTCGAGGATGCGGCCGTCGCTCAGCTTCACGCGGATGGTCGGGTTCGTCGCCGCACCGTCGAGGGTCACGACGTGCGCGTTCGTCAGGATGTAGCCGTCTTCGCTGTAGATGACGCCGGAGCCGGAGCCGGCCGCGTTGCTGCTCGATACCTCGAGGGTCACGACGCTGGGCGTGGCGACGGCGGCGATGCCCGAGATCTGCGTTGCGTTCTCAGCGTTGTTGAGCGTGAGCGTGCCCGCTGCGGCGCTCTGGGCGACGGTTTTCGGAGACGCGTTCGACGCGACGATAGCCGCGACTCCGCCGCCGACCACACCGCCGAGCAGCGCGCCGATCGCGAGCCCGGCGAGGAGCATTCCCGAACGACTCCTCTGCTTGGTTGCCGTGCCGCCGGAGGATCCTGGAGCGGCTGAGACGGCCGGAGCACCGGGGCCGTAGGGAGGAAGCTGGCCGCCGCCGCCCTGGGAAAGCTGCGGGGCCGCGGACGGGTGGGGTTCGGAACCGAGGGCGTGAGCGGTCTGAGGCGAGTGGGCGCTCGGCATCGGAGATGTTTGGAAGCTCGGGATGGCACCCTGAGGATGCTGCTGGGTCTGCTCGGGGCGATCAGCCGCCGGAGCCTGATGGCCTTGGAACGCGGGAGGCTCAGTCGGGTAATGCGGCAGCGGCGTCGTGGGTGCGGCCGCGGTGGGGGGCACCGCCTGAGCAGACTGCGCGGGTTCTTGCGTCGGCTGCGGCATCGGCTGTGATGCCGGCTGGGCGACGCGCGGAACCACGTGGTGCGGCAGCGGCGTGGTCACCTGCTGGGCGTGGTCCAGGGGCTGGTCTGCGGCGGCTCGGATCGCCGAATCCGAGGCTGCGGCGGGCTGCGGCGAGCCGCTGGGCTCGTGCTCGCGATTTGTCATGGGGGGTACTCCCTTTCTCTCGTCCCCCAGTGTGGTGCACCCGTCTATGTTTTTCATTTGTTCAAGCTGCAGAAGGGCTGCGGGAGTGGCATCGGGACGGTGCTGCCACTCCCGCAGACCTCGCTAGCGTGCGCGATCAGAGGTCACGTGCACCCCCTTCCGGCCCCGTTTCGTCGGTGGGAGTCGCATCAGCGATAGCGACGGTGTCTTCGCCGACTCCCGTGGATGCCGCCATCGCTTGCGACCGCTGCCTCGCAGCGAGCACCACCACGCCCGCACCGAGCAGCAGGAACGCGACTCCGCCGATCAAGAGCGGCAACACAGGCAGTCCGCCCGTGTGCGCGAGCATCGGCGGCGTATCCTCGTCGGGCACTCCCGCGGGCGGTTCCGAGGCAGCCACTTCGAACCTCTCACTGCTCGCCCCGCACTTGCCGACGTGAATCACGTGCTCCTCTCCGTCGACCAGCATCGTCAGGGTCTCGACGTAGCCGCCGATCCCGACGTGGCGCTTCGAGGTCTTCACGCGCTTCGACTCGTAAGCCCCGGGACCGGTGACTGCCGCACCCTCGGCGTCCTCGAAATCAACGATCTCAGTCTCCTCCGAGCAGGTGAGCTCGCCGTCTGCAGAGTAGCGATAGGCCTTGAACGTGACCCTGTAAGCGACGTCCTCACGCTCCGAGAACTTTCCGTCGACGATCGCGGTGTCGAACATCTCCTCGCCGACCCGCACCGTTCCGGCGGACTCGGTGCGCACCTCCGGGGTCGTCACCGTGGTCGTCTCGTGGGGAAGACCGCACTTCCCGCGGTGCAGTTCTCTCACCTCGTCGCCCCCGCGCTGGCGCAGCGTTTCCACCCACCACACGGTGTCGCCGTGCTCCGGAAGTGCTGTGATCTCGGGAGAGACAACGCGAACAGCCTCCCCGGAACCTCCGTTCTCGGGTACGGGCACCGCTACCGGGTCGGTTTCGAACAGGCGGTTCGAGGCGTCGCAAACGGCATCGGCCGTGCCGGTGCGTGCCGCGTCGCCGCGGTATCCCTCGAACACGACCTCGTGCGTCACTCCTTCGCGCGTGCTCAGGGGGCCTGTGATCTTGGCCGTGTCGCGCATGAGGTCTCCGACCACGACGAACCCGCTGGCGTCCGTCGTCACCTCGGGTGCCACGATGCTCGTGGTCTCGTTCGGGAGGCCGCACTCTCCGGCGTGCACGGCCGTGCGAGTCTCTCCCTGGATCAGCCACAGGGTCTCCACCCACCAAACACTGCCGGCCCACTCGGTCTCGGCGGTCACCTCCTCCGAACGGAACTCCCCCGGGCCGTTCACCGCGACCGCCGCGGTCGAGAACAGGCGGTTGTCGGGCTCGCAGACGGGCGTTCGAACGCTGCCCTCGCCGGCGTCCGCGAGATCCCCCTCTTCAGGGTTCTCAACGTGATCCGGCCCGGCCTCCTCGCGGTAGTGCTCTCGGAAACCCTCGAAGGTAACCTCCCAGCGAGCGCCCGCGTTTTCTCCGAGCCGACCGCTGACGATCGCCGTGTCGGTGATGCCGTCGCCGACCGCGGCACGCTCCTGAGCCTTCGTTTCGACAGCGGGACGGCCGACGCGCGTGGTCTCGTTGACCAGACCGCACTCGCCCCGGTGAATCTGCTGACCATTCGCGTACAGCGTCTCCACCCACCAGATCTCGGTGCCGTGTTCCCAGAGCGCGGTGAAACCCGGTGAGCGGTAGTCACCGACCCCGGTGACGGGCACCCTCTCGGAGCGGAACACACGATTCTCCGCCTCGCAGACGGGATCGGCGGCGGGAACCGGCTGATCCGGCGCTTCGGCGGGGGCTGCGTAGGCGTCGAAGCGCAGTTCGTAGTCGACGTCTTTTCCGAGCGTCCCCGACACTGTGGCGATGTCGTAGAGCTCCTCTCCCACCACGGCTTCGGGAAGCGCCTGCGTCACCACACCGGGAAGGCCGATCTTCGTAGTCTCGTTGGCCAGGCCGCACTTCCCCTCGTGCACGACCTTGCCACCCGCGACCACGCGCTCCACCCAGTGAACGGTCCCGTTACCGCGCACCGCTGCCGGCTTCGTCGAGTACTCGCCGAGCTTTGGCACGGCGATGTCTCCATCGCGGTACACGGGTTGCGCGGTGCAGCGCTGCTGCGCGGACATCGCGGAGAGCTCGTCTTCTGTCCAGGTCACGGGATCCCGACGCGTCTCGAGCACCGGATCGCGGCCGGTGAGGTAGAGCGGATTCCCCTGATCATCCGTGCGCGGCCGGCCATCGGAATCGGTTTCTTGCACGGGGTAGGCGGTGCCGTCGGCAGCGGTGCCCGCGGTCGGGGCACCCGCTGAGTCGCTCGACGGAATCTTCTCGCCGTCCGCGCTCAACAGCGGCTCACCGGCGCTGTTCGCCCACCAGGTCGTCCAGATCGGCTTCCCCGTCTCCGGGTCTTCGGCCTGGGCCTCATAGGCCTCCCCGAGTATCGGCTCCCACGCGTCATCCACCTTCGGTGCTCCGGCTTCGGGCAGGAGGTAGGCCGTGAAGTCGGCGACGGCGTCGGCCCAAACCTTGGCTTCCGTTCCGGGTTGCTGCTTCACGATGAGGGTGTCCCGCATCGTTCCGCCCACCTCTGCCGATGCCTGCGCCCGCGACGAGGCGACCGGCGGTGCCGTCGGGTAGGGAACTTTCACCGTGACCGCTGCGAAGTTGCCCCTGAGCTTTGCCGCCGTCGAGGCCCCCGTCGCCACCGCAACGCGCTGGCCGATAACGCCCGAGGAGGTCGTGCTGTCGTAGACGTGAAGCTTGGCCTCGTAGCCGGCGGTACCCTCCGCCACCCACTTCCCCGAAACCTTGATCGTCGAGCCCGGTTTCGTCGCATCGATGTACGCCTTCGACGCGCTCTTGCCGGAAACCTCGAGGGTGCTGCGGCCGCTCTTCACGAAAGCACCGTTCTTCACGGTCAGGCTCTTGGTACCCGCCGGGTAGGCGACGACGTACCTCCCCTCCCGAGAATCCTTGGACAGCTTGAGCTTGCCCTTCACCGCTTTGGGAGCCACCGGGGCCTTGGCGGCTTTCCGAGCCGTTTTGATCAGCGCATTCGATTTCGCGATCAGATCTCGGCCCTGCTTGGAGCCGCCGAGCTGATCCATGGTGCGGTTCAGCTGCGCATTCCCCCTGCCGAGGTCGGCGCGAAGACGCCAGATCGAGAGCTGCACTCCGGCAGCGGTCCACGTGTCTCGGCTCTGCCCCTCGGTAGAGATGAGATAGTTCATCTGCCGCATTCCCTCGGTGTTCTTCCACACCGGAAACACACCGGCACGTCCCGGAAGCGAGCTGACCCACCCCACGGGAGAGATGCGGCCGGAGGGCTCTGACATGTCGATCTCGACGCAGTAGGCGCGCTTGCCGTTCGGCATGACGAAGTTGGAGATGATCATTCCCCCAGGAAGAGAAAGCGCTTCTCCGCGCGGCAGCGCCTCGGCTTTGGAAGCCCCGCCCGCAAGCAGCCCGACGCCGGCGAGCAGGGCTCCAGCGATGCCCAGCACCGCCAGTCTCTTCAGCAGGGCACCGCCCCTGATGCGTCCCCTCGCCCGGCCGGGCCTCGGTCTCGGTTCTCCCGACTGCTGGTGCCCCGCCTGCCGGTCTTCCACCCGCTCGGTCGGGTCCGGTTCGAGTCTTCTCATCTCGGATCCTCTCAGATAGTCAGCGTGATTGATTCACTCGCTCACCCGGCTTCCCCGGACGAGTCACCGACGATGGTGCCCGAGTCCACGCAGCGGTGCGCTCCACTATCCACAGGCACGAACTGGCCTCGATTCGCGTTCACTCAAAAAGCGTGCTAAAGTAAATTCTTGTGCCGCGGGGTGGAGCAGTTCGGTAGCTCGCCGGGCTCATAACCCGGAGGTCGTAGGTTCAAATCCTGCCCCCGCAACCAGAGATTGGCCCCTGATCAGGTGTTCTTCACCAGATCAGGGGCCTTTCGCTTGCCCAAAAAGGGCCACCCATACTTAGGGC
>JBKEBN010000028.1:0-21268 GCA_047973175.1 Leucobacter sp.
CGGTACCGACGCCGTCTGCGCGGTGACGGATCGCCTGCACGCCGAGATAGATCAGATAGGCCGCACCGAGGAGCTTGATGATCGTGAACAGCAGGATCGACTGCGCGACGACCGCCCCCACTCCGAACGCGACCGCGGCGACGAGCGGGAGCGCGCCGAGTCCGTTGCCGAGCACGCTCATCAGGCCACCGCGCCGACCGTAGGAGAGCGAGCGGCCGATCACGAAGAGCACGCTCGGCCCAGGAATCACGATGAGAATCACCGATGCCAAAGCAAAGGCCGCAAGCGCTTCAAGGGTAGGCATAGGGCTAAGCCTACTCAGCAGTCGCCGTTCGCCTCCCTCACTGATCGTGTGGATAGGGACTACGGCTGCGGTGCGCCGAATGGAAATCTGGCTGCGTCCGCGCCTGTGGGCGCGGCGGTTCAGGCTGAGCAACGCGATGCGTTGCTCTCTGAGCCTGGAACCGCAGAATCTTCACCACCAGTGAAGCCTTCCTCCTCCGCCTTGCCAGATTCCCATTCACCGCATCCTCGTCCCGCAGCCCCTATCCGCGCGATCAGTAGGCGGCGCGTCGATAGTGCATGGCGACCACTCCGTTGCTGAGCGGCTCTGCGGAGATCAGGGTGAGACGTCGGGTGCTGGGCAGTCCGCCCTGGTACAGGGTGGGACCGTGGCCGGTGATCATCGGTTGGATGAGAAACTTGTACTCGTCGATCAGATCAAGCCGATCCAGCTCTGCCGCAAGCTTGCCGCTGCCGACGAGCACCCCATCGGGAGTCGCGTCCTTGAGCTCCTGCACCGCCGTGCGCAGGTCGCCGACGAGGTGGTGGCTGCCCGTCCACGGGAAGTCGCTGCGTGTCGATGACACGACATACTTCGGCTTGGTTTCGAGTTTCACCGCCCACTCGCGTAACGCGGGCGGTGCCTCTTCGTCGCCGCGGGCGACCGCCGGCCAGTAGCCCTCCATCATCTCGTAGGTGGTGCGGCCCCAGAGCATTGCACCGCTTTCGTCCATGAGACGGGTGAAGTAGGCGTGCGTCTCGTCGTCGGCGATGCCCTCCCGGTGGTCGACGCAACCGTCCAGGGTGATGTTGATGCCGAAGGTCAGAATGCCCATACGATGACTCTACCCGCGCGATCAGTAGCTCCAATACTGTTCGGTTGGGGCTTGCGCATTCGTGTTCGGTGTGTTGCGGGACGGGGATGCCGCTCTCGGAGGGACCGACGATGCCGTGCGGTGCGCCTACTGCTGCGCTCTCGGATCCGCGCGCCGTGGGTCGACCGGCTCCACCTCGACGAGGTATCGCTCGCTCCGCTCGCCGTGTCTCGCAACGATGCTCACCCGCTCGGGCTCGGTCCACGCGATCACGAGCGAATCGGATCCCGCTGCCTGGCGCAGAACGGCGGCTATCTCGTGAGCGGCCGCTTCGCGCAGGCGCGGTGCGTCGGGGGAGTCTTCGGCCAGTACGTTGACCTGCGTGCCGCGCGCCCGCGCCGTCGAGATCGCCGCATTCAGCTCCGGGTGCTGCAGGCGCGGTGAGCGTATGCGGTCCCTGATCTCGCCCTCGACCACCGCGATCTCGGTGCGCAACTCGTCGTCGAGGGGAGCGCCGTCGCGCAGCAGCGCGAGCACGTGCTCCGTCTTCGCGCGCACGAGCGCGAGTTCGCGGCCGATTCGCTCGGCAGCCTCGTGCTCGGCACCTATCTGACGGGCGTGCTCGGCGGTCTCGGATCGGTGCGCGCGTTCCTGCACCACGATGTGGCGTAGGGCGAACAGCCAAATGATGCCGAGGGCGTACACGACGAAGGGAGACGACAAGATTCCCAAGAGCTACGAGAGCGGCATATCGTATTGCAAGGCCCAGCCCACCAGCATGGCGCTGTGCGCTATCGCGCCGATACCGGCGTGCACGAGGTTTCCGCGCACGAAGAGCAGGGCGAGCAGCTTCGCGCTGAACTGCAGTTGCCAAATCGAAGCCTGATCCGGGGGCACCGAGAGCGCGAGTGCGGTCGCGGTCAGCACCAGCGCCGCGACCAGGGTCGCAAGCAGATTGCTGAGCGGCAGGTTTTCCCTGCGCGTCAGCAGCACCACCGCCACGAGACACAGTATGCACGCGATCGGCAGCGTGATGTACGCGGGGTTGAACTGCCCGTCGATGAGGGCCTTCACCGCTCCCAGCGCCCAGACGAACACGAGCGCCCAGCGTGCGGCCCGGGTCGCGAGCCCGCCGGCACCCGTGCCCTGCGCGGTCAGGGTGTAGTCCATGACAGTCTCACCTCCGTGCCGCGGCCGGGTGCCGAGGCAACCTCGGCTCGACCGCCGATCTCTAAGACGCGGGCGATGATGCTCTGACGAATTCCCAGGCGCTCGCTCGGCACCGAAGCGGGTTCGAAGCCGGTGCCGTCGTCGGTCACCGAGATGTCGATCGACTGGTCGCGGATGGTCAGGCGCACAGAGATGTGCTGCGCGTCGGCGTGCCGCACGGCGTTGCGCACCGCCTCGGCGGCTGCCTCGCCCAGGGCCTCGACGGCGTCTGCGTCGACGGGTGCGCTGTCGACCTCCACGACGGTCGTCGCGGTCGGCGCGAGGCGGGCGAATCGGATGCGCAGCTGCTCCACGGCCTGCTGCGCATCCACCCTGCGCGCCCCGGTGAGAGACCCGGGACGCCGCCCGACGGCGAGCGCGCGAATGGTGCCGGCTGCATCCGCCTGCAACTCCGGCGGTGGCTTGCCACTGAACAGCTGCGCCGCGGTGAGCACCGAGAGCACCTCGTCGTGCACGAAGCGTGAGAAGCGCACTCGCTCTCCGGCCTCGGCCGAGCTTCGCGCGCGCTGCTCGGCCGCCGTTCTCGTCTCGGCTTCGGCCTCGTACAGCTGTGACAGGCGATCTCGCACGCCGATGAGCAGCACGACGAACACGACATTGCTGAGGCGCAGAGGCGTGTTCGACAGCACGAGCTGCGAAACCCCGCCGGTGAAGAGCCACGACGAGAGCGGCACGCTCAGCGAGAAGAAGATCGAGAGTGCGATGGCTGCGGCCGGTCGCAGCTGGAGCGCGAGCAGGCAGACCGTGACGGACTCGAAGATCCAGGCCCAAGGCAGCACGTCGGCCGGGTCACCGCGAACCGCCGCGAAGCAGAGCAGTTGCAGCGCGAGCAGCAGGGTGGGCACTGCGGCCCACAGCCGGCGCAGCAGCGGCATCGGCAGTTGCCGACCGAACCCGGCCAGCAGCAGCCACAGCGCGACGAGCGCCCAAGTGCCGACGGTCCACCACGGGGCGAAGCGATCCCACTGGCGCAGCGCATCCGGCAGCCACTAGACGCCGAGCAGCAGTGAGGAGAGGGCGATGAGCAACCCCGCCCAGCGATCCGCGCGATCGATGCGGCGGGAGATCTCGCCCACCTATCGCTCCGGCTCGATGAGGCCGTCCTCGACGGCGCGCCGAAAGAGGTCGACCTTCGTGGGGGCTGCGCGATCGACGGCGGCATACTTGGCGCGGATGCGCTTGATGTGGTCGATCACGGTGGCGCGGGAGACGAAGAGCTCGTCGGCGACCCGCTCGGCGGTCTCGCCCGAGGCGTACAGCGCCAGCACCTCGGACTCGCGGGCGCTGAGTTCGGCGCTGACGAAGACGTGATCGGCGAGGATCGCGGCGGCCCAGTCGGGCGTCGGCACCGGGTCGCCCCGCAGCGCCGCACGGATGATCTGCACGACCGTGTCCGGCGGCTCGGACTTGCGGATCATGCCCACCGCTCCGGCCTGCGCGGCATCGCGCACGAGCTGCGGCTGGTCGCCGCTGGTGAACGCGAGCACCGGCACTCCGGTCTCTGCGAGGCGCTCCAGGTTCTCCGCGGGGGTCGAGCCGTCGGCGAGCACGAGGTCGAGCAGGATCAGGTCGAAGGCCGCTCCATTCTGGAGCAGAGCCTCGACGGTGGCACCCGATCGTACGACCCGCAGGTCGTGCTGCGCGTTCAGGATGGCCGTGACGCCGAGGAGCATGGCGGGATGGTCGTCGACGATCCCGATCCCCGCCCTCATCAAGAAGCCTTGCCGACGCGCTCGCTCATGACTCCAAAGGTACGCGGATGCCCGGTGCGCCGACACCCGGCGCGCGAGCGGGGATGCGAGTGCGCGGGATTTCCCTCACAAATGGGGGTGCAGGCGGCTCGACGCCGATCAATAGGCTGGGCCTGCGACCGCCGGGGGAGCGGGATAAGAGGGGTGGCCATGTCAGACGCTTATGGCGCGGAGGTCCGGGAGACGCCGAAGAAGCCGCCGGTGGCGAAGCTTTCGATGGGTGCCATGACCGCTATGGTCGTGGGCTCGATGGTCGGGGCCGGGGTGTTCTCGTTGCCAGGCCGCTTCGCGCGCGAGACCGGCGTCGCCGGTGCGCTCATCGCCTGGCTCATCGCGGGCACCGGCATGCTCATGCTGGCGTTCGTGTTTCAGATGCTCGCGGTGCGCAAGCCGAAACTCGACGCCGGCGTGTTCGCGTACGCGAAAGCCGGGTTCGGCGAGTACCTCGGTTTCTTCTCGGGCTTCGGATACTGGGCGAGCGCGTGCGCAGGCAACACCTTCTACTGGGTGTTCATCATGTCGACGCTCACGGGCCTCGGTGCCAGTGGACTGGGCGCGGGTGACACCGTCGTCGCCATCCTCATCTCGTCGGTCGCTCTGTGGGGTTTCTACTTCCTCATCCGCAAGGGGGTGCAGAACGCGACCTTCATCAACACGATCGTCACCATCGCGAAGGTCGTTCCCATCGTGGTGTTCGTGCTGCTGTGCCTGTTCGTGTTCGACGTCGACGCCTTCGTGTACAACTGGGGCGGAGCCGACTACGCGGGCAACCTCTTCGAGCAGGTGCGCGGCACGATGCTCGTGACCGTGTTCGTGTTTCTGGGCGTCGAGGGCGCGAGCGTGTACTCGCGGCACGCGAAGCGCCGCAGGGATGTCGGCCGTGCCACTGTGCTCGGCTTCCTCTCGGTCTTCGCGGTCTTCGCGTCGGTCACGATCGTCTCCTACGGCGTCATGCCGATGGATGAGATCGCGGCACTGCCGCAGCCCTCGATGGCCGGTGTGCTCGAGCACGCGGTCGGCACCTGGGGCCTCTGGTTCGTCAGCATCGGCCTGATCATCTCGGTGCTGGGGGCGTACCTGGCGTGGTCGCTGATGGCGGCCGAGGTGCTGAGCGTCATGGCCGGGGATCGCGACATGCCGAGATTCCTTGCGAAGACGAATCGCAACGGCGTGCCTGAGAACGCGGTGCTGCTGAGTTCGCTGTTCGTGCAGGTGATGCTCGTGATCCTGCTGTTCGCGAGCAACGCCCTCGACCTCGCCCTCGATCTCACCAGCGCTCTGACGCTGATCCCGTTCTTCCTCGCCGCGCTCTTCGCGCTGAAGCTGGTGATTACGCGGGACGGCTTCGCCGGCGCGAGCAAGCCGAGTGCCAAGGACTGGGCCCTCGCGATCCTCGCCACCGTCTACACGGCGTTCCTGAACTTCGCTGCGGGACTGCAGTTCCTGCTCCTCTCGTTCATCGTCTACGCGCCCGCCTCGATCCTGTTCGCGATGTCGCGGCGAGAGCAGGGCCGCAAGCTGTTCAGCGGGCGGGAACTCATCATCCTCACCGTCTCGCTCGTCGGCGCTGTGGTCGGGATCGTCGCCCTCGCCACCGGCTGGATCATCCTCTAGTCCCGGCCTTCACCCGTTCGAGAAAGGACTCTCCCATGACCGGAACCGCACGCTACGGCGTTTACTCCGAGGTCGGGATCGGGCTGGTCGAAGGTACCCGTGCCTACCTCGACTCGCTGCCGACGGATCGCCTCGCGGAGTTTCTCATCGGCGGGCTCTCGACGCAGGATCTTCCCGAAGACTACCGCACCGGCTACGTGAGCCTCGCCCGCGAGTCGACCGGCGTCAACGAGTACCTCATGCCGCCGCTGCCGAACACCCTGTACACGCGCGACACGACGTGCTGGATCTACGGCGGAGTCACCCTGAACCCGCTCTACTGGCCGGCCCGGCACGATGAGACGCTGCTGATGCAGGCGATCTACCGGTTCCACCCCGACTACCGCGACGCGAAGGTGTGGTGGGGCGACGCGGAGCGCGAGTGGGGACAGGCGGCACTCGAGGGCGGCGACGTGATGCCGGTCGGGAACGGCGTCGTACTCATCGGCATGAGCGAGCGCACCTCACGCCAGGCGATCACCCAACTCGCGGCCGAGCTCTTCGCGCAGGGTGCCGCCGATCACGTAGTCGTCGCGGGCATGCCCCGGCTGCGGTCCGCGATGCACCTCGACACCGTGTTCACCTTCGTCGACCGCGACGTCGTCACCCTGTTCCCGAAGATCATGGACGCCGTTCACACCTTCTCGCTGAGGCCCGCGGATGCGGTGCCCGGCGTCGAGGTGATCGATCACGGCTCGCGCGCCTTCGTCGACGTCGTCGCCGAAGCGCTGGGCCTGCCCGCGCTCCGGGTCATCGAGACCGCCGGAAACAACTACGAGTCCGAGCGGCAGCAGTGGGACAGCGGCAACAACACCGTCGCCCTGCGCCCGGGCGTGGTCTACACCTACGACCGCAACACGCTCACCAACGAGCAGCTGCGCAAGGCCGGCGTCGAGGTCATTCCGATCGTGGGTGCCGAGCTCGGCCGTGGCCGCGGCGGCGGGCACTGCATGACCTGCCCGATCGTGCGCGACCCCGTCGAGTTCTGATTCTGACGGGCCGGATTTCCCGAGTCCGTCGAAGGGAGCCCGGCCGCAGGATGACGGGCTGGAAACCGATAGAGATGAGGATCGCATGAGCAAGAAGGATCCCCGCCCCCCGCGGGCCAAGAAGGCCCCGTCGCTCGCCGACGCGCTCATTCCGCTGCTCTCGATGGTGCTGCTCATCGCGGCCTCGCTCCTGATCTTCGGTCTCGGTGCCCTCGACGGACCGATCCAGGTGGCGCTCGTCGCCTCCTGCCTGGTCGCGGCGCTCATCGCCCTGAAGAACGGGCATCCCTGGGGCGACGTGCAGGCGGCGGGTCAGTCGGCGATGGCGTCGATCACCTCGGCCGTGTTCATCCTGCTCTCGGTCGGCGCGCTGATCGGCACCTGGAATCTCTCGGGCACGATCCCCACCCTCGTCTCCTACGGGCTCCACGTGCTCTCGCCCGAGTGGTTCTACCCCGCGACGGCCCTGATCTGCGGCGTCGTCGCGATGTCGATCGGCAGCTCCTGGACCACCGCGGGGACCATCGGCGTGGGGCTCATCGGCATCGGCTCCATGCTCGGGGTCTCGCCCGGGATCGCGGCGGGTGCCGTGATCAGCGGTGCCTATCTCGGCGACAAGCTTTCGCCGCTGTCGGAGACGACGATCCTCACCGCCCAAATGGTGAAGGTCGACGTGATGCGGCACATCAGGGCGCAGGCCTGGACCTCGCTGCCCGCCTTCGGCATCGCGCTCATCCTGTTCCTGATCATCGGACTCACGACGAGCGGCACCGCGCAGCCGCCCGCCCCCACGGACATCGAGCTCGAGAAGCTCGACCAGGTGTTCAACATCACCCCGTGGAACCTGCTGCCGCTGGTGCTGCTCGTGGTGCTCTCCGTTCGGAAGGTGCCCGCCTCGATCGCGCTGTTCGTCTCGGCGGTCTTCGCGGGCATCAGCGGCGCGATTCTGCAGCCGAGGGTATTCGCCGACTTCGTCGGGCTGGACGCGCTGAACCCGCTGGGAGCGATCCAGGCCACCTGGCTGGCGATGGCGAACGGCTTCGCGACCGACACCGGGATAGCCGACATCGACCGACTGCTCTCGCGCGGCGGCATGGACTCGATGCTGCTCACGCTCTGGCTGATCATCGGGGCCGTGACCTTCGGTGCGATCCTCGACGAACTGGGCCTGATCAGGCGTCTCACCGAGCCGCTTCTCGCGCGGGCGAAGAGCCGCGGGGGCCTCTACCTCGCCGTCTTCTGCTCGGCGTTCGGGCTCAACATCGTCGCGGGCGACCAGTACATCGCGCTCGTGCTGCCGGCTCGCACCTACCGCGCCGAGTTTGCCAAGCGAGACCTCGCGCCGACGAACCTCTCCCGCCTGTGCGCCGACTCCGGCACGGTGACCTCCCCGCTCGTGCCCTGGAACTCCTGCGGCGCGTTCATGAGCTCCACGCTCGGCGTATCGACGCTGCTGTACCTGCCGTTCGCGTTCTTCAATATTTTCAGCCCCCTGCTGAGCCTCGTCTACGGCTTCACCGGCTTCAAGATCGAGAAGGTGAGCGAAGAGGATCTTCGGCTGGCCGAGGTCGACGAAGAGACCGGATGATCCACCCCTCGGCACAGCGGCCGAGCACTGTTGAACCCCTCGCCGCCCCTGGGCGGCATCGGCACCCGAAAGGAAAACGCAATGTCATTCTGGTCAACGATCTGGGACACGATCTGGTGGTTCCTGACGATCTTCGTCTTCGTCGCCTATCTGATGGCCCTCTTCTCGATCATCGGAGATCTGTTCCGCGACCGGAAGATGAACGGGTTCGTCAAGGCGCTCTGGCTGCTCTTCCTAATCTTCGTGCCGTTCCTCACGGCCCTTGCCTACCTCATCTTCAGGGGGAACGGCATGGGCGAGCGCGCCGCGGCTCAGGCTCAGGCGGCGCAGCAGCAGACCGAGGCCTATATCCGCTCGGTGACCGGCGACGCGACGCCCGCGGCCGAGATCGCCCGCGCCAAGGCGCTGCTCGACTCCGGTGCGATCACCGCCGAGGAGTTCGCGGCTCTCAAGCGGGCTGCGCTCGCGGGCGGAGGTGCGGCGTGAGCGCGTCGCGGGGGTCATTGACTTCAGCTGGAGCATCCTGTTGGTGACTCCCGCGGGCGCGGTTCCAACCGAGTCTTCACCCCTCCGTTTCCGACACCACGCGCGCGAGTGCGCGGAAGGTCTGGTCGGCGGGGTGCGAGCCGTCGGCCAGGTTCGACTCGTTCATGTAGACGACGATGCTGGCACCCGTGTCGGGGTTGTGAAACGTCGCAGCGGTGAAGCCGATGCCCTCGCCGTTGTGCCCGAGCCACCCGTCGGTCTCGCCCATGCCGACCGCGTAGAGGTCGTACGGGGGCTTCTCGATTTTGTGCCCGATTTCGCGGAGCGCCTGGGTCTCGGGCTGAACCAGAGCTCCCGAACCGAGTGCGTCGGCCCACACGCGACCGTCGTCCAGGGTCGAGAACAGGGATCCGGCGGGGCCGAGAATCGACGGGTTCTCATCCTGCGGCACTGTCTTCTCAGTGTCGGGATCGGGCTGATAGCCGACCGGATGCGGTGCCTTCCAGTCTGAGACATCTGTTATGTACTTCGTGCCGGTCTGCCCGAGGGGTTCGAGGATCCGCTCGTTCAGCACCGTCGCGTACTCCTGACCGGTGACCTTCTCGATCACCGCGCCCAGCAGGTTGGTGTTGGCGTTCGTGTAGACGTATTCCGTGCCGGGTTCGAACTGCGCCGGCTGGCCGAGCACACCTCTGTTGAGGTCGTCGAGGGTGAAGACCCTGCTCGGATCTTTGGCGAACTCCGCGATGAAGGCCTCGTTGACGTAGTCGGCGACCCCGCTCGACATGTTCGCGAGTTCGAGCAGGGTGATCGAGTCGCCGTTCGTGATGCCCTCGACGTACGTGTCGACCGTGTCGTCGAGGCTCAGCTTGCCCTCGTCGGCCAGCTGCAGCAGCAGAGTCACCGTGTACGACTTGGTGATGCTGCGGATCGGCCAGGACATATCGGTGCTGACTTCAACGCTGTTCTCGACGTCGGCGAGTCCGGCGGCGGTGGTCCACGAGCCCTCGTTCGGGATCCACACTCCGGCCGCGGCACCCGGAACGTCGTACTCGGCCATCGTCTTCTCGAGCGCGTTCTGCAACCGCGACTGCAGCTCTTTCGGCAGCTCGCCCTCAGGCGCGGCCGGGCGTTCGATCCCGACCGAAGCCGTGCCGCCCTGAGGGGCCTCGTCGGAAGAATCGGAGGAATTGGAAGAATCGGAGGCGGGCGAGGCGCAGCCGCAAAGCGCGAGTGCTCCGGCCGCGAGTGCCGCGATTCCCGACAACCATCGGGGGCGTCGCGCTCTGTTGTGCTGGGACATCTGAATCCTCTTCCGTTGTCGGTGCGCAACCGGATTCATCGCGATCACTTACCCTCCATGATGAGTCCAGCGGTCGCCGAGCACAAGAAAAGAAACAGTTGGGGTGGCGGCAGGCGGCACGGCCGCACCTCCGCCCTGGGAGGGAATCGCCAGGGGGATGCTGCATAGTATTGGCGCATGGGATCCCGGTACGATGTCGCAGCGCTCCGAGGAGTGACTCTTGACCAGTTCGCGACCGCTTTTGCCGAGCGGGGCACTCTCGGCGAGCGGGTGGCAAGACCGTGGGAGGGGCCGTCGGGCGTTACGGTCGCTCAGATAGACGATCCCGGCGAGAGCATCGTGGTCGTGGTCGGACCTCCCGAACAGCTGCCGTACGGGATCGATGCCTTTCTCGCTCAGCGGCTCGGAGTCGAAGGGCTGTTCGCCACCGTTTGGGACACCGTTTCCAGCTACAGCCTGAGCATCATCGGACCGGGTGTCGATCGCTCCCTCTCATCCGATGCGCTGGATGCCGATGAGGAGTGGGACGATGAGCCCTCGGAGCCGACCTACGAGGCGAGCGGCGACCCGATTCCCGAGGAGCCGGCGTGGATGACGCTCGACGAAGCCTACGTCCAGACCGTCTTCATGCGGCGCTGCGGGATCGACCCCGGCAACCTGTACACCCTCGATGCGACGTGGTACTCGCTGGAGCCCCGAGCCAGAACGGAGCAGCGCGACCGCCCTGCGGAGGAGGGCTTTCTTCAGCCTCCGAGCCCCGAGCCGGAAGAGGAAGCTCGCCCCGGAATGTGGGCGCGCGTGCGGCGGTGGTTGCGCGGAGGAGCGTAGCAACCGCGGCGTGCACCCGCTTGCGCGTCTTTACGCCTACATCCACTTCCGCACTTTGAAGACGATGTAGAGCACCACGGCGAGCGCCAGCATGAGTAGGAGTGCGATGGGGTAGCCGAGCCCCCAGTGGAGTTCGGGCATGGTGTCGAAGTTCATGCCGTAGATCGCGCCGATGAGGGAGGGCGCGAAGAGCACGGCGGCCCAGCCGGAAATCTTCTTCATGTCGTCGTTCTGGCGCTGAGCGACGAGCGACGAGTTCACCTCGAGGATCTGGGCGAGAGACGCGCGGTACTCGAGTACCCGCGAGTGCTCGAGCTCCAGGTGATCCGCCACGTCCTGCAGATACTCGCGCAGTTCTTCGTGGATGCCGTACCTCACGAAGCCGGCGCGAATCTCCTGCATCACCTCGGTCAGCGCCCCCGTGGTGTGCTGCATGCCGATGACTTCCTGGCTGAGCCGGTAGATGCGCTCCGCCACCGCCGAGTCTCCGCTGAACACCTGCCGTTCGATCTGCTCCTTGTCGACCGCGATCCCGCGCATCACGGGGGCGTACCCGTCGACAACCGCGTCGAGCAGCCGATACATGACCGCTTCCGGTCCGAGCCGCAGCAGGTGCTGGTCGTCGAGGAACGGGTGCTTCTCGCGGGTGTGAAATCTGCGGGTCAGCTGATCATCGATCCGTAGAGCCGGGGTTCCGTCGATCCACTTGCCTTCGTGGCAGAGCACGACGATGGCGTTGTGGCGCATGAGCACGTGAAACTCCGCGAATTCGACGTCTTCGGTCTTGTCGATGTACCAGGCAGATCGCAGCGCTATGAACAAGACATCGCCGTGTCGTTCGAGCTTCGGGCGCTGCGTGCCCTCCAGCAGGTCTTCTTGGAGGGTCGGGTGCAGCTGCCAGGCCGCGGCGAGTTCGTTCACGATCTCGGCGTCGGCCAAGGGCACGAGCGTCATCGTCATGCGGTCGCTCGACGATTCTGCGAAGGCCAGGTGATCGGCGAACGTGGCGTCTTCCGGCGCGGGCTCCGGAACACCGTCGGTCACGTAGCGGGTGAGCGGTGGAAAGCTGACCCGCTGCTGCGGTTCGATCGCCGCTTCACCGGAGGGGATGCCTGCTTGCCCGTGTCGGTTCGACCGCTTTTTCAAGCCCGCGTCCTCCCGTTCAGGTGGGTTGCGCTCACCGATGTCGATTGCACCTGTGGGCGATTACCCCTGCCAGTATAGGCGTCCTGTGGGGCCGAGGATGGTGACGGCGGGTGGAGTGAGGATGGTTTTTCCCGCTGCGGATGTCTGCGCGCGCGACGATAATCGATGTATGGCGAAACACGAGCAAGCGGCTGCGGTCTCCGCGCGGGGCCTGCGGGTCAGACGCGGTCGGGTCGAGGTGTTCGCGGGCCTCGATCTCGAGGTTCCGCGCGGACAGATCACCGGTTTGCTCGGGCCGAGCGGGTGCGGCAAGTCGACGCTGATGCGCTCGATCGTCGGGGTGCAGAAGCTGTCTGGCGGGGGAGTGACGGTGCTCGGGGAGGCTGCCGGATCGCCCACCCTGCGGCGACGCGTCGCCTACGATGCGCAGGCGGCGTCGGTGTACGCAGACCTCACGGTGCGGCAGAATCTGGAATATTTCTCGCGCCTGATCGACGCTCCGCGGAACGACGTCGATCGAGTGCTCGCGCAGGTCGGCCTGGAGGCGCAGGCGAAGCGGACCGTCACCGCTCTCAGTGGCGGGCAGCAGAATCGGGTCTCGCTGGCGGTCGCCATGCTGGGGTCGCCCGAGCTTCTTGTGCTCGATGAGCCGACGGTCGGGCTCGATCCCGTGCTGCGGGCGGAGCTGTGGAGCATTTTCGGCGGCCTCGCCGACTCGGGGGCGACGCTCCTGGTGTCGAGCCACGTGATGGACGAGGCGCTCCGATGCGATCGGCTGCTGCTCATGCGGGCCGGCCGAATCATCGCCGACACGACGCCGGACGAGCTGCTGGCCGACACGGGGGCGAAGGATCCGGACGCCGCGTTTCTCACGCTCATCGAGCGGGATGCGGTGGGAACGGCGGACGCAGAGGGGGTGGCGTCGTGAACCCCCGCAGGGTTTTCGCCACGGCCGGCCGCGTGCTGCGGCAGCTCAGCCACGATCACCGCTCGGTCGCGCTGATGCTGATCGCGCCGAGCCTTCTGGTGGGCCTGTTCGCCTGGCTGTTCAGCGACCAGGAGGGCGTGTTCGAGCGCTACGGCGGCCCCATCTTGGCACTGTTCCCCTTCATCGTGATGTTTCTCGTCACCTCGATCACGACCCTGCGCGAGCGCCGCTCCGGCACCCTCGAGCGGCTCATGACGACCCCTCTCGGCAAGGCCGAGTTCATCGTCGGTTACGCGCTCGCGTTCGGTGCGGTGGCACTCGCGCAGGCGCTGATCACGGTGAGCTTCGCCGTCTGGGTGTGCGGGCTGGAGGTGCAGGGGGCGACCTGGCAGCTGGGGCTCGTCGCGATCACCGACGCGCTGCTCGGCACGGCGCTGGGACTGCTGGCGAGCGCGTTCGCGCACACGGAGTTTCAGGCGGTGCAGTTCATGCCGATCCTGGTGTTTCCGCAGATCATTCTCGGCGGCCTCTTCATGCCGCGGGATCAGATGCCCTCGGCGCTCGAAGCGATCAGCGACTGGCTGCCGCTGAGCTACGCCGTCGACGCGATCGACGCCGTCACGGGCGGGGAGGCGGGATCGGAGGTGTGGCGGCCGCTGCTCGTCGTGCTCGCCTTCACGGTCGGCGCGCTCGTGCTCGCCTCGCTCACGCTGAGACGGCGAACGCCGTAGCGCGAGCGAGGCGAGCACGATCCCGCGCTACCGCACGGCCGTGCGCCGCATCGCGAGCCAGGTGCCGACGAGTGCCAGCACCACGAGGCCGACGGTGCCCCAGGCGAGCTTCGCCCGCGTGAAGGCGCTGACGATCTCCATCGTGTAGGGCACGAAGATCAGCACCAGGATCGCGATCAGCAGGCCGAGCGCGATGCCGAGATAGGTCGGACCCCGGTTGCCGTAGCGCACCCACACCGCGGCGAACAGCCCGCCCACCGTGGTGCAGAAGAGCACCCCGAGAAACGCGGTAACGGCGAGTATGCCGACGTTTCCCGCGCCGAGCGCGTAGTTGTCGAGTACGTAGATGTTGTAGAACCAGTGCCCCGTGGCGAGTTCGATCAGCAGCAGCACGACCAGAATCACCGTCACGTAGAGCGAGGTAATGATGCCTGCGAGCGCAGTGCCGAGCACGTAGGAGCGGCGGGTCGCACCGAGCGCCATCGCGAAGGGGAAGGTGGTCGAGACGGCCTGCACGCCGTAGTAGACGAGGAAGCCGGGCAGCGACCAGACGATACCGAGGTTGTTTCGCGCACCCGCGGCGAAATCGGGGTGGCTCGGGTTGAGACCCGCGCGCTGCAGCGCGATCGAGATGATCGCCGAGACGACCAGCACCGCGCCGACGATGATCGGGGGTACAAGAAAGCTGACGTCGCGCTTGTTCATCTGCAGCCTGGTGACGTTCACGATGCGGTTCATGATCGTGCTCCTTCCGCGGTGATTTCTTCGAGATCGGCTGAGCGGGATTCGGGATCGGTGCCGTCGAGGCCGGCACGGCGGGGCTCGCCCTCAAAGCCGTAGGCGGCGACCAGCTGCTGCAGCGACACCGAGCTCAGGTCGAGGTCTGCGGCGAAGGCTGCGGCGCGATCCTCGTGCGAGGCCGCCCCCTCCACCACCGCCGTCGCAAGGCCGCCGACGCGCTGCCTGCTGAGTACCCTTCGGCCTGCGAGGTAGTCGTCCATCGCCGAGGCGCGTCCGGCCACCTGGTGCGCGGCTCCCCGCAGCTCGTCGACGTCTGCGTCGCGCACCACGCGCCCGTGGTCGAGGATGATGACCCGCTCGAGCAGCCGATCCATCTCGTCGATGAGGTGCGTCGAGAGCACGATCGTGCGCGGGTGCGCCTGGTAGTCGCGCAGCAGAACGTCGTAGAAGTAGCCGCGCGCCGTGGCGTCGAGCCCCAGATAGGGTTCGTCGAAGAACGTGATCGGCGCGCGCGAGGCGAGCCCGAGCACGATCCCGAGGGCGGAGAACTGCCCGCGCGAGAATTTCTTCACGACCGTGTTGTTCGGGATATTGAACAGCTCGATGAGCTCGTCGGCGAGGGGCTGATCCCAGTTCGGATAGAAGATGCGGGCCGCGCGAATGGCGTGAACCAGCGCGTAGTCGTCTGGGTAGCGCTGGTTGTCGCGAATGAAGCAGAGCTGCTCGAGCACGCGCGCGTTTTCGAAGGGCTGCTCTCCGAGCACCCTGACCTCGCCCGAGGTCGGGCGATCCTGCGCCGTCGCGAGCGACATGAAGGTCGTCTTGCCCGCGCCGTTGCGGCCGAGCAGGCCGGTGATGGCGTTGGCTCGAATCTGCACGGTCACGTCGTCGAGCGCTCTCGTGGTCTTGTGCACCCGGGTGAGTCCGCGGGTTTCGATGGCCGCGGCCGTAGGGGGTGCAGTGTTCACTGTGCTGTTCATGGTGTTTCTGTCTCCCTGATGAGTCGGATCACGTCTTCGGTGTCGAGCCCCAGCGTGCGGGCTTCGGTGAGCAGGGGATGCACGAAGGCCGCGACGAAGTCTTGCCGGCGCTCGGCGGCGATGGCGGACGTCGCGCCCTTGGCGACGAACATGCCGATGCCGCGGCGCTTCACGAGGATGCCGCGGTCGACGAGGAGCCCGAGCCCCTTGCCCGCCGTCGCGGGGTTGATGCGCAGGTGCGCGGCGAGTTCGTTGGTCGACGGCACCTGCTCGCCCTCCGCGTAGCGCCCTCGCAGAATGTCGTCTGCGATGCGCTCCGCGAGCTGCAGAAAGATCGGCCTGGTGTCGTCGAACACGGTCACCCCTCACTGTCGTTCGCAATTCTTCGGTGCGGTCGCACCCGCCTTCGGCTTCTCAGCCGCCACCGCGTGTTCCCTGGTTCACTACTTCACTAATGAACCTACGTACCCCGGTGCGATATGTCAAGCGTCGGGATCGCGGCTCGATACCGGCTACGATGCAAGGGGGACTGTCACCTGTAGCGCGACCGGTGCGGCCGGTGGGAATATCGACAACTGCGGGTGGAAGAGGAGGCCGGGGCGTTGGCAGAGATCGTCAAGTGGGCCGCAGCGCTGTCTTCGCTCGTCGGTTTCGCACTGGCCATGGGGCTCAATCCCGCCCTGTACGGAGCGACCGCCGACATGCTCGCGCGTGACGTGGAGGCGGGGCCGCGGCTCCGCTGGATGGTCGGCGGGCTCGCCGTCGGTGCGACGCTGCTGTTCGTGATCTTTCTGAGCTTCGACCCGCGAAACCTCGAGACGGCGCTGAAGGGCCGAGTGGACGCGGCAGTGCTGAACCGGGGCGTCGACGTCGTGGCCGGGATCATGTTCCTCGTCGCGGCGACGGCGGTCACCCACTGGCGTCTGCGCGTGCCGGAGCTGCCGCAGCGCCCCGCGAAGACGCCGAAATCGAACGCCGGCTCGATCAGCTACTTCGCGATCGGCTTCAGCAGCGCGGTCGTCGGGTTCACCACGCTGCCGCTGATGTATCTCACGGGTCGGGTGGTGTCGGCGCTCTCGCCGGATCTCGCGCTTCGCGCCCTGGCCTACTGCGTCTTCCTGGTCGCCCTCGGTGCGCCGTTCTTCACCCTGGCGTGGGTGTGGTCTCGCTTTCCGGCGCTCGCGAAGAAGATCACGGCCTTCTACACCCGGGTGCTGCACTCGGACTATCGGTGGCCGCTCGCGGTGCTGCTCGCGCTCGCCGGGCTGACGTTTCTGGGACTCGCGCTCTTCGCCCACAGGTGACTGCGGCGTGCGGAGACGCCGAACCGCTATCGGGCAGGGGGCGAGGCGTCGCGCGCGTACAGCGGCCGCACCCCCGAGAGCTCGGGGCCGAGCCCGATGTCGACGAGCACCAGTCGCCCCACCAGCGGGGCGGAAGCGGTGCGCAGCAGCCCGGCTTTGACGGCACCGAAGGTGACCGTGAGATCGGCGGGCAGCACGGTGCCGTCTGACGTTTCGCCCGTGTCGGGATCGAGCCCACTCGGCAGGTCGACCGCGACGAACAGGGGGCGATCCAGAACTGCCGACTCGGCCGAATTCGTCACGGCCGCACCGTCCGCTATTCGCGGCCTCCGGGCGAGCGGCAGAAGCGCCTCGACCGCCTCGCGAGCGGCCCCGCGCAGGGCACCGCTGGCACCGATGCCCAGGATTCCGTCGACGACCGCCGCCGAGTCGGAAGCGACCTCCAGCACCCGATCGACCGGGATCTCGGAGGCACCGGCGGCCAGAGCCCGGGCCAACCCCTCGGCGTGGGCGCGCGAACCGAGCAGAACCGCGCGCACCGTGAAGCCCCGCTCGGCGAGCATCGCGCCCGCGTGCAGCGCATCACCGCCGTTGTCGCCCGAGCCGACGAGCAGCAGCACGCCGCTGCCCGGCGGCACCGCCGCGGCGATCTTCTCCGCGAGTGCCGCGGCCGCTCGCAGCATGAGCGGTTCGCCGCGCTCGAGCAGCGGTCGCTCGGCCTCGCGCACCTGATCGGCACCGTATCCGTTGCGGGGGTCGATGGGCTGCGCGATCTCGCTCATGCCGACCAGACTACTCGCGACCACTCGCGACCGCCGCGGTCGATCGGCTCGATGCACCGCGCGCGGTCGGCGTCGACGCGCGGTACGCTGAGTGAGTGATCGCACGGATAGAGACTACGGCTGCAGACGCGACGTCCCGGGTATCGGCCGGTGCGGCGCTGCTCATCGGCGAGGCGCTCATCGACATCGTCGAGGAGAGCGGCACCAGCGAAGAGTTCGTGGGCGGCAGCCCGACCAATACCGCGATCGGCGTCGCCCGCCAGGGACACACGGCGCGGCTGCTCACCCGCCTCGGTCGCGACCCGAGGGGGCAGCGCATCGCAGCCCTGCTCTCGGCAGAGTCGGTCGAGTTGCTCGACGAGTCGTGGACCTCGGCACCGACCTCGACGGCGCACGCCAGAATCGAGGCCGACGGGAGCGCGAGATACACCTTCGATCTCGACTGGTCGCTTCCCGCGGTCTCGCCGGAGCGGGTGGACCTGGTGCACGCCGGCTCGATCGGGCTGTTCTTGGAGCCCGGCGGGAGCGACGTGCTGCGGTTGCTGCGCGAGCTCTCCGCGAGTTCTCTCGTCACGCTCGATCCGAACGTGCGCGCGTCGCTGCTGCCGGATCACGCGGTGGCCGTGCGGCGCTTCGAAGACGCCGCCGCGGTAGCGGATCTCGTCAAACTCAGCGACGAAGACGCCGAGTGGCTCTACCCGAAGCAGACCACCGAGACGATCCTCGAGCACATCCTCGCGCTCGGCCCCCGAGTCGTCGTGATGACGCTCGGCCCCGCGGGATCCTGCGCGATGAGCGGTGCGAGCGAGGCCAGGGTCGCCGCGATGCCGGTCAGCGTGGTCGACACGATCAGCGCAGGCGACTCGTTCATGGCCTGCCTCATCTCGTGCCTGCTCGAACAGGGCGTCGACGGGGTTGCGGAGGCGCTGGAGGAAACGCTGCGGCGTGCGGCCTGCGCCTCGGCCATCGCGGTGTCGGTCGCGGGCGCGAACCCTCCGCTACGACGCGACCTGGACGAACTCTACGCTTCGATCGCAGACTGAGCTGCAGCTTGTACATATAGGTGGTTGAGTGGAGACCGTAGGTCGGAGTCGAAACCACACGCCCGGACTCTCCGAGAAAGCCTAGATATACATAGGTGGTCGAGCGGAGTCGCGCAGCGACGCAGTCGAAACTACCAAGCAGGTTGCTCCTTAGATAGATCTTTTTCGAGTTTTTGAATGACTCGGTGTCTGGTTTCGACTTCGGCCTTCGCTCAACCGCCTAGATCAGGGGGCCGACTGCGCTGCACTCCGCCGCCTCATTGCAGTTTGACCGTGTCGCTGCGCTTCGCGCGATCGCCTCATCTGCAGGCCCGATAGGATCGCTGCATGAGCGACGACGTTGAAGCCCTGCGCGTACAACTGGCCGAGGCTGAAGCCCGCGCCGCGGCCGCAGAGGCGGAGGCCGCGAGGGCCAAAGCCGAGGCCGCCCGAGCCGAGCTGGAGGCCGCGCGGGCGGCGCTCGGCGCGGCTGAGCGACAAGGCGCGAGCGGCGAAGCCACCGGGGGAGAAGTCGGAGGCGAGGCGGAGCCCGCACCCGATGTGCAGCTCGGTGTCGGCGAACCCGCATCCGCCGCTGACTCGGTGGGTGCCGGCGACGGCGATCCCGAACCCGCTGCTGACGCGTCGGGTGATGGCGACGGCGATCCCGCATCGGCCGCAGATCAGCTCCCGCCCGTGCTGCAGGCGATCGCCGCCGGATACGCGTTCGACGCGCCGGCGATGACGCTCGGCACGCTGCTCGCGGCCGACGGGCCGAAACCGGGAAACACCGTCAGGATGCCGCTCGGCATGTTCAACCGTCACCTGCTCGTCGCGGGCGCGACGGGAACCGGCAAGACGCGCACGCTGCAGCTCATCGCCGAGGGTCTCTCGGCGGCCGGATCGTCGGTGCTGCTGTGCGACGTGAAGGGCGACCTCACCGGCATGGCGGAGCCGGGCCCGTCGTCGGAGAAACTGCTGGCCCGCACCGGGGCCAACGGGCAGCCCTGGCAGCCGAGCGCCTTTCCCGTCGAGCTGCTGCGGCTCGGCGGCATCGACGCGGCCAGCCCCGGCGCTGTTGTGCGCGTGCCCGTCAGCGACTTCGGGCCGATTCTGCTGGCGCGCGCGCTCGACCTCAACACGACGCAGGAGCAGGCGCTGCAGCTCATCTTCTCGTGGGCCGACTCGCAGGGGCTCGAACTGGTCGACCTCGGCGATATGCGGGCGGTCATCACCCACCTCACCTCCGACGAGGGCAAGGAGGTGCTGGCCACCCTCGGCGGCGTTTCGAAGGCGACGGCGGGGGTGATCCTGCGCGCGATCACGGCCCTCGAAGCTCAGGGCGGCGACGAGTTCTTCGGCCAGCCCGGCTTCGACACCGCTGATCTGCTGCGGCAGCAGGACGGTCGCGGAGTCGTTTCGCTGCTCGACGTCGGCGACATGTTCGAGCGGCCCGCACTCGTGAGCACCGTCATCATGTGGCTGCTCGCCGACCTGTTCTCGGCGCTGCCCGAGGTGGGCGACCCCGAGCGGCCGAAGCTGGTGTTCTTCTTCGACGAGGCGCACCTGCTGTTCGCGAACGCGACCAAGGAGTTTCTGCGCCAGGTGGTGCAGACCGTGCGACTCATCCGTTCGAAGGGCGTCGGCGTGGTCTTCGTCACTCAAACGCCGAAGGACATTCCCGCCGACGTGCTCGCGCAGCTCGGCTCGCGCGTGCAGCACGCGCTGCGGGCCGCGACGCCCGACGACGAGAAGAAGCTGAAGCAGACGGTCAACACGTTTCCGAACACGTCGCTCGACCTCGCAGAGCTGCTCACGACGCTCGGCACCGGTGAGGCGATCGTGACGGTGCTCGGCCCCGACGGCCGCCCGACCCCGGTCGCGCCGACGAAGCTGTGGGCTCCGGCCTCGGTGATGGGACCGGCGCAGCCCGCGACGGTCTTCGCGGTCGCCGCGGCTTCTCCGCTCGCGCGCAAGTACGCCGAGTCGGTGGATCCCTTCTCCGCGGAGGAGAAGCTCGAGCAGCGGGCGGTCGAGGCCGCGGAGGAGAAGCGGCGCGCCGAGGAGGAGGCGGCGGCCGCGAAGCAGGCCGCGATCGACGCGGAGAAGCAGGCGAAGGCCGAGGCAGCGGCCGCCGCGAAGGCGGAGAAGGAAGCCGCCGCGGCGAAGGTCAGGGCCGAGCGCGCGGCCGAGCGGGAGAGGGAACGCAAGGCGAAGGAAGCCGCGAAGAAGGCGCAGCGGCGCACGGGAGCCGTCGAGGGCGCGATCGCCTCGGCGATGCGCTCGGCGGGCACCCAGATCGGTCGCGAGATCACCCGCACCATCTTCGGTACGCGCCGACGCTAGTGGTGTGTCCCGGAAATGGTTGCCGCTGCGGTGTGTTCCGAAGCCGCACTCGCTGCGTTGTCGTCGTCGGCTTTGCCACCAGCAAAGCCTCCTCCTCCGCCTTGCAATTGCGGCTTCGGAACACATCCTCGCTAGGCAACCATTTCCGGGACACACCACTAGAGCGGGCCGGCTTGCCGGTCGACACTGTTGGCGTTGGCGTTGGCGGTCGCGCTGCACTTCCGGCGTGGATTCGACTAACCGCGTGCCGAATCGGCTGAAAACACACGCCGTTAGTCGAAACCACCCCGCGGGGTGACGGCCCCAACGCCCCTACGGCCCCAACTGCAGCGCCGCCGGGAGGCGCCTCACCGACACGGCGTA
>JBKEBN010000035.1:0-23343 GCA_047973175.1 Leucobacter sp.
ACGACGTCGAATGGGTCACCGCTGGATGGGTCGACTGGTATAACACCAGGCGGTTGCACTCCACCATCGGCGACGTTCCGCCCGAAGAGTTCGAGGCCAGGTACTACGCTGGCTTCGAAGAGCCCCACCACCCGGTGCTGGCACCCACATAGGAGCGACAGAAAACCGGGGACGGTTCGACCTCCGAGATGCCGACCCTGCTGCCGAGTGCGCCGAGCGGTTTTGCGAGGCCCTTCCGAATGGCGTAGACCATCGGGAATGCTCCGGCGAGCATGACGCCGATGTAGCCCGCGATCTCGAGTGCGCGGAACTGGTCGTCCGCGTCCGCGATGAACGGTGCGAGCGGCCAAGATCCGAAGATCATGGCGAAGACGCCGGTGAAATACTCGACGATCGAGAGCGCCAGAGCGGCGGTCAAGACGATCTCCAGGCCCCTGCCGAGCAGCAGGAACGCCTTGATCGTCGCACCGGTGAAAAAGCGCAGCGCGAGCGCGATGAGCACCATGATGAGCGCGAGCGGCACCAGGTTCAGCAGAATGTCGCCGAGCGGCAGATCGAACGGTTTGGTGCCCGCTCCGGTGGTGTTGATGTCTTCGCGCAGCGGCACCTGCGAAGACATGACGATCAGGGTCGAGACGAACACCGCGAAGGGGATCGCGAGCAGACCCGACATGACGCCGAGCGCGAGGTACTTGTGATCCCGACGGTCGATCATCGCGAGCCCGACGGGGATCGAGAACACGATGGTCGAGCCGGCGGTGAAGCTCGCGACGAAGGCCATGATCCACGCGCCGTGCGATCCCGCGAGCTCGTGGGCCAGTATGTAGCCGCCCATGTCGCCCGCGATGAAGGTGCCGGCGGCGAGTGCCGGGTCGGCGTGGAACCAGGCGTAGACCGGTGCCGCCGTGGCGTTGATGATCTTCACGAGCACCGGAACGAGCACCATGATGCCGGCCACGGGAAGGAAGATGTGTCCGATAGAGAGGATGCCCTCCTTGAACTCAAGTCCGATGGGTGAGGTGGGCTTCGCGATGTAGGCTCCGGCACCGATGAGGACGAACGCCATCATGATGTAGATGACTACCTGGCCGATGACTTCCATGTCATCTCCTTCCGAATCTGTACGGTCTTCACGCCAGAAGCGCTCGAGTGTGGTCGTTCAGGAAGACGCAGCGGGGATCGAACTCGCGACGCACGGCGAGGAACCGATCGAACTCGGGGAACTGGCGCTCCATGCGCTCGCGCGTCATGAAGTGGATCTTGCCCCAGTGCACGCGCGCGTCGAACTCTCCGAGGGCCGCGTCGACGTCGCGAAGGTAGGGCCAGTAGTCGGTTCCAGGTGCGCCCGAGACCGAGACGACGGTGGTGTCTCGCCGGTAGAAGGGGGAGATGAGCCCCTCGTCCTGCTTCACCCAGCGAACTTCGATCGGGTACTTCTGATCGGTGTGCTTCGTTCGGAGCAGGTTCTGCACCGACTCGACGGCTTCGCGACCGTGCTCCGCGGGCACGTAGTACTCGAGTTCGTGGAACGGGATCATGAAGCCGCCCGGGTAGATGCGGTAGGAGCGATCGCGGCGGTGCCCCTCAGTGAGGTCGATGCCGGTCTCTTCGGGATCCATCTCCACGGTGTTGTAGCGCTTGGTGTAGCTGCGGCCCGACATCGGTTCTCCGGCCGGCGTGGGCAGCTCGTAGAGCGCCGCCGATTCTTCCCCGACGCACCACAGGAAGGAGTAGTGGCGGTTGTTCGCGATGTCTTCGTCCCAGGTCGACACGGTCTCGTCCCACGTGGGATAGGTGATCTGCTCTTGCAGGTAGTAGCGATCCACCACCTGCAGTTCGACCTCGAGAAAGATGCCGAGGGTGCCCAGCGCGACCTGCGCAGCCAGCAGCTCCTGGAGCCGATTCTCGCCGATTTCGACGATCTCGCCGTGGCCGTTCACGAGTCGCACCCAGCGCAGCGCCGAGGAGAAGCTGCCCAGCTGGTTTCCCGAGCCGTGAGTCGCGGTGGAGATGGCACCGGAGATCGACTGCTTGTCGATGTCGCCCTGGTTGGCGAGGGCCAGACCGTGCTCCCAGAGCGGTTCGCCGATCTGGTGGATCGCGGTGCCACCGCGCAGGCGGACGCGCCTGCGCTCGGTGTCGACTCCGGTGATGCCGCTGAGGGCCGAGAGGTCGACCAGAATGCCGCCGGTCTGCACGAGCGGGGTGAAGGAGTGCCCGGCACCGACGACGCGCACCGGCAGGCCCTCGCGAATCGCGAAGCGCACGATCTCGACGACCTCCTCGTCGGTGCGCGGCCGCACGGTGTAGGCGGGGGTGGCGGTCTGGTTGCCTCCCCAGTTGCTCCAGGGCTTGTGCGTCTCGAATGGGATCGACGGCGTTCCCGATTGCGGGGTGCGGTTCACGGTTTCCTGCTTTCATTCGACGGTGAATGGGAGACGGACGGCCGCGCAGCGCACGTGTCGAAGATGTGACAGGAAGCTTGCCTCGCCGACCTGCTCACTACCTAAGCACCTTGCTCGACTAAAAGCAATAAAAAATGTTTTTAAACTTTAAATGGGTGCGAAGGGAAGCGAACGGGTGCGGTCGCCCTGACCCGAGCACCACGGGCAGTCGGCTCGGAGAACCTCAGAGAGTCTTAGAAAACCTCGTACAGCACCCAGTGGTTTTCTCCGGAGTCGTCGAACGGCACCTGGCGACCCCGCCACTTCGAGGTCAGATCGTCGGCGAGCAGGTCTCCGGGGAGGTGCGCGGGGGTGGTCGAAGCGATCACGCGCCGTGAGGCGTTGGCGAGTACCAGGGGGTGCTCCGCGCGTGCGAGCAGCAGGGTGCTTTCGAAGCGGAACGCGTAGATGTCGGCCCCGGCCACGCCGATGGTGGCTCCGTCGACCACGACGGGAACGGCCGCGGTGACGGTGTAGGCGTTCGTGCCCCCGGCATCGACGTACGGGCCAGTCACCGCCAGGGCGGATGTCTCAACGGGGGCGGTGAACCACGCTCGGGCGGGGTAGTCGTAGAACGAGTCCTGCTGCGGGTTCAGCATGTGGGTGACGAACTCCAGACCGCCCCGCGGGTCGACGCGCCACCACTCGAGCCAGTAGTCGTTGTCGGAGAGGTACCCCGCCACCGTGGCCACTCCGATGCCGTCCATTGGTCGTTCGGGGTGCGAGAGCGCGTCGCGCAGGTGGTCTTCGAGCTGCGCGAGGTCGGCTCTGGCCGGTCGTGCGCCGCCCTCGACCACCCTGCGCAGGAGCGATGCGGTCAGCTCCGATATCTCGGTGAGCTGGTCGGTGACCGCGCGAATCTGCTCGCGGACGGTTGCCGCCGGGTCAGCGAGGTCGCCGGACTGAAGCTGCATCTCACGGTTGCGCATGTCGCTCTTGACTCCTGTTCGCGGTGCCTTGTCCGAACGCCGACGCACGTGTGTGCCGTTTCACGGCCGCCGCGCAGCGATTCGCAGGTGGTGCTCGATGAGCAGGCGCGCTTCTCTCTCGATCTGAGACCGCGCGAGATTCTGCGCGCCGTCGGCATCCCGGCTGCGAACGGCGTCGACCACGGCGGCGTAGCCCGCTCTGAAATCGGTATCCGCGGCAATGTCCGAGTTCCACAGCAGGGGAGCGACCTCGCCGAGCAATTGCACCGACGCGAGCATGAGTCGCGAGGACTGGGCGGCGACGGCCAGCTCGATGTGCAGGCGACAGTAGGCTCGGCGGCGCGAGTTCGGGGTGCTGGCGCTCGTGAGGGCCGCGACCAGCTGTTCCAGGCGCACGACCTCATCGGGGAGGGATCGCATGGCCGCCAGCTGGGCGGAGCGGGCGACGTTTCCGGCGAACAGGTCTCCGAGGTCTCGAAGATCGCCCGAGCTCGTCGAGCGAAGCAGCTCTTCTGCGCGCTCGGTGTTGATCTTTTGGCTGTCGCGCAGGTAGCTTCCGCCGCCGCGGCCTCGCTGCGTTACCAGTACGCCGCGGGTGCGCAGCTTCGCGAGGCCCTGGCGCAGAGTCACGGTCGAAACCCCGAGCTGCTCTGCGAGGCGAGGCTCAGACGGGAGCTTGTCGCCGTCGTTCAGGAGTCCGACGGTCAGCGCGAACTCCAGTTGCTTGACCACGCCGTCTGACAGGGCTTCCGTGCTGCCTGAGGGCGTGCCGCTCAAACCGTACGGAAACTTGTCGTCGAAGGGTCTCACATCTTCCATTCAATCATCCGGAAGAGCGCTTCCGAGCGCTTGCCACCGGGCGAGGGCGATCCCGAATCACCCCTGGGAGGGTGCAGCGTCGCTCGCTATACCCGACGGCGAACGCGGATGAGTGCCACGATCCCGCGCCACCCGAGGAGGAAGACCCCGAGCGTGATGACCGCCACCACCACGAAGGGGAAGGCGGCACCCTGGCCCGAGAGCAACCGGAGGCCCATGCCGAGGGCCACCGTGCCGATCCAGACCGGCACTCCCGAGTGCAGGATGGCCGTGGGCCTTTTCCAGACGAGGCCCCAGCCCCACACCAGCAGCAGCCCGACGAGGAAGGGCCAGGCCGTTTCGAAGAGCCCGAATACCGTCGCGTCGCGCTCGTGCGTGCTGCGGCCGAGGCCTGCGAAGAGGACGACCAGGGCGGCGTCGAGCAGCAGGGAGAGCGCGGCCCACAGCAGCGGTCTGCCGGTGGGAGCCGTCGGAGCGGCCGGGGCCTGAGCGGGGGCGTCGGTCGAGGGCTTGGCGGGCGGCGGCTCTGGCAGGATGACGCCGTTCATCGCTCGACCGCCTTCTCGACCACCCCGATGACCGCGTCGTGCAGCAGGCCGTTGCTCGCGAGCGAGCTGCCGTTCCACGCGCTCTCCGCGCCCTCGATGTCGGTGAAGCGACCGCCGGCCTCGCGCACGATCGGCACGTGCGCCGCAAGATCGTAGGCCTTCACGTCGAACTCCGCGACGACGTCGACGAGTCCCTCGGCGAGCAGCATGTACGACCAGGAGTCGCCGTAGGCGCGATCCCGCCACACCGCCTCGCCGAGCGCGAGCAGCGAGGGAAGATGGCCCGCTTGCCGCCACTGCGCGATGCTCTGGAAGCTCAGGGAGGCGTCGGAGAGGTCTTGCACGCTCGACACCCGCAGGCGGCGGGCGTCTTCGCCGGTCTGCCGGCCCCACGCGCCTCCACCGAGCTCCGCCCACCAGCGCGCGCCGAACGCGGGTGCCGAGACGACGCCGACCGTGGGCACGCCGTCGATCTCGAGCGCGATGAGGGTCGCCCAGTTGGGAATGCCGCGCAGAAAGTTGGCGGTGCCGTCGATTGGATCGAGGATCCAGCGCCGCGCGCCGCCGTCGGCGCTGCCCGACTCCTCGCCGAAGAAGCCGTCGCTCGGACGCTCGGCCTCGATGCGCTCGCGCAACGCTCGCTCGACGGCGAGGTCGGCGTCGGTCACGTGCGTGCGGTCGGGCTTGGTGTCGACGTGCAGGTTGGCGGCGCGGAAGCGGGGGAGCGAGATCGAGTCGGCGAGGTCTGCGAGCTCGAGCGCGAAGGCGAGGTCCGCGGAGGGGACTGGGACGTGCTCGGACATGTGGCGGCCCTTCCAAAGTGGAGCGTGAGTGGATACTCGGGGCGTCTCTCGGCGAGGATCTCTCGGTGATGAGACGAGAAAAGCTCCACACGCTGACCGCTGTGTGGAGCTTTTCGAACCGTACGCCCCCGGGGACTTGAACCCCGAACCCGCTGATTAAGAGTCAGCTGCTCTGCCAATTGAGCTAGAGGCGCTCGCTGCTCGCCGAGCAACAGAGAAAACAATAGCACGGTGCGGTGTGGCACCAAAATCGGGGTTGCGGTCGGTGGTGCCCGTGCGTGTCGTGGAACGGGGCAGCGGTGGCGCGCCTGACCGCGACGACTGGAATTGCGCGGCGGTGGGATTGCTGCTATTAATATCGAGAATCCTTTTCAATAATAATTCCGAACGGAAAGTGGTACTCATGAAATCGCTGACACGCAGGAGCTCCGCTGTGGCAGCAGCCGGGGCGCTGGCGCTGGTGGGCGGCCTGATGGTAGCTCCATCGGCAGCCTTCGCCACCGGTTCGCCCGGCCTCGGCACGGTCGCGCAGGCGCAGAACGGTCTCGGCGCGTTCGCCGCCGAAGACGCGGCCGCGCAGACCCTCACCATCACCGGACTGCGGGCGCACTATCACCAGGATCGGACGATCGAGCTGACCGCGGACGCCGATCCCGCGGCTCCGGGCGGCACGTACCAGTGGTTCATGAAGCGGGTGGATCAGGCCGATCCCGTGATCATCGGGGGGCAGGCGGGCGCGACACTGTCGATCCCGTCCGAGCAGGCGCTCAACGGTGCCGAGATCACCGCGAAGCTGCTCGGTGCGGGCGGTGCCGTCGTCGCGACCGCCGAAGCCGTGACGATCGTGATCGACGACCACGGCGCGCCGGCGTCGCAGGTCGTGACTGTTTCGGGCCTGCGAGACCACTATCACACGGGGTCGACCGCCGAGCTGACGGCCGAAGTCGCGCCGGCCTCGGTGCTGACCCGCTACGAGTGGCAGGTCAAGAAGCACGGTGAGACCGACTGGACGACGGTCCCGGGGGAGAACGCCGCGAGCTACTCCTTCACCGTCGCGGCCGACCTCGCCCACGCCGAGGTGCGCGCGGTGCTGACCTTCAACGACGGTCGCGTCTACGTCACCTCCGAACCGGTCGAGATCGAGATAGACGACCACCACCACGATCACGACCTCACCGCGGGAACGCCGGTCGTGCAGGGCACCGCGAAGGTCGGCAAGAAACTCACCGCGAACCCGGGCACCTGGGAGCCCGAGGGGGTGCAGCTCGGCTACCGCTGGCTGCGCGACGGCAAGAGCATCTCGCAGGCGACCAGGGGCAGCTACACGCTCACCGCGAAGGACGCGGGCAAGCGCATCTCGGTGCGGGTAACCGGCACGCACGACGGAGAGAGCAAGTCGGCGGTCAGCAAGGCGACCAAGAAGGTCGCCAAGGGCACGCTGAAGTCGAACAAGCCGAAGATCACCGGCACTGCCAAGGTCGGCAAGAAGCTCATCGCGAAGGTCGGAGGGCCCTGGAAGCCGTCGGGCGTGAAGTACTCCTACCGCTGGTACGCAGACGGTGAGAAGATCTCGAAGGCCACCGCGAAGAGCTACCGGGTCGCGGCGAAGCAGCAGGGCAAGAAGATCACCGTGAAGGTGACCGGCAAGAAGGCGGGCTACACCTCGAAGACGGTGCAGAGCTCGGCGAAGCGAGTGCGCTGATCGGCTGAAAACCCCGGGGCGGGCCTCGTCGCACGGATGCGAGTGAGCTGTGCGACGAGGCCCGCACGCGCTGCGCAGCCGCTACAGTGGAGAAAGCGGGCGCGCTCGATACACTCCGCCCGCACGCACCTGAGGGAGGCCCCGTGTCGATCGGCAAGTACGTCACCAACCCCGGAATCATCGGGGCCGCGCTGGGCGCGGTGACCACGCTCAGGCAGACCCAGTCGATGCGAGACGACTGGCGGCGACTGCTCGTCTGGGGTGTCTGGCTCGCCGGGCTCGCCATGGCTGTCGCCAGCGTGGCGATGCAGACGGAGGACGAGGAGTACGAGGCCGAGGAGAAGGCTTCGGCGCAGGCCGCGAAGCAGGCCCGCAAGCGCGCGAAGCAGCTCGGGCGGTAGTGTCCTGCGCCGGAAATTCGCGTCGTATATCCCGGCACTCTCAGGTCGTCTCGCTGCGTTGTCGTCGTCGACTTTGCCACCAGCAAAGCCTCCTCCTCCGCCTTGCGAGACACCCTGAGAGCACCGGTCTATACGAATGAACTTCCGGCGCAGGACACTGGCCGAGGCCGGTACTATGGTCTGAGGTGCGTCGGGAAGTCTGGTCGACAGTTCGTTCGACCACGCCCGAAAGGCCGACATGACCCGAAAGCCCCGCTTCACCCACGCCGTCCACGCTGCCGACGCCCGCAGCAGGCGATTCCGCCCGCGACGAGTGCTGTCGCTCGTCAATCAGCGCGAGGCGGCGCGCATCAACCGCGTACTGCGCAGCGAGCGCGTCGGCGGCATCATCGTGATGGTCGCCGCGCTCATCGGCTTCGCCGCCGCGAACAGCCCGCTCTCAGGCTGGTACTTCTCGCTGCGCGACACGCACGTCGGCCCGGCCGCGCTGCACCTCGACCTCTCACTGGGGCACTGGGCCTCCGACGGCCTGCTCGCGATCTTCTTCTTCATGGTGGGCCTCGAACTCAAGCGCGAGTTCGTGGAGGGCGAACTGAGTCGCTTCAGCACCGCGATCGTGCCGGTGACGGCCGCGTTCGGCGGTGTCGCCGTGCCCGCGCTGATCTACGTCGCGCTCAACGCCGGAGGCCCGGGCGTGCGGGGCTGGGCGATCCCGACCGCCACCGACATCGCCTTCGCGGTCGCGGTGCTCGGCATCATCGCGCCGCGCATCCCGCCCGCGCTGCGCATGTTTCTGCTCACGCTCGCGGTGGTCGACGACCTCATCGCCATCGCCATCATCGCGATCTTCTACACGAGCGGCGTGCAGCTGCTGCCGCTCGCGCTCGCGGTCGTGCCGCTCGCGCTGTTCGGGATCCTGGCGCACCGGGTGCCGCGATGGCTCGAGCGTTCCTCGTGGGGGCCGTGGCTGATCATGCTGCCACTCGGCATCGTCGTGTGGGCGCTGTTCCACGCCTCGGGCATTCACGCGACGATTGCGGGCGTGGTGCTCGCGTTCCTGGTGCCGGTGTCGGGGCGAGGCGGATCCCACCCCACCGAGACCTTCGTGCGGCGCTTCCAGCCGCTCTCGACGGGCTTCGCGGTGCCGGTGTTCGCGTTCTTCGCGGCCGGGGTCGCGGTGGGCGGCGAGTCGAACTTCCCGTTCGACCCCATCGCCCTCGGCGTGATGCTGGGCCTCGTGATCGGCAAGCCGATCGGCATCTCGCTCACCACCTGGCTGCTGACGAAACTCACGCGGGCCGAACTCGACCCCGCGGTGAGCTGGCGCGAACTCATCGGCGTCGGAGCGCTCGCCGGGATCGGCTTCACGGTAGCGCTGCTCGTCGCCGAACTGAGCTTCGACGACGCGGCGCAGGCCGACACCGCGCGCCTCGCGGTGATGGCGGGATCGGTCATCGCCGTCGCGGTCGCCTCGGCCTTCCTGGTGCGTAAGCCGCGCGCCCGCGCGCGATAGGCGCGCGGCGACCACCACCCGCGCGCCCGGATCCCCGACACGCGGGGTGCCCCTCAAAGTTCGTCGCCCTTTGTTCGCCTAAACCGCCGGGTTTCATGGGACAAAGGGCGACGAACTCTGCGATGGGTGGGCGCGGCTGCTCAGGCAGGGGGTATTGCTTGGTGTCGGGGCTGGATCCGGCCGCGCAGATTCGCAGTTTATAAAGATATTGAGTACGCTTATCATTAACGTTTGTGTGAGTCCGACGGCCGGCAGCCGCGACCGTGCGGTCGCGAATAGTGCCGTCGGTCGCGCAACGCCAGCCACAAAATGAGGGAGGAACTGCCGTGAACGACACGAGAACGGGCATCCGGGGCAGGTCGGCGATGCGCCGTATCGCCGTAGCAGCAGCACTCGCCGTGCTCGGCGGACTGCTCGTTCCCGCGACCGCTCATGCCGCGGAGCCGATCCTGGACGACCCGATCACTCTCGACCGAGGGCACATCGACGCCTTCTTTCTCAGGGTCGATGCCGACGGGGCGGTGCAGCTCGCGCTCAGCGACGACGCAACGCTGAACTCCCCGGTGCTGCGCACCCCGGAGTCGGTCGAGCTTCTGGTGAAGTCAGAGGCGCAGCTCACCTTCTCTGCGACGGCTCCCTGGGTGCCGAGCGAGCTGCGGGGGCGAGAGGTGTACTCGCTGCCCCTCTCGCAGAACTCGGATCTGATCTGGCCCGGCTGGGACACCAACGAGTTGAAGACCAAGACCGATGTCTACGGCGGTTCGGCGAGCACCGACTTCGCAGTGAGCGTGGTCGAGGGCCCTGGCGACGTGTGGATCTGGACGCAGGACGCCGAGGGGCCGGTGTCGCTGCTGAAGAACGGCGGATACCGGCTGTCGCCCACGGGCACCATAGTGCAGTCGAAGCCGGCCCACACGCACGCCGCCTGGGCCTTCACCGAGTCGGGCACCTACAAGCTGCGGGTGCGCGCAGACGTGAGCGGGAACGGCAACAGCACCTCCAGCAACACCGCCACCTACACCTTCGAGGTCGAGCAGGCGGCCGCCGAGCCGCTGACCGGTGCTCAGCCGACTGTCTCGGGTACGGCTCAGGTCGGCAAGAAGCTCACTGCCAAACCGGGAACGTGGTCGCCGCGGGGCGTCGCCCTGCGCTACCAGTGGCTGCGGAACGGAAAGCCGATCTCGAAGGCCACGAAGTCGAATTACACCGCGACCCCGGCAGATGTGGGAAAGCGCGTCGGCGTGCGGGTCACCGGCACGCTCGGCGACGAAAGAGTCACCCGCGACAGCGCCGCCAAGAAGGTCGCAAAGGGCAAGCTAACGGCACCGAAACCGACCATCTCGGGCACCGCGAAGGTCGGCAAAACCCTCAAAGCGAAGCCGGGCACCTGGAAGCCGAAGGGTACGAAGCTCTCGTACCAGTGGTACGCGAACGGCAAGAAGATCTCGAAGGCTACGAAAAGCAGCTACAGGATCGCCAAGAAATATCGCGGCGAGAGGATCACGGTCAGGGTTACCGGCAAGCAGGCCGGCTACTCGACCGCGCACAAGACGAGCAGCGCAAAACAGGTGAAGAATTAGTGTCCTGCACCGCTGCACCGGCCTCAGCCGCTGCGGTCGCGACCTTGCTCGCGGCCTCGCTCGCGGGGTGCGCAGCGACTCCCTCCGCTGCGGCAGATAGCAACCGGGTCAGCGTGGTCACCACGACCGGCATCATCGCCGATCTCGCTCGGCATGTGGCGGGGGATCGCGCCGACGTCACCTCGCTCGTGCCCGAGGGCGGCGATCCGCACGGCTACGAGCCTTCGCTGCGCGACGTGCGCGACATCGTCTACGCCGATGTCGCGTTCTCGAACTACCTCATGCTCGAGGAGCAGAGCCTCATCAAAGCGCTCGACACCAACCTGCGCGAGAGCGTGCTCAACATCGCGCTCGCCGAGGAGGCCGTGAAGTACGCGGCCGAGATCATCCCGCTCGTCGAAGACGTATCGCTCGACACCGTGTGGCTCGGTCTGCGCGTGTCGGGCGACGGTGCCGAGCACGGCGCGGATCGCAGCTCGGACGTGATCCTCTCGGCGACGAGTGTCGAGGGGCCGGGCGATGTCGTCGCCTACCTCACCGGCAGCTTCGGCGATATCGACCGCTACTTCGACTCCACCGACGGCTTCGACGCCGCACGGGGTTTCACCGACGACTCGGTGACGGTGCCGCCCGACACGCACACGCACCTCAGCTGGGCGTTCACCGAGCCCGGGTACTACACGCTCGATGTGCAGGGCAAATTGCAGGTGGCTCGGGATCAGAAGCCTATTCCCATCGCCGAAACCGAGGTCACCTTCGCGGTCGGCGTCGATCCATATGCCGCTCCGGGCATGCGAGGGGCGCGGGTGCTGAACAGCGGCCACTCCGATCTCTCCCTGAACCTCGATGAGGGCGTGTTCGAGGTGGTGATGGATCACGAGCACGGCACGGCCGAGGTGCACCAGGAGATCGCGGATCCCGCAGAACTCGTCATAGAGGTGCCGAACAAGGCGCTGCACGAGTTGCCCGGAGACCCGGCCTACCGCTTCCTCGGCAGGGCGGGGGACCCGGTCTACCAGCTGCCGCAGGCGGTGCTCGGCAAGCACGTGCACGGCGAGATCGACCCGCACCTGTGGCAGAACGTGGGCAACGCCATGTCGTACGTCGAGATCATCAGGGACACCCTCACCGAGGTCGATCCGGAGGGAGCCTCTGAGTACATCGAGAATGCCACCGGGTATTTGAACGAGCTCACCGCGCTCGACACCGAGGTGCGCGAGACGATCGCGGAGATCCCGCGCGAGCAGCGCACGCTCGTCACCTCGCACGACGCCTACGGCTACCTGGGGCGCGCCTACGACGTCGACATCTCGGGCTTCGTCACCTCGAACCCCTCGATCGAGCCGTCGCTCGCCGAGCGCAAGCGCCTCACCGAGACCATTCGCAACCTGCGCGTGCCGGCCGTCTTCATCGAGCCCAACCTCGTGTCGCGCTCGTCGACCCTGATCGAGGTCGCGAAGGAGCAGGGGGTCGAGGTGTGCACCATCTACGGCGACGCCTTCACTCCCGAGGTCGCGAGCTACGCCGAGATGATGCGCTTCAACGCGCGGTCGCTGCGCGACTGCCTCGGCGGTCGGGGCGGCGATGTCGGTGGTGTCGGCGATGCTAGCGGCGGCGACACGAGCGGCGGCGATCCCGAACTCACACATCACAAGGAGACACCATGAGCGAACATCGCGGCAGAGCGCACGGAGCAGGCGGAGCGCACGGTGCAGGCGGAGCGCTGCGCGGTGCCGGCAGGGGCGCAGCGGGCGCTGTAGCGCGTGGTGCAGCACGCGCCGCAGTCGCGACGGTAGCTCTCGCCGCTGCTGTCGGGCTCTTGCTCGCGCCGGCTACGGCCGCGCGCGCCGAGAACGCACCAGACGACGGCCTGGCCCAGGTGCTCGACCCCAATCAGGCTCAGGGCACCGGGCAGGTCGTGCTTGACGACGGGCACATCGACTTCGGGCCGACGCTGAACACGGGGGAGTGGATCGTGCAGATTCACGACGACACGGCCTCGCCCTCATACTGGCGCATGCCCGAAGACGTGGTGGCCCACGTCAGAGACGACTCGATGCTCACGATTCCAGACGACGCGGCCTACTCCTTTCTCGGCCTCGAACCGGGCACTGACGCGTGGGTGATTCCGCAGGTGCGCGAGCCGGGCGTGATCTGGGTCGGCTGGAACACCCAGGAGCCGCTCGTGCTCGACTCCCTGAATCGGGGAACGACGCTCAGCATCCTCGGCGTCGAAGGGCCGGGCACCGTGTCGGTGTTTCTGCAGAGCGGCAACTTCGGAGAGCCCGAGCCGCTGTGGTCGTCGCTCGATCCCTTCCCGCAGCAGTCGTTCATCGAGGTGAACACGCACACCCACGCGAACTGGGTGTTCAGCGAGCCGGGCGTCTACCTCGTCGAGGTCGAGTTCTCGGGCGACCTGGTCGACGGCAGCGCGGTCGCGGCCCGCGACACGCTGCGCATAGCGGTCGGCGACGAGACCGACCCGGAGCAGGCCTTCGGTGTGGAGTTCGACGAGGGCCAGCTGGTCGACACCGATGCCGACGCTGACGCGGCTGCGGAGGGCGACGTAGGTGGCGCGGGATCGCAGGATGATGCGGCGGGTGAGACCGGCGACGCGGCGAGGTCGGATTCGGCGGGCAACGCGAGCAACAGCGGCTCGGGCACGGTCGTCGGTGTCGTCGTGGGGCTCGTCGGGGCCGCGCTCGTCGTCGCGATCATCGTGGTGCTGGTGGCGTCGCGCTCGGCGAAGAAACGCGCGAAGGCGGCGCGAGCAGCGCGCGCGGCGCGTGAGGCGCGTGAGGCCGAGGCGGCCGATGAGCAGAGAGGGCACGGATCGCGGTGACGGTACTTCAGATCAGCGACCTCGCGGTGCGTCTCGGCGGACGCCCGGTGCTGCGCGACCTGAACCTGCGCGTCGGCGCGGGGGAGTTCGTCGGCCTCATCGGCCCGAACGGCGCGGGCAAGACGACGCTCATTCGCGCGATTCTCGGCATCGTGCGTCTCGAACGGGGGCAGGTGCGCGTCGAGGGTGAGAGCGCGGCGCGGGCGCGTCGGCGCATCGGCTACGTGCCCCAGCGGCAGGACTTCGCCTGGGACTTTCCCATCACGGTCGAGGAGACCGTGATGACCGGGCTCGTGAGCCGCATCGGGTGGCTGCGGCGACCGCGGCAGGAGCACTACGACGCGGTGGCCGAGTCGATCGAGCGCGTGGAGATGGATCACCTCGCCGCGCGGCCGGTGGGAGAGCTCTCGGGGGGTCAGCGGCAGCGGGTGCTCGTCGCGCGCGCCCTCGCGCTGCGGCCCCGGCTGCTGCTGCTCGACGAACCGTTCACGGGCCTCGACATGCCGACGCAGGAGCTGCTGCTCGAACTCTTCAGAGAACTCGCCGACGAGGGGCGCGCGGTGGTGATGAGCACGCACGACCTGGCGGGCGCGATGCACGAGTGCTCGCGGCTGGCGCTCATCAACCGCACGGTCATCGCAGACGGGCCGCCGAGCGAACTGCACGATCCGCGCGTCTGGATGGAGGCGTTCAGGGTGAGTGCCGAAAACCCCGTGCTCGCGGTGCTGGGGGTGGCCGCCTGATGCTCTCTCCGGTCGATTTCATTCAGGATCTGCTCAACCCCGACCTGCGGTTTCTGCCCAAGGCGCTCATCGTCTCGATGATGTCGAGCGTGGTCTGCGGCGTGATCGGCACCTACGTGGTGCTGCGCGGCATGGCCTTCATCGGCGACGCCGTCGCGCACGCCGTGTTTCCGGGCCTCGCGGTTGCGTTCGTGGTGCAGGGCAATCTGGTGCTCGGCGGCGGCATCGCCGGCGTGCTCACCGCGATCCTCGTCGCCGTGTTCTCGCAGAACCGGCGCGTCAAAGAAGACAGCGTCATCGGCGTCTTCTTCGTGGCCGCGTTCGCGCTCGGCATCGTGATTATCTCGGCGGCACCGGGGTATTCGGGATCGCTGCAGCAGTTTCTCTTCGGCTCCATCACCGGCATTCCCGACGAAGACGTTCACACCGTCGCGATCGCCGGCCTGGTGCTGCTGCTGGTCGTGTTTCTGCTGCACAAGGAGTTCGTGGCGGTCACGCTGGACCGCGAGATGGCGCGTTCGACGGGCCTGCCGGTGTTCGCGCTCGACCTGGTGCTGTACGTGATGGTCGCGGTCGCCATCGTGATCTCGATTCAGACCATCGGCAACATTCTGGTGCTCGCGCTGCTGATCACACCGGCCGCCGCGGCCCGACTGCTGACCGATCGGCTGGGCGTGATGATGCTCGTCTCTCCGCTGATCGGTGCCGCGTCGGCGCTCGTCGGCCTCTACGTGTCGTGGAGCTTCGACCTGCCGGCGGGCGGCACCATCGTGCTCGTCGCGACGGCCGTGTTCCTCTTGGCCTGGCTGTTCGCCCCGCGACACGGGCTGCTGGCGAGGCGGTTGCGGCAGCGACCCAGACCCATCGAGGGCGAAGACGATGTCGAGGGCGAAGACGATTGTGCGCCGTCATCGCGGAGCGCGCACGCGGGTGCGGCAGAGCGCGAAGCAGCGCACGCGGTAGTCACGGGAGGCACACCATGAGCATGTCGAAACCGCAGCCCGCTCGACGCGAGCGGCCGGGCGCAGCGGGAGCAGTTCGGAGGCGCTGGATCGCGGCGGTCGCTGCGGCGATCATCGCGCTCATGCCGCTCGGAGGGCTCGGGGCCTCAGCGGCACTCGCGCAGGCTCCCGATGCAGTGGCTGCTGACCCTTCTCCGTCCGCTGCTACTGCATCGGGGGAATCCGCTCACGATGCAGGCGAATCGGGATCGACTGATTCAACTCCAAGTGGATCGGAGCCGAGCAGCGGATCGGAGCCGAGCGACACGGAGCCCGGCGATCCCGCGCCGAGTAATCCGGCGTATGCCGCTCCGGACACGAGTGATCCCGATCCCGATCCCGAACCGAACGCCGGGGGCGACGAGAGCTATCTCGGCGACTCCGGTGACGACGGGCAGACCGATGGCGACGGGCAGCTCGACAGCGGCTCTGAGACCGGGGACGGCGCATCGAGCGGGAGCGCGACGGCGGCCGAGCAGAAGCGCTCGAAGACGTCGGCGGCGACGCGAGCGCAGGCCGCGCAAAAGTCGGTCGATCCCGTGCCCGGGCAGTCGAACCTGCCGGCACCGGCGAGCCAGACCAAGCGCGTGATCGAGAACGTGCACACCGACGCGGTTTCGGCGTACCTCGACGGCGGAAAGCTGGTGCTGGGATCGAAGGCCGACGTCGACGGTGAGCTGGGAAAGCGGCTGCAGACCGGCAGCGTGCTCTTCCACCTGAGCAGTGAGGCGCGAACGAAAGTGCCCTCGAACGGTGCGTTCCGCTTTCTCGGTGCAGCGGGCTCTGAGATCTGGCTCGCCCCGCAGACGCAGAATCACGAGCTGATCTGGCCGGGATTCAGCACCGAGGACTCGAAGCTGCGCACCAAGTTGCAGGGCAAGACGCTGAAGGTGCGCATGCTGCGGGCCGAGGGGCCTGGCACCGTCGAGATGTACCTGGTCGGCAGCGAGGGAGTGCAGCGCACCTTCAGCTCGCAGAAGAGGCTGGGCGACTGGACCATCGGCGTGCCGCAGCACACGCACATGAACTGGGCGTTCTCGAAGCCGGGCGTCTATCAGCTGACCTTCGAGATGGAGGCGAAGATCGACGGCAAGACGCAGAAGGCGAGCAACGTCTACACCTTCGTGGTCGGCCCGCTGCAGCAGGTGGCGACCAGCACCTCGTTCGAGGCGGCGTTCGAGACCGTCGAGACCGCTGACGGCGAGGTCGAGGCGGGCAAGCCGGTGACGTTCACGGCCGATGTCGGTGCGAAGAACGCCGTCGGCGCGGTGCAGTTCCGCGATGCCTCGCGCGGCGTCGTGCTCGGCCACACGCCGGTGAAGAACGGCAAGGCCGCGTTCCGCACCTCCAAGCTGCCGCCGGGGGAGCGCAGCATCGTCGCCGAGTTCGTGCCGACCGTGACCAACTTCTTCTCCCCCTCGAAGTCGCTGGCTCTGGAGCTCACCGTGAACGGCGAGGTGGTGCCGAAGCCGAGCGGCAGTGACCGCACAGCCGTGAGCAACGGCGTGATCGACGGTGCCGCCTCCGGTGAGACCGTGCGGGTGACCAGCCCGAAGAAAACCGTGCGCGCCGGTGCCGTCGCCTCGCTGAAACTGCGCGGAGAGGGGCGCAGTGCGAACGGCGACTGGGTGTCGGTGTGGCTGCACGCCCCGAAGCCCGTGTGGCTCGGCTGGGTGCAGACCGACCTCGACGGCGGCTTCAGCGCGACGGTGCCCGCGAAGACCGCGAAGGGCGATCACCGCCTCGTGCTGAAGGATCGCGACGGCGCGTTCATCGGGTGGGATCGGCTGCGGGTCACCGCCGCGGGAGGCGGCGGATCCGGCGGCGGGACCGGCAGCGGTGGGGGCGGCGACAAGCCCGACAAGAAGCCGGAGAAGAAACCGAAGCCGAGCAAGCCTCGCGCGCCGAAGAAGCCGAGCGGATCGGGTGCGCAGCAGTGCACCCCCGACGTCACGCTCGACGCGGGGCACGTCGACATGTTCAACGTGTCGGCGGCGAACGGCAAGGCCGTGCTGCAGGTGAAGGAGGATGTCACGGGACACCAGGTGATTCGCGAGGTGGAGACGGTGCTGCTGCGGGTCAAGCCGTCGGCCTTCGTCGCAGGCATGCCGGGAGGAACTCCGGGAGGGCCGTCGGGCTTCGTGCTGCCGCTCACGCAGGATCCCGGCCTGCTGTGGCCGGGGTGGGATACGAACCGCACGACGCCGAGCGGACACACCGATGTCTCGATCCGCGTCAAGGAGATCAGCGGCCCCGGGGCGGTGTCCATCTACTCGCAGGGTTCGTTCGGCGGGTGGAAGCCGATCCTGACGGACGGCAGCTATCAGCTGCCGGGCACCATTCGCGAGAAGACCCCGGCGCACACCCACGCGCAGTGGGTGTTCAGCAAAGAGGGAATCTACAAGCTCACGGCCGATGCCGTCGCGACCAACCCCAAGAACGGCAGCGCGCTCACCACCGCGACGCACACTTACGTGTTCCAGGTGGGAGATGCCGATCTCGGCGACACCTTCTGCGGCGTGGCACCCATCGCCGGCGGTGACGGCGACGAGGTGCAGAACGCGGTGCGCAGGGCCGGGGCCGACGCCGTCGCCGCGACGCAGGCCGCGAACAACGGGGCGCGCACCAAGAAAAGCGCGAAGTCGGCGAAGGCGAAGGCCGCCACCGCGAAGGCGAAGGCGAAAACCCGCGCCGGCACCGCAAAGGCCGGGGAGAAGGGTTCTGCCGGCGACGCCATCGATGCCCTGCTCGAGGGCGACCTGTCGCCGGCGGCGGTGGCGGGGGTCACGGGCGGCGGTGCCTTGGCACTGAGCGGGATCATCGGCGGTACCCTCTGGTCGGTGCGGCGACTGCGCACCGCTGCCGAGGCCGCGGCTGAGCTCGACGTGTGATGCAGCGAGGTGACGGGGCGGCGAGGCAATGGGGCACCGGGAACGAGAAGCCGGGCGTGATGCGAGGCGGATGTCGGGGCGCCGATCCCACCCCGTCGAGTGGCGAGTAGACTGGAGCACATGTCTGAGATCGATATCAAGCCGCGCAGTCGCGACGTCACCGACGGCATCGAGAAGGCCGCTGCCCGCGGCATGCTTCGCGCGGTCGGCATGGGCGACGAAGACTGGGACAAGCCCCAGATCGGCATCGCGAGTTCGTGGAACGAAATCACCCCCTGCAACCTCAGCCTCGACCGCTTGGCTCAGGGTGCCAAGGAGGGTGTCTTCTCCGGTGGCGGCTACCCGCTGCAGTTCGGCACGATCTCGGTCTCCGACGGCATCTCGATGGGGCACGAGGGCATGCACTTCTCGCTCGTCTCGCGCGAGGTCATCGCCGACTCGGTCGAGACCGTCGTCATGGCGGAGCGCCTCGACGGCACGGTCGTGCTCGCGGGCTGCGACAAGTCGCTCCCCGGCATGCTCATGGCCGCCGCGCGACTCGACCTCGCATCCGTGTTCCTCTACGCGGGATCCATCGCCCCCGGCTGGGTCAAGCTCTCTGACGGCACCGAGAAGGAAGTCACCATCATCGACGCCTTCGAGGCCGTGGGTGCCTGCGTCGCGGGCACCCTGAGCGAGGAAGACCTCAAGCGCGTCGAGTGCGCCATCGCGCCGGGCGAGGGCGCGTGCGGCGGCATGTACACCGCCAACACGATGGCCTGCGTCGCAGAGGCGCTCGGCATGAGCCTGCCGGGATCGGCGGCCCCGCCCAGCGCCGACCGCCGCCGCGACTACTTCGCGCACCGCTCGGGCGAGGCCGTGGTGAACATGCTGCGCAAGGGCATCACCGCGCGCGACATCCTCACCCGGGAGGCGTTCGAGAACGCCATCACCGTGGCCATGGTGCTCGGCGGATCGACCAACGCCGTGCTGCACCTGCTCGCCATCGCCCGCGAGGCCGAGGTCGAGCTGACGCTCGACGACTTCACCCGCATCGGTGCCAAGACGCCGCACCTCGCAGACATGAAGCCCTTCGGCCGCTACGTCGCAGCCGACTTCGACCGTGTCGGCGGCATGCCCGTCATCATGAAGGCGCTGCTCGAGGTCGGCCTGCTGCACGGCGACGCCCTCACCGTGACCGGCAAGACCGTCGCCGAGAACCTCGCCGACGTCAGCTCCGAGCTCGACGGCAAGGTGATTCGCAAGCTCGACGATCCGCTCCACGCCAACGGCGGGCTCACGATCCTCTCGGGGTCGCTGGCACCCGAGGGTGCGGTGGTGAAGACCGCGGGCTTCGACGCCGAGTTCTTCGAGGGCCCGGCCCGCGTGTTCGAGCGCGAGCGCGCCGCGATGGACGCGCTCGAGGAGGGCTCGATCCAGCCCGGCGATATCGTGGTGATCCGCTACGAGGGCCCCAAGGGCGGCCCCGGCATGCGAGAGATGCTCGCCATCACGGCCGCGATCAAGGGTGCCGGACTCGGCAAGGATGTACTATTGTTGACTGATGGTCGATTCTCAGGCGGCACAACCGGCCTGTGCATCGGTCACATCGCACCTGAGGCGACGGACGGAGGTCCGGTCGCCCTGGTCCGCGACGGCGACCTGATTCGGGTCGATGTTGTCGCAAGAACGCTCGATCTGCTGGTAGACCCCGCCGAGCTCGAGGCCCGTCGAGAGACCTGGGTTCCGCTTCCCCCGCGCTACACGCGCGGCGTGCTCGCGAAGTACGCGAAACTCGTGCACTCCGCCTCCGAGGGAGCAGTGACCGGCTAGTACCGGTTCGGTTCATTCCAGGCAGGGCCCGCCGCGAGCCGACAGGCTCCCCGATCCTCCGCGAGACGACTGCGCAAGCGCATCGTCGCCGCACCATCGTGTCCACACCCTCCCGAAGCGAGAAAGTAAGAGATGATCTCGGAATCGAGTGCCAATCCACCCTCCTCGACGTCCCCTGGCAGCGAGCGGATCACGGGGGCTCAGGCCGTCGTCCGCAGCCTTGAAGCGCTCGGCGTCACCAACGTCTTCGGCCTGCCGGGCGGTGCCGTGCTGCCGCTCTACGACACCCTCATGGGCGATGAGCATCTGCGTCACATCCTGGTGCGCCACGAGCAGGGCGGCGGCCACGCCGCTGAGGGGTACGCAGCCGCCAGCGGTGAGGTCGGCGTCTGCATCGCCACCTCCGGCCCTGGCGCGACCAACCTCGTCACGGCCATCGCCGACGCCTACATGGACTCCGTGCCGCTGCTCGCGATCACCGGCCAGGTGTTCTCGCACCTCATGGGATCCGACGCCTTCCAAGAGGCCGACATCGTGGGCATCACCATGCCCATCACCAAGCACTCGTTCCTGGTGAGGAAGGCGGAAGACGTGCCCGGCGCAATCGCCGCCGCCTACCACCTCGCTTCCACCGGCCGGCCCGGCCCGGTGCTGGTCGACATCACCAAGGACGCCCAGGAGGGCGAGATCGACTTCGTGTGGGATCCGCGCGTGGAGCTCGCGGGATACCGCCCCATCACCAAGGCGAACAGCAAGCAGATTCAGGCGGCGGCCGAGCTCATCGCCGCGGCCGAGCGGCCGGTGTTCTACGTGGGCGGCGGCGTGATCCGCGCGGGTGCCTCCGAAGAGCTGCTGCAGCTCGCAGAGCTGGTCGGCGCTCCCGTCGTGACGACGCTGATGGCGCGCGGTGCGTTCCCCGACTCGCACGAGCAGCACCTCGGAATGCCCGGCATGCACGGCACCGTCCCCGCGGTGCTCGCGCTGCAGGAGGCCGACCTGCTGATCACGCTCGGCGCGCGCTTCGACGACCGCGTCACCGGCAAGGCGGCGTTCTTCGCCCCCGAGGCCAAGATCATCCACGCCGACATCGACCCCGCCGAGATCGGCACGATCCGCGCCGCGGACGTGCCGATCGTGGGCGACGCGGCCGACGTCATCTCCGACCTCATCGCGGCCGTCTCGACCGCGAAGCTCAACACCGAGTTCGCCGACATCGGCCCGTGGTGGGAGCGCCTCAGGGGTCTGCAGCAGCAGTTCCCCCTCGGCTACCAGGAGACCAGCGACGGACTGCTGTCGCCGCAGTACGTGATCCAGCGCATCGGCGAGCTGAGCGGCCCCGAAGCCATCTACGCCGCGGGCGTCGGTCAGCACCAGATGTGGGCGGCGCAGTTCATCAAGTACGAACGCCCGGGCTCCTGGCTCAACTCCGGCGGTGCCGGCACCATGGGATACTCCGTGCCCGCGGCGATGGGAGCGAAGGTCGCAGAGCCCGATCGCGTGGTCTGGGCGATCGACGGCGACGGCTGCTTCCAGATGACCAATCAGGAGCTCGCCACCTGCACGGTGAACGATATCCCCATCAAGGTCGCCGTCATCAATAACTCTTCGCTGGGCATGGTGCGCCAGTGGCAGACGCTCATCTACGACGGCCGCTACTCCAACACCGAGCTCAACACCGGTCACGGCAGCCAGCGCATCCCCGACTTCGTCAAGCTCGGCGACGCCTACGGCTGCCTCTCGATCCGCGTGGAGCGCGAGGATCAGGTGGACGACGCCATCAAACTGGCGCTCGAGACCAACGACCGCCCCGTCGTCATCGACTTCGTCGTGAGCGCCGACGCCATGGTGTGGCCGATGGTGCGCCAGGGCACCTCCAACAGCGATATTCAGTACGCACTCGATCACAGCCCCGAGTGGGAGGAAGAGTAAGCCATGAGCCGTCACGTTCTCAGCCTCCTCGTCGAGGACAAGCCCGGTCTGCTGACCCGCGTTGCGGGCCTGTTCGCGCGCCGCGGCTTCAACATCGAATCGCTCGCGGTCGGACCCACCGAGATGCGCGGTCTCTCGCGCATCACGGTCGTCATCGACGAAGAAGATGTGCCCCTCGAGCAGGTCACCAAGCAGCTCAACAAGCTCGTCAACGTCATCAAGATCGTCGAGCTCGATCAGGCGACCTCGGTGCAGCGCGAGCACGTGCTCATCAAGGTGCGCGCCGACAACCAGTCGCGCTCCCACGTGCTCGAGGCCGTCAACCTGTTCCGGGCCCGCGTCGTCGACGTGGTGCCCGACGCCCTCACCATCGAGGTGACCGGCGACAGCGGCAAGATCGACGCGTTCCTCAAGGTGCTCGAACCCTACGGCATCAAGGAGATCGCGCAGTCGGGCCTCATCGCCATGGGCCGTGGGTCCAAGTCGATCACCGAGCGCGTCTTCAAGAATTGACACCACCCTTCGGGCAGTGTCATCCTGCGCAAGCGAAGCGGGTCGCAGGATCCCGATCCCGAACACACACCGAATACGTACAGGCTAGATTCTGCGACTTCGCGCAGAATGACGTGTAAGAACCACAACAATCAAAGGAGCATCCAGTGGCAGAGATGTACTACGACGCCGACGCCGACCTCTCGATCATCCAGAGCAAGAAGGTGGCCGTCGTCGGCTACGGCTCCCAGGGACACGCGCACGCGATGAACCTGCGCGACTCGGGTGTCGAGGTCGTCATCGCCCTCAAGGAGGGGTCGAAGTCGATCAAGAAGGCCGAAGAGGCCGGTTTCGAGGTCAAGACCGTCTCCGACGCCGCCGAGTGGGCCGACCTCATCATGATCCTCGCCCCTGATCAGCATCAGCGCTCGATCTACAACAACGAGATCAAGCAGCACCTGACCCCCGGCAAGACCCTCGCCTTCGCGCACGGCTTCAACATCCGCTTCGGCTACATCGAGGTGCCCGAGGGCATCGACGTGATCCTCGTCGCCCCCAAGGCTCCCGGCCACACCGTGCGCCGCGAGTTCGAGGCCGGCCGCGGCATCCCCGACATCATCGCCGTCGAGGTCGACGCCACGGGCACCGCCTGGGCCACCGCCATCTCCTACGCCAAGGCCATCGGCGGCACCCGCGCCGGCGTCATCAAGACCACTTTCACCGAAGAGACCGAAACCGACCTCTTCGGCGAGCAGGCCGTGCTCTGCGGCGGCACCTCGCAGCTCGTCCAGTACGGCTTCGAGGTGCTCACCGAGGCCGGCTACCAGCCCGAGATCGCCTACTTCGAGGTGCTGCACGAGCTCAAGCTCATCGTCGACCTCATGTGGGAGGGCG
>JBKEBN010000057.1:0-9006 GCA_047973175.1 Leucobacter sp.
ACAACCAGACCACCCTCGCAGTCCGGCCCCGTCGCGCTGACAAGGAACTACATTACCCACCCCACACCCACACCACAAACCCACACCACCACCCGGGCGTGTCACACACCAACAAACAACAGCGCAGAACAGCCTCACCCGAGGCGTTGTCCCGGCTCTCCCGGGAACAGACCGTCAGCTCTCGCGAGCATACGTAAAACGGGCGGTGCACAGGGGTTTCTCCCCTGTGCACCGCCCGTTCGAACGCTGACGCGCTGCTACCGCGTCAGCCTGCGAACTACTCGGCTGCCCCGGCCCGCTCGAGCACGATCTCTCGCACTCTCGCAGCGTCTGCCTGACCACGCATGGCCTTCATCACGGCACCGATGATTGCTCCCGCGGCCTGCACTTTGCCGTCGCGAATCTTCGCGAGCACGTCGGGCTGCTGGGCAAGCGCAGCATCGACCGCTTCGATCAGCGCTCCGTCATCGGAGACGATTGCGAGTCCGCGGGCCGCCACGATCTCGGCGGCCGTGCCCTCGCCATCGATCATGCCCGCGATGACCTGGCGCGCAAGCTTGTCGTTCAAGGTACCCGCGTCAACGAGTTCGACGACCGCGGCGATCTGCTCGGGAGTGATGAGATCCGCGGGCGTCGCCGAGCGTTCGTTGGCAATGCGAGCGATTTCACCCGTCCACCACTTGCGAGCGGTCTGCGGGGGCACACCGATTGCAACGGTCGCCTCAATGCTGTCCAGGAGGCCCGCGTTCACAACGTCTTGGAATTCAAGCGCGCTGAACTGCCACTCCTCCTTCAGCCGGCGGCGGCGCAGCGTCGGATGCTCGGGCAGTTGCGTGCGCAGTTCCTCCACCAGCTCGCGCGACGGCGTGAGCGGGGCGAGGTCGGGCTCGGGGAAATAGCGGTAGTCGTCGGCGTCGCTCTTGGGACGGCCGGGCGAGGTCTCGCCGGTGTCCTCGTGCCAGTGACGGGTCTCCTGGGTGATCGTCCCTCCGTCTGCGAGAATCGCGGCCTGTCGCTGGATCTCGAAGCGAACGGCCCGCTCGACGGAGCGAAGCGAGTTCACGTTCTTCGTCTCGGTGCGAGTTCCGAGCACTGACATCCCCGCGTCCTCGTGACCGCGTGGCCGCAGTGAGACGTTTGCGTCACAGCGCAGATTTCCGCGTTCCATGCGTGCGTCCGAGATCCCGAGCGCGATCACGATCTCTCGGATCGTAGCGACGTAAGCCGCCGCGATTTCGGGGGTGTCCGCTTCGCCGCCGAACACCGGTCGAGTGACGATCTCAACGAGCGGAACGCCTGCGCGGTTGTAGTCGACGAGCGAGTACTCGGCACCCTGAATTCGCCCCGTGGATCCGCCGACGTGGTTCAGCTTGCCCGCGTCCTCCTCCATGTGCGCCCGCTCGATGGGCACGTGCACGATGCGGCCCAAAGCCAGCTCGATCTCGACCGATCCGTCGTGCGCGATCGGATCGTCGTACTGCGAGATCTGGTAGTTCTTCGCCATATCGGGGTAGAAGTAGTTCTTGCGCGCGAACCCCGATCGTTCGGCGATCTCGCAGCCGAGTGCGAGTCCGAGGCTGATCGAATACCTCACAGCCTGCTCGTTGACCACCGGAAGGGCACCCGGCAGCCCCAGGCATACCGGAGTGAGGTTCGTGTTGGGATCGGCTCCGAAGGAGTTCGGGGCCGAGGAGAACATCTTCGTCTTGGTGTTCAGTTCGACGTGCACCTCGAGACCGATCACCGGTTCGAAGAGTTCGAGCGCCTTCTCGAAGCTCATCAGCTTGGTCTTCGCCATTACTCGCCAGCCTTTCCGTTCGAGGCACCCGCAAGGGACGACTGCGTACCATTCGCCGAGACCGGCGCGAGCGCCCAGAAGGGCGATCCGTCTCGCTCGGTAACGAGCTGCTCGACCGCGGCCCCCGCTCGGTAGAGACGGGCGTCTTCAAAGGCGGGAGCCATGAGCTGCAGGCCGACCGGCAGGCCGTCCTCACTCGCGGTGCCGATGGGCAGGCTGAGGCCCGGGATCCCGGCGAGGTTGGCTGGGATCGTCGTCGCGTCGTTGAGGTAGTCCTGCATCGGATCGCTGCCGTGCGAGCCCAGCTGCCACGCGGTTGTGGGTGCGGTGGGTGATGCGATGACGTCAACCCGGTCGAACGCAGCGGCGAAGTCTCGCTGGATGAGGGTGCGCACCTTCTGCGCGCTGCCGTAGTAGGCGTCGTAGTAGCCCGCAGAGAGCGCATAGGTGCCGAGGATGATGCGACGTTTCACCTCTGCGCCGAAGCCGGCCTCCCGGGTTTCACTCATCACGCTTTCGACCGTGCCGCCGCCCCGCGGCGTAACCCGCAGCCCGAAGCGCACGGAATCGTACTTTGCGAGGTTGCTCGACGCTTCCGAGGGAAGAATCAGGTAGTACGCCGCGACCGCGTATTCGAAGTGCGGTGCATCGATCTCGACGATCTCGGCTCCCTGCGCCGTGATCAGCGCCAGGGCTTCTTCGAAGCGGGCTTTCACTCCAGGCTGCACCCCGTCGATCATCAGCTGCTTCACTACGCCGACCCGGAGTCCCTTCAGAGACGCGGGATCGGCACCGCTTCGTGCCGCAGCAGCCATCGAGGGCCACTCGAACCGCAGCGAGGTCGAGTCATGCCGGTCGTGGCCCGCGATCACGTCGTGCAGAAGAGCCGTGTCGAGCACGGTGCGAGCGCACGGTCCGATCTGGTCGAGCGACGACGCGAGTGCGATCGCGCCGTATCGGCTGACGCCGCCGTAGGTGGGTTTGGCACCCACGGTACCGGTCAGCGCGGCGGGCTGGCGGATCGATCCTCCCGTATCCGAGCCGAGAGCGAGCGGAGCCTCGAACGCACCGACCGCCACCGCCGAACCACCGCCGGAGCCGCCGGGCACGCGTTCCAGATCCCACTGATTGCGGGTCGGACCGTAGGCCGAGTTCTCGGTAGACGAACCCATCGCGAACTCGTCCATGTTCGTCTTGCCGATGTTGACCAGGCCGGCAGCGCGTGCCTTCGCGACCGCGGTCGCGTCGTAGGGCGAGCGGTAGCCCTCGAGAATCTTCGATCCGGAAGTCGAGGGCATGTCGGTCGTCACGAGCACGTCTTTGATCGCGAGTGGCACGCCTGCGAGCTCACCGAGCTGCTCGCCGGCTGCGCGGCGTTCGTCGATCGCGCGCGCTGCGGCCAGCGAGACCTCTGCGTCGGTCGCGAGGAAGGCGTGCAGTTCGCCGTCAACCTCGGCGATGCGGTCGAGGTGCGCCTGAGTCGCCTCGACCGATGAAACCTCTCCTCCGGCAAGTTCGGCGGCAAGCTCGGCAGCTGTCAGCTGAGTCAATTCGGTCACTGCTGCACTCCCCTACTGCTCTTCACCCAGGATCGATGACACCCGGAACATCCCGTCGGCTGCTTCCGGAGCGTTGACGAGCGCCTGCTCCCTCGTCAGCACGTCGGCGACCTCGTCTGGCCGCATCACGTTGTTCAGCGGGATCGGATGGCTCGTGGCGGGCACGTCGTCGCGTGCCACCTCGCTGACCTTGGCAATGCTGGTGAGGATCGATCCGAGTTCGTTGGTGAGAGAGTCGATCTCTGCATCGGTGAGGGCGATCCGGGAAAGACCCGCGAGGTGTCGTACGGTCTCGACCGTGATCTCTTCGCTCGCCCCGGCATCTACTGCCGCAGGAGTGTCAGGCATATTGCTCCATCGTGACGTCGTGCATGAAAGGTTCGGAACTTCAGTTCCGCAAACTCCTCCATCCTATCTTCGCTGCCCTCCCGACTGCCCGTGCCTGCGCGATCGCCTAGGCCGCTCGCTGCTGTTCGACCCGACTCGACGGCATGCGCGTGCCATCCAACTCCCAGAGGCCGGAACATCCCCGACGATGACTGCCCACCAGGTGCGCGTCTACGACTCCGATCGCGCACATGAGTGCGTAGACCGTTACCGGCCCGACGAAACTGAAGCCCAGGCGCTTCAGCTCTTTCGCGAGCGCATGCGACTCGGGTGAGGCCTTGGGCACCTCGGCATCGGTCGAGGGTGTCGGTGAGGTCTCGGGCATGTACGACCAGACCAGGTCTGCAAGCGATCGGCCCGAAACCTCGCGCAGTCGCACCGCAGCCCGGGCGTTCGAGACCGTCGCTTCGATCTTCTTGCGATTACGGATGACCGCCGGGTCGGTCACGATCCGCTCGATGTCTGCTTCGCCGTAGCTCGCGACCCGATCGGGATCGAATCCCTCGAACGCCACCCGAAATCCCTCACGTCGGCGCAGCACGAGCAGCCAGGAGAGACCCGCCTGGAATCCCTCGAGTGTCAGCCGCTCGAACACTCCCGCCTCGTCGGTGACCGGCATCCCCCACTCTCTGTCGTAGTACTCGGTCAACAGTGGGTCGGACGAAGCCCACCCCGCCCTGATAAGGGTGTCGTCTACAAGGTTCATCGATTGCTCCTTCTCTCAGCAACACTCGCCGCTGAGTGATGCAGCACAAGTATAAGGAGTACGAGAATACTTCGATGACCATTTTGGAACATCTGTGGATAAGTCGCCTATCCACAGATGTGTTCGCGCCGGATCGGCACCAGCGCGCCGCGGTCGCGACCCAGGATTGGCGGAACCTGTTACTCGCCGTCGAGCTCGAGAGCCGCCGGTCCCGCAGAAACCAGCACCGCGAACTGCTCCGCGTTCAGCACCGGGATCCCCAGTTCCTCGGCCTTCGCGAGCTTCGATCCCGCGCCCGGACCGGCCGCGACGTAGTCCGTCTTCTTCGAGACGCTCGCCGCCGCTTTGCCGCCCGCCTGAATGATGGCCTCCTTCGCCCCCTCCCGCGTAAAGCCGTCGAGGGTGCCGGTGGCGACCACGGTCAGGCCCGTGAGCACGCCTCCCTCAGCCGCTGCCGCGCCCGGGCCGGGGTGACCCGGAGTCGCCCACTGCACTCCTGCCGCCGCCCAGCGCTCCACGATCTCCAGGTGCCAGTCGACTTCGAACCACTCCTTGAGGGACTCCGCGATGATGCCGCCGACGCCGTCGACCTCGGAGAGCTCCAGGGCCGAGGCCTCGCGGATCGCATCGAGCGAGCCGAACCAGTCGGCAAGCGCGCGGGCGGCCACGGGCCCGACGTGTCGGATGTTCAGAGCCACGATCAGACGCCAGAGCGGCTTCGTCTTGGCCTTTTCGAGTTCCGCGAGAAACGTCTCCGCGTCTTTCGACGGCAGTAGCAGGCGATGGTCTTTCTTCACCCCGGCCGCACGCCGCTCAGCAGGGGTCGCGTCTTCCCAGCCCGGCGGATACATCGTAGCGCTCCAGCGCTGGAACGGCATGCGCCGCGAAGGCTCTCCCGTCTTCTCGTCGATGTTCGGTTCGCCGGTCTCGCTGTCGCGCACGACGACCTCGATGGGCACGAGCTGGTCAAGAGTCAGGTCGAACAGGCCGGCCTCGGTTTCGAGCGGCGGCTCCGCCGGCAGTTCCGGCTGAGTGAGCGCCGCCGCAGTGATCTCCCCGAGCACTTCGATGTCGAGTGCCCCGCGCGATCCGATGTGCTCGACTCGGCCTCGCACCTGGGCCGGGCAGGCTCGGGCGTTGGGGCACCGCAGGTCGATGTCGCCCTCTTTCATGGGACGCAGCGTCGCACCGCACTCGGGGCAGTGCTCGGGCATCTGCCACTCCACCTCGCTGCCGTCTCGCAGCTCGACGACCGCGCCCAGCACCTCGGGAATCACGTCGCCGGCCTTGCGCAGCACGACGGTGTCGCCGATGAGCACGCCCTTGGCCTTGACCACCTGCTGATTGTGCAGCGTGGCCTGGCGCACGGTTGAGCCCGCGACCTTGACCGGTTGCATCACCGCGTAGGGCGTTGCGCGGCCGGTGCGGCCGACGCCGACGCGAATGTCGAGGAGTTTGGTGTGCACCTCCTCGGGAGGATACTTGTAAGCGATGGCCCAGCGCGGGGCGCGACTCGTCTCGCCCAGTTCGGCGTGCAGTTCGAGCTCGTCGACCTTCACTACGATGCCGTCGATGTCGTGATCGACTCCTCCGCCATCCAAATCGTGTCGGTGCTCGCCGCGATCCTCGATGAAGGCGACCACCTCGTCGATCGTCTCGAACACGCGAGAGTGCGGTGAGACCGGCAGGCCCCACTCGCTCAGCAGCCGATAGGCGTCGCTCTGGTTCTCGAACTCGGGGTGCTCCCACGCGCCGATGCCGTGGACGTAGAGCGAGAGCCGCGAGAGCCGATCCCGCATGAGTTCGAGCTCGGCGGGCGTCTTCTTCTCGGCGCGCTGGCGCAGGCTGCCCGCGGCCGTGTTGCGGGCGTTCGCGAACTCCGGGTAGCGTACCGGAATCTGATCCTCCGCCTTTCCCTTCGCGAACTGCTCCGCGGCGAACTCAGCCTGCAGTTTATGCTGCCGCTCGTTGAGAGCTTCGAAGTCGGCACTGCGAAGAAAGACCTCACCGCGCGCCTCGAAGAACTCGGGAATGGCCTCGCCCCGCGTGCTCGCCCCGCCCTCGCCGGTGCCCAGTTCGCGCGGGATCACGGGAATCATCTCGACATTTTCGGTGATGTCTTCGCCAATGCGACCGTCGCCGCGCGTGGTCGCCGTTTCGAGCACGCCGTTGCGATAGGCGAGGCTGATCGCCAGGCCGTCGATTTTCAGCTCGGTGAGCCAGCGCACCTCGCGCCCCGCCGCAGCGCGCGTCTTCTCGGCCCACTCGCGAAACTCCTCGAGTGAGAAGACGTTGTCGAGGCTGAGCATGCGTTCCGCGTGCTCGTGCTCGGGAAAGCCCGCAGAGACCACGGCCGCTCCCACCTCGCGAGTGGGGCTGTCTTGCCCGGCCAACTCCGGGAACGCGCGCTCGATGGCCTCGAGCCGATGGAACATCTCGTCGTACTCAGCGTCGGAGACGAGGCTTGCGGCCTCCGAGTGGTAGGCGGTGCGCAGGCGCTCGATCTCTGCGGTGAGCCGCTCGGCCTCAGCACGCGCGGCTTCGAAATCGTTCGGGATCTCCGGGTTCTCGTTCACGCCTCAAGTTTAGGATCTACCACCGACACCGTGATTTCGACTCCGCTCCGCTCCGCTCAATCCAGGGATTTCGACTCAGCTGCCCGTCGCTCAATCCAGGAGTTTCGACTCCGCCGCGCTGCGCTTAACCGCCTTGTCATCGCGCGATCACCTGATCGGCTCCGCCGCGACGGCGCGATCGATGGTGAACTGCCCGAGCACGCGCGTGCCGACGTAGAGCACCGCGGTCTGGCCCGGTGCCACGCCGGAGAGCGGCTCGGCCCGATCCAGATCGATGTCGACCACGATCTCGTGGGTCGCCTCGGCTCGGTGCTGCTCGGTGCGCTCTCCCTCGAGGATCGGCGCGAGCCTGGCGAACGCCGCGACGGGATCGGCGTGCGCGCGGATCTGCACCTCGCAGGCGAACCGCTCGCTCGCGTCGAAGCCGGGCTCGCCCGCCCAGCTGAATCGCCCGCCCGCGATTCTCGATATCGCGAGGCTCTCGCGCGGGCCGACCACCACCTGATTGGAGACCGGACGAATCGACAGCACGTAGCGCGGCTGCCCGTCTGCCGCGGGCCGCCCGAGCTGCAGGCCGCGTCGCTGCCCCACCGTGTAACCGTGCGCACCGTCGTGACGGCCGACGACCTCGCCCGACTCGTCGAGGATCTCGCCCGGCTCGCGCCGCACGTGCTCCGACAGCCAGCCGCGCGTGTCGCCGTCGGGAATGAAGCAGATGTCGTGACTGTCGGGCTTCTGCGCGACCTGCAGCCCCCGCTCCGCAGCCTCCGCGCGAATCAGCTCCTTCGACGGCGTGTCGCCGAGCGGAAAGTAGCAGTGCGCCAGCTGACGTTCCGTGAGCACCCCGAGCACGTACGACTGATCCTTCGCCCACGCGCTCGCGCGGTGCAACTCGCGGCCGTTCGATCCTGCTGCGAGCGTCGCGTAGTGCCCCGTCGCGACCGCGTCGAAACCGAGCGCGATCGCCTTGTCGAGCAGGGCCGCGAACTTGATCTTCTCGTTGCAGCGCATGCAGGGGTTGGGGGTGCGGCCCGCTGCGTACTCTGCGATGAAGTCGTCGACCACGTCTTCTTTGAAACGCTCGCTGAGATCCCACACGTAGAAGGGGATGTCGAGCAGGTTCGCCGCGCGACGGGCGTCCATCGCGTCCTCGATCGTGCAGCAGCCGCGGGATCCGGTGCGCAGCGTGCCCGGCATGCGGCTCAGCGCGAGGTGTACGCCGACCACGTCGTGTCCGGCATCGACGGCGCGCGCGGCCGCGACCGCGGAGTCGACACCGCCGCTCATCGCCGCAAGAACCTTCATCCGGACCAGTGTACGCGCCGTCACGAGAGCCCCGCCGCGCGGGCCCGCTCCAGCGCCTGCGGGAGCGCGTCGAGCAGCGCGTCGACCTCACTCTCCCGCGTTTCCGGCCCGAGGGTGAAGCGCAGCGCCCCGGCGGCCTCGCGGTCCGGCACCCCCATCGCCTGCAGCACGTGCGAGAGCTCCGCCACGCCCGCCCGGCACGCGGAACCCACCGACGCCGACACCCCGGCGGCGTCGAGCAGGAAGACGAGCGAGTCGCCCTGGCACCCGGGGAACGTGAAGTGCGCGTTGCCGGGCAGCCGAGCGGCCGGGATCGTCGGATCGGCCCCGCGGAGCACGGCGGTCGGGTCGATGGTGCGCACCCCGGCGATCAGGCGGTCTCGCATCGCCGCGACCCGAGTGATCCGCTCCGGGCGCGGATCGGCGCCCTCGAGCGCCTCGTCCAGCGCCGCGGCGAAGGCAGCCGCGCCCGCGACGTCCTGCGTGCCCGAGCGTGCGCGCTGCTGGGTCCCGCCGTGCAGGAGCGCGTCCGCGGGAGTGCTCCTGCCGAGCGCGAGTGCCCCCACGCCGACCGGTCCGCCGATCTTGTGCGCCGAGACCGAGATCGCCGCCGCGCCCGATGCCGCGAGACTCACCGGGACCTGCCCCAGAGCCGAGACGGCATCCACGTGGACG
>JBKEBN010000058.1:0-21626 GCA_047973175.1 Leucobacter sp.
ACAACCAGACCACCCTCGCAGTCCGGCCCCGTCGCGCTGACAAGGAACTACATTACCCACCCCACACCCACACCACAAACCCACACCACCACCCGGGCGTGTCACACACCAACAAACAACACATGCCCCCCAGCCCAAACCCTGAAGTGATCAGCGGTTTTGTCGCCCTGCGCCACTGCCTGCGGCCGCTATCTGGGCAACTGTGAACGGCGACGCGAGCGAGACCGTCCGGTGCACCGGTCCGCACCGCGCGTGCCGCACTCAATCGCGGAAATCTGCGCCTACCGCTGCTGCCGCACCGGCGCGGCGCGGGCAAAGGCCCGCACCGGAGCACCGTCTCCACCCGCGATCAGAAGAGGCAGAAAGCACACCTCAGCGGTTTCCGGCAGTTCGGTCAGGCGAGTGAGGTTCTCCACGATGACTCCGTCACCGCCGAGCCAGAACCGGTGCACGGGTAGGTCGGAAGCGCCCGGCGGCCACGAGGCATCCGGGCTCATCGTGTCGACCGCGAGCACTCGAGCGCCGCGCGCCCACAGCTCCTCAGCGCATTCGAGGCCGAGGTGGGGGTGACGCAGTGCCGTTTCCTGCCCGAAAGCGCGATCCCAACCCGATGCGACGCAGACGATTCGCGGCAGACGCCGCGGCAACGCAGGAAGGTCGGCGATCCCGATCCGCTCCCCCGGCCCCGCTTCGATCCGCAGCACTCGGGCCGGCCCGCACAGCCGGTCGAGCGGAATCCGATCGACGGTGCGCCCGCCCGCAATCACGTGCGCAGGCGCATCAAGGTGCGTTCCGGTGTGCGAGCCGAGCCTGAGGTAAGAAACCGCGACGCCGTCAGCCGCAACGTCTGATGCAGGGCCGACCGCGACCTCGGGATCACCCGGGTACACGGGCATTCCACTGCGAAGCGGCTGGGTAAGATCCACCAACCGCATCTAGCGCTCCCGGGCTGCTTCCGTCTCGACAGTGGGCTAGACGGCGACTAGACAGTGACCCCGGCGAGCGTCTTCTTGCCGCGGCGCAGCACCGCATACACGCCGTGCAGCAGGTCGTCGGCGCAGAGCGCGCGATCCTCCGTCTCGACGGCCGCATTGTTCACGTAGACACCGCCCTGCGCGATTGCACGCCGCGCTTCGCCGAGGCTCTTCACGAGACCGGCGTCGACCATCAGCTGCACCACGAGCGCACCGACCGCCCCCGTCGCCCGCGGCAGCTCAGACACCGCACCGCGCAGCGTGAGCTCGTCGAGCGCGGCGAGGTCACCACGCCCGAACAGCGCCTCGGAGGCGTCGATGGCCCCCTGCGCCGCAGCCGCGCCGTGCACCAGCGTCGTCACCTCGAGCGCGAGCCGCTTCTGCGCCGCGCGCTTGAACGGCTCGGCCTCGACCTGAGCGGCGTACTCCTCGATCTCGACCCGCGGCAAGAAGGTGAACACCTTGAGGCGGTCGATCACGTCGGCATCGGCCTGGTTGAGCCAGAACTGGTAGAACGTGTAGGGCGAGCACATCTCAGCGTCGAGCCAGATGGCGTTGCCCTCGCTCTTGCCGAACTTGGTGCCGTCGGCGTTCGTGATGAGCGGCGTGCCGATGGCGTGCGCCGCCTTACCTTCCACCTTGCGAATGAGGTCCGTGCCACTGGTCAGGTTGCCCCACTGGTCGCTGCCGCCCGACTGCAGCACGCAGTCGTACTGACGGTAGAGCTCGAGAAAGTCGAAGCCCTGCAGCACCTGGTAGCTGAACTCGGTGTAGCTGATGCCCTCGTCCGAGTTGAGCCGTGCCGCTACTGCGTCTTTCTTGAGCATCGTGCCGACGCGGAAGTGCTTGCCGACCTCGCGCAGGAAGTCGATCGCGGAGAGCGGGGCCGTCCAGTCGAGGTTGTTGACGAGTCGCACCGCGTTGTCGCCCTCACCCGAGAGAAACTTCGACACCTGCCCCTGCAGGCGAGTCACCCACTCGGCCACGGTGTCGCGGCTGTTGAGGGTGCGCTCGGCGGTCGGGCGCGGGTCGCCGATGAGGCCGGTGGATCCCCCTACCAGCCCCAGCGGCTTGTGTCCCTTGAGCTGCAGGCGACGCAGCAGCAGCAGCTGCACCAGGTTGCCCAGGTGCAGGCTCGGCGCGGTCGGATCGAAACCGCAGTAGTAGGTGATGGGCTCACCCTCGAACAGTTCGGAGAGCGCTCCCGGGTCGGTCGAGACGTGAATCAACCCGCGCCACTCGAGCTCGTCCCACAGGGTCTCGAAGCTGTCATCGTTGCGCTGGGCGGCCAGAATCTCGGCGCGATCATTCGGTGCAGACACGACTGTCATCGTACCCCCTACGCTCGGAACTCGGCGATGCGGTCGGTGAGGCGAGCGAGCTGCTCGTCGACGCGCACCCGAGCGGTGCCGCCCGCACCCGTGCGGGAGTTCACCGACCCCTCGATCGTGAGCACGTCGCGCACACCGGGCGTGAGATGCTCCGAAACCGTCAGCAGTTCTTCGTCGGAGGGGTCGTGCAACTCGATCCCGCGCTCTTCGCAGTACCGCACGAGCTCGCCGGAGATCTCATGCGCGTCGCGGAATATGACGCCCTGCTTCACCAGCCACTCCGCCACATCGGTTGCGAGTGAGAACCCCTGGGGCGCGAGCTCGGCCATGCGCGCCGTGTTGAACTGCATGGTTGCGACCATGCCGGTGAAGGCGGGCAGCAGCACTTCTAGCTGGTTCACCGAGTCGAACACGCCCTCCTTGTCCTCCTGCAGGTCGCGGTTGTAGGCGAGCGGCAGTCCCTTGAGCGTCGCGAGCAGCCCGGTGAGGTTGCCGATGAGCCGGCCCGACTTGCCGCGGGCGAGCTCGGCGATATCGGGATTCTTCTTCTGCGGCATGATGCTCGAACCCGTCGAGTAGCCGTCGTGCAGGCGCACGAAACCGAACTCCTTGGTGTTCCAGATGATGATCTCCTCGCTGAGGCGCGAGAGGTCGATGCCGACCTGGGCCGCGATGTAGGCGAACTCGGCGACGACGTCGCGGGCCGCGGTGCCGTCGATCGAGTTCTCGAGGGGATCTCCGAGGCCGAGTTCGGCTGCGACGAGCGCGGGATCGAGGCCGAGCGACGATCCCGCGAGTGCCCCGCCGCCGTACGGCGAGAACCGCGCGCGCCGAGACCAGTCGCGCAGGCGTTCGAGATCCCGAACCATCGGCCAGGCGTGTGCCGCAAGCTGGTGTGCGAGCAGCACCGGCTGCGCGTGCTGCAGGTGCGTGCGGCCGGGGAGGATCGCATCGGGGTGCCTGCGGGCTTGCGCGCTGATCGCGTCGAGCAGGTCGAGCAGCTGGTTCTGGATCACGGCCGCGTGATCCAGCAGGTAGAGGCGCACGAGCGTTGCGATCTGATCGTTGCGACTGCGGCCCGCACGGAGCTTGCCGCCGAGCTGCACGCCCGCGATCTCGATCAGCAAGCGTTCAAGCGCTGAGTGCACGTCTTCGTCTTCGTCGGCAGGGACCGCTCGGCCATCGGCGACATGGGCCGAGAGCTCATCGAGAGCGGCACGCATGTCGCGCAGCTCATCTTCGGTCAGGTAGCCGGCGGCGGCGAGCGCCACAGCGTGCGCCTTCGATCCCGCGATGTCGTACTGCGCCAGCACCCAGTCGAACTGCGTCGACTTGCTCAGCAACTGCAGCTCGGGCGACGGCCCGCTCGCGAAGCGCCCACCCCACAGCGCGCCGGCCTCGGCCGCGCGGTTGCCGGTCTCGTTACCCTGCGTATTCTCGGTACCCTCAGTCACCCGACCAGACTACCGCGCCGCGGACGATCACTCATGCAGCGGGTCGGCAAGCGACTCAAGGCCCGAAGAACGGAATCGCGAGTGCCCGAAAGACCTTTCCACCCGATGCTTTCACGAGGCCGATGATCACAAAGACAACATGGGCCACCACTACGAGCACCCAGATCGTGATCAGTATGCCGATCGGAAAGAACCCGCCCGAGACCGGCCCGTCCCTGGTGAGCAGGTACAGCATGATGAAGTGCCCGCCCACGAGCAGCACCGTGAGCGCGATCACGGTGACGCCCCAGTTCGCCGCGTTGCGACCGTTCGCGCGGGCGATCCCGCCGACCTTGCGCATCGACAGTCCCACTGCGATCATCACTACGCCCGCGACGAGCACGGAGAAGAACGGAATCGGAATGAATACGAGAAAGCCGAGCGCCCACGCGACGGCACCGGTCGGCGGCCGCGGAGCATAGGCCGCAGGAGTGCTGCCGGGCACCGCGTACTGCGGATGGGCCGGAGGCGCGTAGCGCTGCTCACCCGGCTGCTGATGGCCGGGGTGGTGCGGCCCCTCGGGTATCCGATCAGCCGACTGCTCGTCGCCGGGGTTCACACTACGACCGCTCCAGCAGCCAGGTCATCAGCGCCTTCTGCGCGTGCACGCGGTTCTCGGCCTCGTCCCACACCGCGCTCTGCGGGCCGTCGATCACCTCGGGGGCGACCTCGTACTCGCGGTAGGCGGGCAGGCAGTGCAAGAAAATGGCATCGTCAGCGGCGAGCGCCATCAGTTCTGGCGTGACCCGGTACGCTTCGAAGGTCGCGACGCGCTCCGCCTTTTCATCCTCCTGCCCCATCGACACCCAGGTGTCCGTGATGACCACGTCGGCACCGGTGACCGCCTCGACCGGATCCGTGAGCACGGTTACGCTGCCGCCGGCCTCGGCGGCGATCCGCGTCGCATCGGCAACGATGCTGGGGTTCGGCAGGTAGCCCTCGGGCCCCGCGACACGGATGTGGATCCCCGCGGTCGCGAAACCGAGCAGGTAGGAGTGGCCCATGTTGTTCGCCGCGTCGCCGACGTACGTGGCGGTGAGGCCGGTCAGCTCCCCGCGACGCTCGCGGATCGTCTGCAGGTCGGCAAGAATCTGGCACGGGTGGAAGTCGTCGGAGAGCGAGTTGATCACGGGCACCGTCGCGTGCGCCGCCATCTCCTCAAGACCTGAGTGCGCGAAGGTGCGCCACACGATGAGCGACACCATGCGCGAGAGCACCTTCGCGGTATCGGAGATCGACTCCTTCACCCCGAGCTGAGCTTCGCCCGGGTTGATGATGATCGGGTTGCCCCCGAGTTCGGCGACACCCGCGGCGAAGCTGAAACGCGTGCGCGTGGAGGTCTTGTCGAAGAAGATCGCGGCCGACTGAGGCCCCTCGAGCGGGCGTCGCGAGTAGGGCTCTCGCTTGAGCTCCGCGGCGAGATCGAGGATCTCCCGCTGCTCGGCAGGGCTGATGTCGTCGTCGCGCAAGAAGTGTCGGGTCACGGCAACCAGCCTACCCAAAGGCTCGATACCGCGAGAGGCTCGGCCGCAGATCCCGAGGAGAGCGGTCGTTCGGGCGCACTCATCGCAGCGGGTGTCTCGCGCTGGAGGTTCGTGTCATATATCCCGGCACTCTTGGTGCGTCTCGCCGCGTTGTCGTCGTCAACTTTGCCACCAGCAAAGCCTCCTCCTCCGCCTTGCGAGACACCCCAAGAGCACCGGTCTATACGAACGAACCTCCAGCGCGAGACACCAGTCGAGGTGCTGTTCGAGGCGCGGGATCCCCGCCGCCGGCACACACGAGGTTCGCACGCGGGTCACCACCCGTGCGAAAATCGTGCGGTGAACGCTACTCCGAAACTCGTCGCCTTCGACCTCGATGACACCCTTGCCCCGTCGAAGTCGCCCGTCGACCCGCGCATGCTCGCGGTGTTCGCGCGGCTGCTGGATCGCACCACGGTCGCGGTGATATCGGGGGGCAACTTCGAGCAGTTCGAGGCTCAGTTGGTGCACCGACTCGACGCGTACGAGGGCCTCGACGAGGCCGCCCTGCAGAGGCTGCACCTGCTGCCCACGTGCGGAACCCGCTACGAACGCCGAGAGAACGGCGCGTGGGTGACGGTGTACCGCGAGAACCTTTCGCCCGCGGAGCGCGATGCGGCCTTTGCGGCGGTGCGCGAGGAGGCCGAGCGGTTGGGTCTGTGGGAGACCGAGACATGGGGCGACATCCTCGAGGATCGCGGCTCGCAGGTCACCTTCTCCGCTCTCGGCCAGCGGGCCCCCGTGGAAGCGAAGCAGCGGTGGGACGCGGACGGTGCGAAGAAGAACGCCCTGCGGGCCGCGGTTGCCGAGCGGTTGCCCGGGTTGGAGGTGCGCAGCGGCGGATCCACGTCGGTCGACATCACCCGTCGCGGCATCGACAAGGCCTACGGCATGCGCAAGCTCGAGGCGCACACCGGCATTCCGCTGGCGGAGATGCTGTTCGTGGGCGATCGGCTCGATCCCGACGGCAACGACTTTCCCGTGAAGGCACTCGGAGTGCCCTGCCGTGCGGTGGAGGGCTGGGAAGACACCGCGGAGTTCCTCGAGCGCATGCTCGAGGACTGACCGCGGAGGTTTCGAGGCTAAAGCCCTTCGGGTTCGGCCGGCGCAGTGAGTTTCAGCACCTCTGCCGTCTCGGCGAGCGACGCAGCGGCAGCAGCGGCGTCTTGGTTGAGCCCCTCGCCGAGCGACGGCACCTTCTGCTTGAAGACCTGCTTCCACTGGCCTTCGAACTGCTCGGGAAAGCAGCGCTCGAGCACGCCGAGCATTGCGAAGACCGCGGTCGAAGCACCGGGTGACGCGCCGAGCAGACCGGCGATCGAGCCTTCTCCGCCGGTGATGACCTCGGTGCCGAACTGGAGGATGCCGCCCTTCTGCGGATCCTTCTTCATGACCTGCACGCGCTGACCGGCGGTGATCATCTCCCAGTCTTCTGTGCGGGCCGTCGGCATGTACTCGCGCAGCGTCGCCATCTGCTTGTCACGGTTCGCAAGCACCTCGCCGACCAGGTACTTCTCCAGCGAGAACTGCGTCACACCGACCTTGAGCATCGGGCCGAGGTTGTGCCCGCGCACGGAGCCGGGCAGATCCCACCACGAACCCTTCTTCAAGAAGTTGGGGCTGAAACCGGCGTACGGTCCGAAGAGCAGGCTCACCTTGCCGTTGACGATGCGGGTGTCGAGGTGCGGAACCGACATCGGCGGAGCGCCGACCGCGGCCTTGCCGTACACCTTGGCACGGTGGTGCTTCACGATCTCGGGGTTGTCGGTCTTGAGAAACTTGCCGCTGATGGGGAAACCGCCGAACCCGCGAATCTCGGGGATCTTCGACGACTGCAGCAGCTGCAGCGCGCCGCCGCCGGCCCCGACGAATACGAACTTCGCGTTGACACGCTCGTGCCCCATACCCGAGGTGGGCTTCAGACAGACGTCCCACGTGCCGTCGCTGAGGCGCTGCAGTTTCTGCACTGGCGTGCTGAGGTGCAGCCTCGCGCCCTGCAGCACGAGGTGGTCGAAGAGCCGACGGGTGACCGAGCCGAAGTCGACATCGGTGCCGCTCTCCGAGCGAGTCGCGGCGAACACCTCGTCCGAGGCGCGGCGGTCGACGAGCAGCGGAGCCCACTCGGCGATCTGTTCGGGGTCTTCGCTGAACTCCATGTCGGAGAAGAGCGGTTCGGTCTTGAGTATCTCGTGGCGTCGGCGCAGGTAGTCGACGTTGGCTTCTCCGCGCACGAAGGTCATGTGAGGGGTGGGGTTGATGAACGAGGAGGGCTCTCCCAGCACGCCCTCTTTCACGAGCGACGCCCACCACTGCCGCGAGAGCTGAAACTGCTCGTTGATCTGGATGGCCTTGTCTGGCGACAGGCTGCCGTCAGCGCCCTCGGGCATGTAGTTGAGCTCGCAGAGCGCGGCGTGGCCGGTACCCGCGTTGTTCCAGGCGTTGGTGCTCTCGGTCGCCACCGCGGTCTGGGACTCGAAGATCTCCATGCTCCAGTCGGGCTGGACCTGCTTGATCAGCGTGCCGAGAGTGGCGCTCATCACGCCGCCGCCGATGAGGACAACGTCTACGGTGTTCTTGCTCACGAGCGTTAAGTCTACCCTCCCCGTTACAGCCCCGCGCCCTTCCGCGCCCGGTCGAGTGTCTCCGAGGCGGCATCGATGGTGCGCGCGTAACCGAGCCTGGCGGCCTCGCTCGCACGCTGCGCTCCTCCGACGACCGGCCGCACTTCGCCCGCCAGACTGATCTCGCCGAACGCCGCCAGGTTGTGCGGCAGGGGCCGATCCCTCACCGCCGAGAGCACGGCCAGCGCGATCGCGAGATCGGCCGCGGGCTCCGCGAGCTTGACGCCGCCGACCGTCGACACGTACACGTCTTGATCGTGCAGACGCGCACCCATGCGCCGCTCGAGCACGGCGAGGATCATGGCTACGCGCGAGGGATCGACCCCGCTCGTCACCCGCCGCGGGTTGGGCGTGGCGCTCTTCGCCACCAGTGCCTGCACCTCGACGGGCAGCGCCCGCCGCCCCTCCAGGGCGACGGTTGCGCACGTGCCGCTCACCGGAGCCGCGGTGCGACTGAGGAAGAGACCGCTCGGATCGGGCACCTCGGCGATACCCGCCCCGGTCATCTCGAAGCAACCGATCTCGTCGGTCGGGCCGAAGCGGTTCTTGAGCGTGCGCAGAAAGCGCAGCGCCGTCTGCCGGTCTCCCTCGAAGTGGCACACCACGTCGACGAGGTGCTCGAGCAGGCGCGGCCCCGCCACCGAGCCGTCTTTCGTGACGTGCCCCACCAGAATCACGGGAGTGCCCCGCTCCTTCGCCACCCGAATCAGCGCCGACGCCACCTCGCGCACCTGCGCCGGACCGCCCGGGCTCCCCTCGACCTGATCGCTCGCGAGCGTCTGCACCGAATCGACGATGACGAGCCCGGGATCGACCGCCTCGATGTGACCGAGCACACTCGCGAGATCGGTCTCGCTCGCAAGGTACAGCTCGTCATACAGCGCTCCCGTGCGCTCCGCCCGCATGCGAATCTGCCCGGTCGACTCCTCACCGCTCGCATAGAGCACCCGCGATCCGCCGGCCGCGGCCCGTGCCGCAGCGCTGAGCAGCAGCGTCGACTTTCCGACGCCGGGCTCGCCCGAGAACAGAATCGCAGCCCCGGGCACCACCCCGCCGCCGAGCACCCGGTCCAACTCCCCGATACCCGTCGGCGCATGCCGCACCGTGTCGCCCCGCAACTCGGTGATGGGTCGCGCGGTGCGCCCCGATGCCGGGGCGGTCGCACGCACCGTGCGCGCGAGTGACGCCCCGGCCGCGGCCCGCTCCTCAACCGTGCCCCACTGTTGGCACTCCCCGCAGCGGCCCACCCACTTCGAGGTCTGCCAACCGCACTCGGTGCACCTGTAGGTATTCGTCGTTTTTGCCATGTGGGGAGCCTAACGGGGACCACTGACGCTGACGGGTGCGCCGCCGGGGCACAACCTATGCCACCGTGGGCATCGCTTCAAGCAGGACGCCGGAGCAGCTTCCCAGAACCGCCCGCCGAGACACGCCCGCGCGACGCAGTTCTCGCCTCGATTCGCGTTCGAGGCGGTGATCCCGTATTCTTTTTCGCGGTGACGTGTCCGAGCGGCCGAAGGTGCGACTCTCGAAAAGTCGTGTAGGGTAACCCCCTACCGTGGGTTCAAATCCCACCGTCACCGCGGCAAGCCCCCTGCGAACGCAGGGGGCTTTTGCGTTGGCACTGGGCCCTCCTATAGCGTCTACGGCCTGCTCAGCAGCCGTTTCCCGAGCGTCACGAGCACCACGGCCACCGCGCCCCAGATCAGGCCGAACACCGCAGCGAGCCCGCTGTCGATCACCCAGGCCACGGCACCGGAGGCGTGCAGCGCGTGAGTCGCACCGTGCGCAAGATCGTACGGCAGATCCCAGCCGACCTCGTGCAGGTTCACGATGAGCAGGTGGCCGCCGACCCACAGCATGGCGACGACGCCGATCACGCTGATCACGCGGAACACCGCGGGCATCGCCCGCACCATCCCCAGACCGAGAGCGCGCAGCGGTTTAGCGATGCGGCGTCGCATCAGCCACAGCCCCGCGTCGTCCATCTTCACCAGCAGCGCGACGGCACCGTATACGGCCCCGGTCATCGCGATCCCGACTGCGATGAGAATCGCAAGCCGCATGAGCCATCCGCTCGCGTCGATGTTCGCGAGCGAGATGAGCATGATCTCCGCCGAGAGAACGAGGTCGGTGCGCACCGCGCTGCCGACGATCTGCTTCTCGTCGACCTCGGGCCGTTCGAGCACCTCCTCCACGGTGTGCTCGTGCTCCTTGCCGCGCAGGGTCTCGATCCAGTGCCACACCTTCTCGGTGCCCTCGTAGGCGAGATAGGTGCCGCCGACCAGCAGCATCCAGGGAAACACCCAGGGTGCCCACACGCTCAGCAGCATGATCGCCGTGATGATGATCGCCTTGTTGACGAGCGAACCGCGAGCGATGCGCCAGATCACCGGCAGCTCACGTTTGGGGTTGATGCCCTGCACGTACTGCGGCGTCACCGCTGCGTCGTCGATGACCACGCCCGCCGCCTTCGCCGAAGCCTTGGCGGCTCCCAGCGCCACGTCGTCGATCGACGCGGCGGCCGCCTTCGCGAGCACGGCGATGTCGTCGAACAGCGCGAAGAAGCTCGAGCTCATTCGCCATTCCCTTCCTGCGTCGCAGACCGTTCCTGCCCGGCCAGCAGCCGGTCCCAGAACTCGCGCAGCTGCTCGCTCTTGCGAAAGACGATCGTGTCCCACTCTTCGTCGGTGGTCGAGCTGTCGGCGAAGTCCGAGGGGATCTTGAACACCTGCAGCGGCACGCCGAATCGCTCGCAGACGCTCGCGTACGCGTACGTCTCCATGTCGACGAGCGCGGCACCGAGGCTCGCGATGTGCGCGCGCTGCGAGTCGCTCTTCACGAAGAGGTCGCCGGTCGCGATCACCGCGGTGCGCGCGGGGGGCAGGATCGCGCAGCCGGCCGGACGCAACTCCGGCGACGGCAGGGAGAAGTCGTGCTGCACCGCGCCCGCGATCTGGTACACGTCATCGAGACTCGGGCGATCCACCCCGTCGCCGACGACCCCGGCGGTGCCGAGCACCACGACCCGGTCGGCATCGCCCGCGGCGAGCGCGCTCGCCAGTGTCACTGCGGCATTCACCTTGCCGACCCCGGTCACGAGGTGAGGCACGTCGGCAAAGGCCGAGGCCTCGTCGCGGTGCGCGAACACCAGCAGTGTTGCGGGCTCTGTCATCGATGTTCCCCTGTTCTGTGACGGCCGCCGTCAGGCGAGGTCAACGCCGACGCAACTACCAAGGGTAGCGCTTTTCGAAGATCTGTTCTATACTGAAAAGCTGAGCTTGCGAGCAACACGCGTTTCCGCCCGATGGCATCGGACTGATACAGGGCGTCGACAGATCAACTCCGCGTCATCTCGCCGGGCTCAGCAGCACGGCAGCGGCCTTTTCCACAGGCCTTCCTTGGCATGCACCGTGCGCTCCACGTATTCGCGCACCGCAGCGGTGCGCACAGATAAGGATTCATCATGAGACAACACTTCAACAAACAGCACGACCAGCAGCGGGTGCACCCGCTGCGCACCCCCTACCACTCCCTCGGAGGCGACCACGAGATGCACGTGCCCGATTGGGCGCAGCACCGCTCGGTCTACCGCGCCTCGGGGCGCACGCTGTACCTGGTCGAGACCGACAGCCTCTCTGAGGCACGTGCCGATCTGCACCGCCTCGGCCGCGCTGGCTGGGACGTGCGGGTGGACGAGGATCCCGCCGCACCGGGCTCCCGCGCACGCATCGTGCTCACCCGCCGCGACCTCGCGAAGGCCGCATAAGCAATCGCGGTCCCTGGGCGTCGGTGGCCCACAAAGTTGGTCGCCCTTTGTCCGCTTAAGAGACGGTGTTTAAGCGGACAAAGGGCGACCAACTTTCACGCGCGGCACCGCGGCACCTCCGCACCGGACGCTACGGCATCGCCGAGGCCGGATACACTGGCCGGATGAGCGATGTCGAACTTGCCGAGGTCGAGAGTTTCTCCCTCGACCACACGAAGGTGCTCGCGCCGTACGTGCGTCTGATCGGGGTCGAGCACGGCCCGAGGGGCGACGCCATCTCCAACTTCGACATCCGGCTCGTGCAACCGAACGCCGGTGAGATTCCGACCGCCGGCCTGCACACGATCGAGCACACGCTCGCGGCGCTGCTGCGCACCCGCTTCGACGGACTCATAGACATCTCGCCGTTCGGCTGCCGCACCGGCTTTCACCTGATCGCGTGGGGTGAGCCGTCGACCGAAACCGTTGCGACCGCGATCAAGAGTTCGCTCGAGGATCTGGTCGAACGCGTCACCTGGGACGATGTGCCTGGCACGGAGGCCGTGAGCTGCGGCAACTACCGCGACCACAGTCTGCACTCCGCGAAGAAGTGGGCCAAGCAGGTGTTGGATCAGGGCATCAGCCTCGACGCGTTCGATCGCTCGCGTATCGCGTAGTGATCGAGCGGATAGGGGCTGCGGGACGCTAGAACGCTAGGACACCAGCACGTCGAGTGCGGCCCCCAGCGCCCCGTCGACGGCCCGGGTCACGATCTCGCGGTAGGGATCGTAGCCGTCCATCGACTCGTTCTTCGCGGCGAGCGGATTGCCGTCGATCGCGAACACCGCGCCAGACTCGATACCGTGCAGCGAGGCGATGACGAACAGCGCCGCTGCTTCCATCTCGACTGCCACGGTGCCTGCGCGCTGCCACATCGGCAGGTCGACGCCGGTGATCACATCGCTCGGATAGAACATGTCGCCGGTCACCACGATGCCGCTGTGCACGTCGAGCCCGGTCTCTGCGGCAGCGGCTTCGAGCGCGAGGGTGAGCGACGGCGTCGCTATCGCGGGAAACTGCGTCGGCACGAGCTGGTGGCTCACTCCGTCTTCGCGCACGGCCCCGGTCGCGACCACGATCGCGCCGTCGACGATGTTCGGTTGCATCCCGCCGGCCGTTCCCGAGCGAATGATGCGGGTCACTCCCCCGCGCGCGAGTTCTTCGAAGCAGACGGCGGCACCGGCCGCACCCACGCCGTGCGAGGCAACGGTCACCGGAACGCCCCGGTGGCTGCCCGCATAGACGTGATACTCGCGGTTGGCAGCGAGCCGCCGCGCACCGTCGAGGCGCTCTGCGACCCGAGCCGCACGGCCGGGGTCGCCGACGACGAGCGCCCGATCGGCGAGGTCGGATACGCAGACGCGCAGCAGCGGAAGCTCGGCGTCGGGGGAAAGTCGTACGGGTGCCATGAGAAATGCCTTTCGTTGCAGGTCAGCGAGCAGATGCGGTGAGCCGCTTGCGCGCCGCCGCGGCTCGGGAGCGGATCGACGCGGCGTCGAGCGTCAGGTGCTCTCCGTCGGAGTAGACATGGCGACCGCCGATGAATACGTGCCGCACGTCGGCACCGGTCGCCGCGAAACCCAGGTGGGAGATGAGCGCGGCCGGCTCGGCGGTCAGGTCGAGGGGCGCGGCGCTGGATCCCGTGACGTCGAGCGCGATGACGTCGGCCAGGCGGCCGACCGCGAGCGCCCCCGAGTCGGGAAAGCCGATCGCTTCTGCACCGCGCGCGGTCGCGATCTCGAGCACGTCGGATGCTCGCACGATACCCGCGTCTTCGTGTGCGCCGCGATGCAAGATGGTGCCGGTCTTGATCTCCTCGAAGAGGTCGAGGGTGTTGTTGCTCGCCACCGAGTCGGTGCCGAGCGAGATGCGCAGACCCGACCGCTGCCAGGCGGGCAGAGCCGCGATGCCGTTGCCGAGCTTCAGGTTCGAGACCGGGTTGTGGCTCACCGCAGTGCCGGTGCGGGCGAGCAGCGATATCTCGTTCTCGGTGAGGTGTACGCAGTGGGCCGCGAGCACATCTGCCTCGAACAGCCCGAGGGAGTCGAGGTGATCTGCCGGTGTCGCGCCGTAGCGCTCTCGGATCTGCTCGACCTCCGCCGCGGACTCCGAGATGTGGGTGTGGATCGGGATGCCAAGATCGACCGCGCGCGAAGCGATGTCGCGCAGGAACTCGGGCGGGCAAGTGTACGGAGCGTGCGGCCCGTAGGCGACGCGGATCTGCGGATCTCCCGTGAATCGCTCGGCGAGCTTTTCGGTCTCATCGGTCGCTTCCGACCCGGTCCAGGACGAGACACCGGGAAAGCCGACCGCCTCAGGCGCGAAGGAGGCGAGCGCGACCATCGCGCGCATTCCGGCTGCGCGCACCAGCTCGATGAGCTGCTCGTCCCAGTGGTACATATCGGCGAACGCGACAGTGCCGGTCTCGATCATCTCGACCATCGCGAGCTGCAACCCCACCTCGACGTCTTCGTGGGTGAGGTGCTGCTCAAGCGCCTGCACAGCCGCGAGCCACGGCATGAAGCCGTCGTCGTCTGAGACCCCGCGCAACAGCGTCATCGCGGAGTGGGTGTGCCCGTTCACGAGACCGGGCATGAGCACGTGCCCGGCAAGATCGTGGGTGACGCGCTCAGCGACAGCGGGCGCGTCTAAGGCACCGGGTTCGTCTAATCGGGCGGATCCCGCGTAGACGATGCGACCCGTCTCGTCGAAAGCGAGTTCGGCGTCAACCACCACTCCCCCGGGTGTCAGCATCGCGTCGGCTCTCAACACGGTTTCGGTCATCGCGCCTCCTTCTCTCCGATATTTCCGGCACCTGCGCCGCCGCTCTGGTGCAGTTGCGAATACACCGCCCACTGTATCGCCAGCCACCGACATAGACAGCGACACCGACATCAGGAAAGCGGGACGCCCTGTTTTTCAAGCGGTTGAGCGATGGCCGGAGGCCTATTCAGGTGCTTGAGCGAAGGCCGGAGGCCTATTCAGGTGGTTGAGCGAAGGCCGCAGGCCTATTCAGGTGGTTGAGCGGAGGCCGCAGGCCGCAGTCGAAACCAGGCACCCCAGCTGTCCGAGAAAACTCCAACCCGGTAGTTTCGACTCCGCTGCGCTCCGCTCAACCACCTATGAAGGCACCGACTGACATAAGGGCACCCCCTCTGTGCAGGCACGAGCGAAGGCCGCAGGCCTATTCAGGTGGTTGAGCGAAGGCCGCAGGCCGCAGTCGAAACCAGACACCCCAGCAATCCGAGGAAACTTTCCGAGGAAACTCAGACCCGGTAGTTTCGACTCCGCTGCGCTCCGCTCAACCACCTGGTGGGGGGCTACGCTCCGCTCAACCACCTGGTGGGGGGCTGCGCTCCGCTCAACCACCTATAGATGCTTCGACTCCGCGTGCCCGGCTCCGTTCAATCGGCCGCCGTCTTACCCCCAGCCGGGTGTCGCCAGCATGCCGCCGTCCACCGCGAGATCCTGACCCGTGATGAACGAGGCAGCCGGCGACGCCAGCAGCACGCAGGCGTTGCCGACGTCCTCAGCGGTCGCGAGCCGCCCGAGGGGTGCTCGTGCGATCCAGCTTTCGACGCCCGCGGGCCAGGCCTCGTCGAGGCCGGGCCGATCCACCAGCCCGGGAGAAACGGTATTGACCCGGATTCCGGCCGCGCCCAGTTCGAGCGCCGCCGCGCGGGCGTGCATCACGAGCCCCGCCTTCGCAGCGGCGTAGTGCGCATGGGCCGGAGCCGGGCGACTGGCCTCGATGGAGGCGATGTGGGTGATCCAGCCGCCGCGCCGCATAGCGGCAGCGGCTTCACGAGACAGTTCGAACACGGCACCGAGATTGGTGCCCAGCACCTCGTCCCACTCCTCGCGCGACATCTCGGCGAGCGGGGCGAGCGGCTGAACACCGGCGTTGTTAACGAGCCCGTCGATGCCCCCGAGGGAGCGCACCGTCGCCTCGATGAGGGCAGCCGCGGAGCCGGGAACGGCCAGGTCGGCCCGCACCGCAACGGCAGCGTCTCCGCGTCCCTGCGGGCCGCGCCCGCGCACCTCACCTGCGCTGCCGCCGTCAGCAACGCGCTTATCAGTAGCGCGCTCATCAGCGCCGCGCCCGCCCGCACCGCCCGCGGTGCCGCGCCCGCCGACGCCACCCGCCTCGACGCCGCTCCTCAACTCCTCGACCAGCGCGGTCGCAGCGTCGACCGACGCCGCGGTGCCGCCCCGGTAGTGCACCGCGACCCGCGCACCTGCGGCTGCGAAGCGCCGCGCGATCCCGCTCCCGATACCGCCCGAAGCACCGGTCACCAGCACGCGCTGACCGGTCAGATCGGGCAGGCCCAGGTCGCGCAACACGCTTACCCTCCGAGCCGTCGCTGCCGCGAGGAGTAGTCTCGCAGCGCGCGCAGAAAGTCGACCTCGCGCAGGTCCGGGTAGAGCGCCTCCACGAAGTAGAACTCGGAGTGCGCCGACTGCCAGATCATGAAGTCGGAGAGCCGCTGCTCGCCCGAGGTGCGGATGACGAGATCGGGATCGGCCTGACCCCGCGTCCAGAGGTGCTCGCCGATGATCTCGGGGGTGAGGCGTTCAGCCAGGGTGTCGATGGTGCCGCCCGAGGCCTGGTGTTCGGCGATGACGCTGCGCATAGCGGCAGTGATCTCGCTGCGGCCGCCGTAACCGACGGCAAGATTGATGTGCAGGCCATCGTGATCGGCGGTGCGCTGCTCGGCGCTCCGAAGCGCCTCGGTCAGCACGGGAGAGAGCCCCTCGCAGACTCCGACGTGCTTCACCCGCCAGCGCGGATTGTCTGCGAGCTGCGTCGCGAGCTCGGCGATGATGTCGAACAGATCGTTGAGCTCCTGACGATCGCGAGCCCGCAGGTTGTCCGCCGAGAGCAGGTAGAGCGTCACCGTGGCGACGCCGGCCTCTTCGCACCAGCCGAGAAACTCCGGCACCTTCTGCGCGCCCGCGCGATGCCCGAACGAGGCACGCTCCTGCAGCCGCTGCTTGGCCCAGCGCCGATTCCCGTCGACGATCACGGCGATGTGGTGCGGCACGCGGCCCGGATCGATCTCCCGGCGCAGCCGCCGCTGATACAGCCGGTACAGCAGACCGGCGCGCGGCGTCTTGGGCGGGGCACTCACCCTCAGAGTGTATCGCCCGCGGGTGCCCGAATCTGGATCTCAGAGGGTGCGCTGATGCGCGCCCCTCGCAAGGGTCTCTGGTCGAGCGCGATCGGTTACCCGCCGAGAACACCGATGCGCACACGCGCAAGACCCGGTCCCCACAGACGCACTGGCGTCCTGCGCCGGAAATTCGCGTCGTATATCCCGGCACTCTCAGGTCGTCTCGCTGCGTTGTCGTCGTCGACTTCTGGCGCGGTGGCACCACCGCGCCCTGCAGCAGAACGCTCTGCGTTCTGCCCCGAGCAGTGCGCGCCAGCAAAGCCTTCTCCTCCGCCTTGCGAGACACCCCGAGAGCACCGGTCTATACGAACGAACCTCCGGCGCAGGACACTGGCTATTCTCAACACATATGCCCTCACGATTCTGTGAGGAACATACACTCGACGGTATGACTTCGCGCGGAACTCCGGATCCCGACCACACCGAGCATTCCTTCCCCGAGCCCGACAGTCTCTCCCTGCCGCTCCTCGCCGACGCGCTCGACCACCGCGACGATCAACCTCGCGGACCGCACGAGCACGAGCACGATCCGGTCGCCTCCGCGCCCCTCGATCCCAAGCCGCGCTGGCGCGGCTGGATCCACGCCGGCATGTTCCCCATCAGCGTCGCGGCAGGCATCGTGCTCATCTCGCTCGCGCACGGGCCGATCGCGAAGTGGGCCTCGGCCGTGTTCACGCTCACGAGCATGCTGCTCTTCGGGGTCTCGGCGCTCTACCACCGCTTCAACTGGAAACCGCACACCAAGCAGATCTTCCGACGCCTCGACCACGCCAACATCTTTCTGCTGATCGCGGGCACATACACGCCGATCTCGCTGCTCGCGCTGCCGCTGAACAAGGGGATCCTGCTGCTCGTGCTGGTGTGGTCGGGCGCGCTGATCGGCATCGGGTTTCGGGTGTTCTGGATCGGAGCCCCGCGCTGGCTGTACGTGCCGCTCTACGTGCTGCTCGGGTGGGCCGCAGTGATGTTCATCGTCGATATCGCTCGGGCCAACCTCGCCGCGATGGTGCTGGTGATCGTCGGCGGGCTCCTCTACACGCTCGGGTCGGTGGTGTACGGGATCAAACGCCCCAACCCCGTGCCGGGAGTGTTCGGCTTCCACGAGATCTTCCACGCGCTCACCGTGCTGGCCTTCCTGTGCCACTGGACCGCGGCGCTGCTCGTCGCGCTGGATCCGGTGTACCTGCGGCACTGACGCCGAGACTCGAATCCGTATAGCCCGGAGATCCGTCAGGCGAGGCCGAACCGTGTCGCGACAGCGGTTGTCCACCGCTCGAGCAGCTCAGCGCCGTGCTGGGCGAGCTCACGACCCAGCTGACCGAACACCTCGGCGCTGACCAGCCCGATCAATCCCGTCCAGGCCTCCACCGCCGCTGCCGCGAGCGCGGGATCCGCCGCCACGCCGAGTTCCTCCGCCCCCGACGCGAGCTCCGCCGCAAGCGCGTCCGAGACCGACGACTTCGGCGAGGCAAGCGACTCAGGGGCGTTACCCTCGGCGAGCAGCGCCAGAAAGGCCGCCATCACCCGAGTGCCCGGCCCCGTGGTCTGCTCGGCCGGCGCGGCGTAGCCGGGCACGGGAGAACCGTACGCAAGCGCCCAGCGGGCCGGGTGTCGCACCGCCCAGCCGCGCACACCGCCGGTGAGCTGCGCGAGTCGAGACGCCGACGAGGCCCGGGGATCGATTTGCTCCAGCACCGAGTCCGCGATATCGGTGTAGGCGCTCACCAGCAGCAGCGTGAGCAGTTCGTCCCTGCTCGACACGTGACGATAGATCGCGGAGGAGGCCACGCCGAGCCCGCGGGCGATCTCGCGCACCGACAGGGCGGCCGCCCCCACCTCGGCGAGCTGCTCATTGCCCAGGCGAAGAATGCCCTCGCGCATCTGCGCGCGGGCCTCTGCGTGGGTGCGGCGCGGACGATCCATGTCCGCCAGTCTGCCACTCAACGGGAGAGCCGGCAATTTTGCGAGCAGCGCTCTTGATTTTCTCGCGTCGCATCACTAGTGTGATGTCAACAAAGAGAGCAGTGCTCACAAAATACCCAACCGCGGACGGAGTCTCCCATGCGTTTCCTCATCACCGGTGCCGGCCAGATCGGTTCCCAGCTCACCCGCGACCTCATCGCCACGGGCCACGAGGTCAGGGTGTTGCGGCGCAGCCTGGCAGCGGTCGCCGGTGCCACCGTCATCAGCGGCGACGCCGGCGACCGGGTCGCGGTGCGCACCGCCGCAGCCGGGTGCGACGCGGTGTTCCACTGCATCCACGCGAGCTACTCGGCCGCCGCCTGGCGACGCGAGCTGCCGCAGCGCGAAACCGCGGTGATGGACGTCGCCGCCGAACTCGGCATCCCCGTCGTATTCCCCGAATCGGTCTACGCGTTCGGCCTGGGTGCCCGCGACCTCCGAGAAGACAGCCGGATCGCACCGGTCTCTCCGCTGGGCCGCGTGCGCGCAGACCTGCTGTCGGCTCGTGCCGCGCACCCGGCGCGGACCGCCTCCGTCGTCGCCTCGGACCTGGTGGGTCCAACCGCCCGCCCCAAAGCCTCGGTGATTCTGGCGACCGTGCTCGGGCCGGCCGCAGCGGGCCACCGCGCCTGGGTCATGGGCGATCCCGACGCACCGCACGCGGTCACCTATCTGCCCGACCTCACTCGCGCGATGATCGAGGCCGCGCCCCTCGCCGCGACAGGCGGCACGATCCTCGCGGCACCGACCGGGCCCGCGAGGTCGCAGCGGCAAATGATGATCGACGCGGCCGCCGCTGTCGGACACCCGCGCGCCGGTATCAGCCGCATCCCGGCTGCGGCTTTCGCGCTCTGCGCGCCGGTCTCGCCCACCACCCGCGAACTCTTCCGGCAGCGCTACCTCTGGGCGGCACCGAGCGAACTGCGCCCCGGCCGCCTCACGACCGAGTTCGGTTTGCAGCCGACGCCGTGGGACGAGGTGCTGCGCGAGTGGGCCGCGTCCCCGACCAACTCGGCACCTCTGCCCAGCGCAGCACACTAGGTCCCTGGAAGACGCAGATGGTCGGTATTGGGGCTGATATCGACCGTTTGCGTCTTTCAGAGGGAACGGAGGAGGAGAGCAGGAGGCGGGAGGACTGGGAGAGGTGGAGCGAGAGAGCGTGGGAGTCGTGGGAGGGCAGAAGGCAGGAGCGGCAGGCGGCAGCAGAGGAGGAGAGCAGGCGGCGGGAGCGGCAGGCGGCGGCAGCGGGTCAGGCGGCGGCCAGCACCTCGAGCACAGCCGCGCCGTAGCGCTCGAGCTTCACCGCGCCGATCCCCGAGATCGCCAGCAGTTCCTCGTCCGAGTTCGGTCGGTGCACGGCCAGGGCGGCCAGCGTAGCGTCGCCGAACACCACGTAGCCGGGCACGCCCTGCTTGCGCGCTTCACCGGCGCGCCACTCGCGCAACCGCTCGAAGGTCTCGGCTTGCTCGGGTGAGAGATCGGCTGCGGCGGCAGAGCGTTTGGCTGTGGATCCGGACGCCGCACCGGACGCGCGCCCGCCGCGGCCCGCGGCCCGAACGACCACCTCTTCGCGCATGTGCACCTGCTCCGCTCCGCGCAGCACGGGCTTCGCGGCCTCGGTCGGTGCCAGCACGCCCCACTCGCCGCGGGCCTCGAGCAGTCCGACCGCGAGCAGGTGCCGCACGAGGCCGCGCCACTGCGCCACCGACCACTCCTTGCCGATGCCCCAGGTCGAGAGCTCGTCGAGCCGCATCTGGGTGACGCGCTCGGAGCCGACGCCGCGCAGCACGTCGATGTGCTGACCGGCCGCGTAGGTGCGGCCGCGCTCCTTCTGCGTGCGAATGACGGTCGAGAGCAGCATCTGGGCCGGGATCGTGGCGTCCCACAGCTTCGGAGGGTCGAGGCAGACGTCGCAGTTGCCGCAGGCGTACGTCGGCGACGCGGGATCCTGACCGAAGTAGCGCAGCAGGAAAGCCCGCCGGCACTCGACGCCCTCGCAGAGCGCGAGCATGTGGCCCAGGTGCCGCGACTGGTTGGCGCGGGTCGCGGGATCGCCCTCGCCGCTCTCGATCATCTGCCGCTGCTGCACCACGTCTTGCAGGCCGTAGGCGAGCCAGGTCTCGGAGGGGAGGCCGTCGCGGCCTGCGCGGCCGGTCTCCTGGTAGTAGCCCTCGATCGACTTGGGGAGGTCGATGTGGGCGACGAAGCGCACGTCGGGCTTGTCGATGCCCATGCCGAAGGCGATGGTCGCGACCACCACCACGCCGTCCTCGCGCAGGAAGCGGGTCTGCGCCTCGAGCCGCTCGTGCGCGGGCAGTCCGGCGTGATAGGCGACGGCGTCGACTCCGGCGTCGCGCAGCGCCGCCGCGGTCTGCTCCACCCGCTTGCGGCTGAGCGCGTAGACGATGCCCGCCTCGCCGGCGTGCGAGCCGCGCACGAACGAGATGAGCTGGGCGCGGGCGTTCTGCTTCGAGACGATGCGGTAGCGGATGTTGGGCCGGTCGAAGCTCGACACGAAGTGCCGCGCGCCCGAGAGGTGCAGCCGCTCGGTGATCTCGCGGTGCGTCTCGGGGGTCGCGGTCGCGGTGAGCGCGATGCGCGGCACGTCGGGCCAGCGCTCGGCGAGCGACCCGAGGCGCAGGTAGTCGGGGCGGAAGTCGTGGCCCCACTGCGACACGCAGTGGGCCTCGTCGATGGCGAACAGCGCGATGCGCCCCTGCGACAGGAGGTCGATCGTGGC